>JAPOHQ010000050.1 GCA_029979375.1 Microbacteriaceae bacterium
GGAGCACATCCTAAGGCGCGGCAACTACGGGATTCTGCGCGAATACATCGGACACGGCATTGGTCGCTCGATGCACGAGGATCCGCCAGTTTTCAACTATCGGACCCGTGATCCTGGTCCAAAGGTTGAGCCGGGGCTCTGCATTGCCATCGAACCGATGATTACTGCCGGCGACCAAAAAACGTTTATCCAAGACGATGACTGGACCGTCGAGACCCAGGATGGATCCGACGGCGCACACTGGGAACACTCGGTCGCCGTTCTGGAAAATGGGATCAGCGTGCTGACCGAACCTGACGGGGGATTAGCGAAGCTAAAGCCCTTTGGAATCACGCCAATTTCTTTGGATTAGCCACTAGCATTGCGCCCCAAAAACCCCTAGTATTGTCCCTTGGCGTTTCTGCGTGAAAACCTTTTTACAAACAGTGTGGGGCTGACGCGTGTTTGGAGCGCCAAAAAAGTAGTGAAGTTGAGTGCATGGCCAACAAAGACGGCGTAATTGAGATCGAGGGCACGGTCGTAGAGGCACTCCCGAACGCAATGTTTCGGGTAGAGCTGACCAACGGGCACATTGTGCTGGCCCACATCTCAGGAAAAATGCGACAGCACTACATCCGCATCCTCCCCGAGGACCGCGTGATTGTTGAGCTGTCGACCTACGACCTGACTCGTGGCCGCATCATCTACCGCTACAAGTAGGAAAGAAAGAACATGAAGGTTAACCCGAGCGTCAAGAAGATTTGCGACAAGTGCAAGATCATTCGCCGCCACGGTCGCGTGATGGTGATTTGCGAGAACCCTCGCCACAAGCAGCGCCAGGGCTAAGCAATCTTCCTTACAACTAAATAAACAAGGGCAACTCCAAGCGAGAGCTAACCCCCGGAAGAAGGCCGGGGCCCCATCCGCCAGGTGGGGAAGGAGCTGCTGAAGACCTTCTCACTAACAGGAGACACATCCAGATGGCACGTATTGCAGGAGTGGACATCCCTCGCGAAAAGCGAGTGGTAATCGCACTCACCTACATTTTCGGCATTGGCCGCACTCGCTCAAGCGAGATTCTGAAGACCACCAAGATTTCCGAGGAGATCCGAGTTAAGGACCTCTCCGACGACCAGCTTGTTGCGCTTCGTGACGAGATCGAGAAGAACTACCAGGTCGAGGGAGATCTGCGCCGTGAGGTTGCAGCAGACATCCGCCGCAAGGTCGAGCTCGGCTCGTACCAGGGAATCCGCCACCGTCGTGGACTTCCTGTTCACGGTCAGCGCACCAAGACCAACGCTAGAACTCGCAAGGGTCCAAAGCGCACCGTAGCCGGCAAGAAGAAGGCAGCCCGCTAGTCGCGGCTTGATTAGGAGATAGAAATGGCAACCCCTAAGGCAACCTCTGCGGCTAAGAAGCCTCGTCGCAAGGACAAGAAGAACGTTCCAGCAGGTCAGGCACACATCCGCTCGACCTTCAACAACACCATCATCACCATCACTGACCCAACCGGAGCTGTTATCTCCTGGTCGTCATCCGGTGACGTTGGTTTCAAGGGTTCACGTAAGTCGACCCCATTCGCAGCCCAGATGGCAGCCGAGAACGCTGCTCGCAAGGCTCAGGAGCACGGCCTGAAGAAGGTAGACGTGTTCGTCAAGGGCCCAGGATCTGGTCGCGAGACCGCGATCCGCTCCCTGCAGGCTGCAGGCCTCGAGGTTGGCTCCATTCAGGATGTCACCCCACAGGCTCACAACGGCTGCCGCCCTCCAAAGCGCCGCCGCGTCTAACTAAAACTTCATAACCGATCTGGTCAGCCCCAGCCAGGTCACAACCCGACGAGTATCAAATAGCGGGTACTCAGACGAAAGGAACCAAATAGTGCTAATTGCACAGCGCCCCACCCTTCACGAAGAAGTAGTAAGCGATTCACGCTCACGATTTATCCTCGACCCACTGGAGCCAGGCTTTGGCTACACGCTGGGTAACTCACTACGCCGCACCCTGCTCTCCTCGATTCCAGGTGCCGCAGTCACCAACATCAGGATTCAGGGCGTAAGCCACGAGTTCTCCACCATCCCAGGTGTGAAAGAGGATGTTGTTGAGGTCATCCTGAACATCAAGGACCTCGTTGTCTCCTCCGAGCACGACGCTCCTGTTGTTGCTCACCTATCCAAGTCAACCGCCGGTCCTGTGACCGCTGCTGACATTCAGGTTCCTGCCGGTGTTGAGGTTCACAACCCTGACCTGGTCATCGCAACCCTGAACACCAAGGGCAAGCTCGAGATCGAGTTCATCATTGAGCGTGGTCGTGGCTATGTCCAGGCCAGCCAGAACCGTAACCCAGATGCAGAGGCCGGAGTTATCCCGGTTGACTCCATCTACTCACCGGTTCTTAAGGTCTCTTACCGCGTTGAGGCAACTCGTGCAGGTGAGTTCACCAACTTCGACAAGCTAGTAATCGACGTCGAGACCAAGTCTTCGATGGCCCCACGTGACGCCATTGCATCCGCTGGAGCCACCCTGGTTGAGCTCTTCGGTCTGGCCAAGGAGCTGAACAACGAGGCTGAGGGTATTGAGATTGGCCCAGCCCCGGTTGAGGTTGCAGCCTCGAACGAGCTTTCCACCCCGATTGAGGACCTAGACCTCACGGTTCGTTCCTACAACTGCCTAAAGCGCGAGGGCATCAACACCGTTTCGGAGCTGATTGCACTCAGCGAGGACCAGCTGATGAACATCCGCAACTTTGGTTCCAAGTCCGTAGACGAGGTTCGCGAGAAGCTCGCCGGCATGGGACTTAGGTTCAAAGACGCCGTTCCAGGATTCGACTCCGCTTACTTCGGTGGCGGTTTCGACGAAGACCAGATCTAGTAGCGCAAGGAGAAACAAATGCCTACCCCAACAAAGGGCCCACGTCTCGGAGGCGGACCAGCTCACGAGCGCCTGATGCTGAACAACATGGCCACCAGCCTGTTCAAGCACGGCAAGATCACAACCACTGAGACCAGGGCGAAGCGCCTGCGTCCGGTTGCCGAGCGCCTCATCACCTTCGCGAAGCGTGGCGACCTTGCCTCGCGTCGTCGCGTCATGCAGCAGATCTTGGACAAGGGAGTTGTTCACCAGCTCTTCACCGAGATCGCCCCTCAGGTTCTAGAGCGCCAGGGCGGCTACACCCGAATTGTGAAGCTCGGCTTCCGCAAGGGTGACAACGCCCCGATGGCTCTAATCGAGCTCGTACTCGACCCAGTGTCACCAAAGCCAAAGGCCAACAAGGTCAAGCTCAGCAACAACGTGGCGACTGCCGGCAAGGCAGCAGCTGCTGAGGCAGAGGCAGCCGAAGCTCAGGTCGAAGAGGTAGTGGAGGAAGCAGCACCGGTTGCAGAGGCTCCTGCCGAGACCCCAGCCGAGGAGACTGCTGCCGAGGCACCGGCCGAGGAGCCAGCCGCAGAGGCTGAGGCACCAGCTGAGGAGGCGCCAGCAGCTGAGGCTGAGGCGCCAGCCGAGGAGGCCCCAGCAGAGGCCGAGGAAGAGCCAAAGGCTGAATAGAGTAGATTCCATGAGCAAGCCCGCTGGTCCAGCTAGCGGGCTTTCTCGTTTTCGGATCAACCTTGCCTACGACGGCACAGATTTTTCGGGATGGGCCAAACAGCCCAATCTTCGAACTGTTCAGGGTGAGCTGCTCGCTGCCCTAGAGCAGATATTTGGTCCCAGTCAAGATGATTTTGGAATGCGGGTGGCGGGGCGAACCGATGCTGGGGTCCATGCCGGGTATCAGGTCTGCCACATCGATCTGGATGAGGCACAGCTTGCCAGACTTGGCCGAACCCCCTTTGGTGCCAAGCGTCTCAACGGGTTGCTGCCAGAGGATATCTCGGTCAGCCAGGTTGAGAGGGCTCCAGAGGGCTTCGATGCCAGATTTTCCGCCACTGCTCGGCTTTATCACTATGGGATTGCAGATGCTGAGTGCGAGCCAAACCCAAAGCAAGCTCGCTATGTCCTGGCCCATCCCAAGGTCCTTGAGGTGGACAAGATGTCCCAGGCCGCAGCCGAAATGGTCGGCCTGAGGGACTTCGGAGCGTTTTGCAAGCCCAGGGCGGGCGCAACAACTATCCGCGAGCTGCGGCGACTTGAGGTTGAGCGGGAAGAATCGGGCCGAATCGTCATAACCTTCGAGGCGGATGCCTTTTGCCACAACATGGTGAGATCTCTGGTTGGAGCCCTGATTGCCGTCGGCGAGGGCCGGATCACAGTTGCTGAGCTGGTGGCAATACAGCAGGCCGCAGTTCGAACCTCCAGGTTCAAGGTCGTTGACCCGAGAGGGCTGTCGCTGGATGGGGTGGAATACCCTGCCGACCAGCTGTTGGCTAGCCAGGCAGAAAAAGCCCGAAATCTGCGCTCAAGCGAGGAAATTTCTGTTTGACCAAAGGCCATAAAACCCCCTAGACTTGCTCCTTGGTTCGGGTAGTCCGACAGGTTTGAAACCGCTAGAAATTGCGGAATCACAAACAAGAAACTAAGAGGTATTTCAGCGTGCGTACTTATTCGCCCAAGGCTAGTGAGCTGAGCCACGACTGGTTCGTCATTGACGCGACCGATGTTGTGCTGGGAAGGCTTGCATCTCAGGCAGCCACCCTGCTTCGTGGAAAGCACAAGCCGACCTTTGCAACCCACATGGACAACGGTGACTTCGTGATCATCATCAACGCCGAGAAGGTTGCCCTGACCGGCTCCAAGCTCAGCCAGAAGATGGCATACCGCCACTCCGGTTACCCAGGTGGCCTAACCGCAACCAGCTACGCCGAGCTTCTCGAGAAGAACCCAACTCGTGCAATCGAGAAGGCAATTCGCGGCATGCTTCCAAAGAACTCCCTTGGCGACCAGATGCTGAAGAAGCTAAAGGTCTACAGCGGCAGTGAGCACCCTCACACCGCCCAGCAGCCAAAGACCTTCGTCATCGACCAGATTGCCCAGTAAGGAAAAGAACTTGGCTGAACAAGACGTAATTGAGACCGAGGCCACCGAGGCCGAGACCACCTTTAGCACCGAGAGTGATCCTGTTGAGAAAAAGGTTCGCTCACGTGGCGAGCTGAAGCAGGGTGGTGCAGGCACTGGCCGACGCAAGGAGGCAGTAGCCAGGGTTCGACTGATGCCAGGAAGCGGAAAGATCACCGTGAACGGCCGCACCTTTGAGGACTACTTCCCAAACAAGCTTCACCAGCAGCTCATCACCGACCCGTTTAAGGTCCTCGAGCTGCAGGGTGCATACGATGTGGTTGCACGCATCGATGGTGGTGGAATTGCCGGCCAGGCCGGTGCGCTTCGCCTCGGTATCTCTCGTGCACTGAACCAGATCGACACCGACAACAACCGGGCTGCTTTGAAGAAGGCCGGCTTCTTGAGCCGTGACTCCAGAGTCATCGAGCGCAAGAAGGCTGGTCTCAAGAAGGCTCGCAAGGCCTCGCAGTTCTCCAAGCGCTAGGCAACAGGCCATGGCCAGGCTGTTTGGCACCGATGGCGTTCGTGGAACAGCCAACAAAGACATAACCGCTGATTTTGCGCTGCGCCTTGCCCAGGCTGCCGCAATAGTTCTCGGTGATTACTCCCGCTCCCGAGGCGAAAGACCAAGAGCGGTAATCGCCAAGGACCCAAGAGTATCTAGCGATTTCATAGCCGCCGCCGTTTCGGCGGGCTTGGCATCCTCCGGTGTAGATGTATTTGATGCGGGTGTTGTCCCGACACCTGCGTGTGCCTACCTAACCGCTGACCTCGATGCGGACTTCGGGGTGATGATCTCTGCCAGCCACAACCCAGCGGCGGATAACGGCATCAAGTTCTTCGCTCGCGGTGGCCACAAGCTTCCGGACTCCGTTGAGGACGAGATCGAGGCCAAGCTCGGCAGCGCCCTGGCACCGATTGGTGGCGAGGTCGGCAAGGTTACGAGGTTCTCAGATGCTGAAGATCGTTACCTGATCCATCTGCTCGGAACCATGCCGGTGAAGCTTGAGGGTCTAAAGGTTGTGGTGGATTGTGCCCACGGCGCAGCCAGTGCCATCTCCCCGCAGGCCTTTGCCGATGCCGGAGCAAAGGTAGTGGTCATCGGTGCCGATCCCGATGGCACCAACATCAACTCGGGCTATGGATCGACGCACCTTTCCGCGCTCCAGGCGGCCGTTGTAGAGCACGGTGCTGACCTTGGTATTGCCCACGATGGTGACGCTGATCGCTGCCTCGCTGTTGATGAGACCGGAAAGATTATTGATGGAGATCACATCATGGCGATTCTTGCCCTCGCCATGAAGGATGCCGGGGAGCTCTCGAGAAACACCCTGGTTGCTACCGTCATGTCCAACCTCGGCCTCAAGATAGCGATGCAAGAGGCCGGAATCGAAATGATCGAGACAGCAGTTGGTGACCGCTACGTGCTGGAGCAGATGCGCGAGGGGGGCTACGCCCTCGGCGGTGAGCAGTCGGGCCACATCATCTTTTCGCAATATGCCACCACAGGAGATGGCGTGCTAACCGGCCTTCATATTGCTGCGCGGATGGTCGAAACCGGTAAGAAGCTGAGCGAGCTGGCCCAGGTCATGGACACCTACCCTCAGGTTCTGATCAATGTTCCAAATGTCGATAAGACCAAGACCGATAGCGACCCGGAGGTTCAGGCCCTGGTCTCTCAGGCCCAGATCGAACTTGGCATAAATGGACGAGTTCTGCTGCGGGCTTCTGGCACCGAGGCACTGGTTCGGGTGATGGTTGAGGCTAGAGAGCCGGGCGATGCCCAAGGCTGGGCCGAGAGAATCGCAGTTCTCGTCGAGAAGCGACTCTCGCTCTAAATCTTTCTAAGGAGCACGCGTTCGACGCGGTGCTCATCACCCTTTTGCATAACCAGCGTTGCCCTTGAGCGGGTTGGCTCGATGTTTTCCTTGAGGTTTATGAGGTTGATATCGCGCCAGAATCCCTG
>JAPOHQ010000051.1 GCA_029979375.1 Microbacteriaceae bacterium
AAGTAGCTCGGAGGTAGTTCGGTTGCTTCCAAGCCTCGACTTTCAGCGGTTCTCAAGAAGCACTGCCTACACTGAGGCCCTGTCGCTACCGGAGATCAACTTTCTTCTAAACGAGGCAATCTTCGGCGACGGTTTTCACAGGGAGATTTCAAAGTGAGCGAGTACTACTCAGACCCAACTCAAAACCCCAAGAGTCGGGAATACAAGGGGCCAAGGGCATCACTTCGAGACCTGTTTCCCTACCTGAGGCCACACCGAAAGGTGCTCACAGTTGCCATTGTGCTCTCGATGGTTGGCTCGCTTCTGGCTCTTGCTCAGCCACTGCTGATTGGCCAGCTGATCGAAGCGGTTTCTGCAAACCTCGACACGACCTCGCTCGCAATCCTTATCGTCGCGCTTGTGCTGAGTTCGGCCCTGGTAAACGCCTTTCAGTATTACCTGCTCTATCGAACGGGTGAGGGTGTGGTTCTTGACACCAGAAGGGCCCTGGTGGCAAGGCTCCTTAGGCTTCCAATCTGGCAATACGACAAGCGTCGCGTCGGGGACTTGGTTTCTCGGGTTGGCTCCGACTCGACCCTGCTCAAGGCCGTGCTAACCCAGGGATTGGTTGATGCGATTGGCGGAATGCTGCAGTTCTTCGGCGCAATCATCGTCATGGCGTTTATCGATCCGCTGCTGCTTGGATCCACGCTGCTCGTCGTCTTCACAGCGGTTGGGGCAATAGCCTTCACCGGCAGAAAAATTAGATCCGCCACCACCAAGGCCCAGCAAAAGGTTGGCCAGATGTCGGCCGCTGTGGAGCGAGCGCTGAGTGCAATTCGAACCATTCGGGCCAGCCGAGCCGAGGAGCGCGAAACCGCAGAGATTCACAAGGAAGCGGAGGCCGCCTATCAGCAGGGCTTGTCCATCGCTCGACTCTCTGCAGCGATCGCCCCTATCGCGCAGATTGCCTTCAACACCGCCTTCATCGTCGTCCTCGGTCTTGGAGGCCTCAGGGTTGCAACCGGTGCGACCACAATCTCTTCGCTGGTGACCTTCGTCATTCTGTTGTTTTTCATGATCGGCCCTCTGCTTAGCGCCTTCGGCGCCTACACCTCAGTGATGGGTGCTCTTGGTGCCCTGGCACGAATTCAAGAGATTATGGTGCTGGAAGAAGAGGAGGCTGGAGGCGTTGCCGATCACCGGCTCGCTAAAAACACCTCGGCAATCGAGTTTGCAGCAGTTGGCTTCCACTACCCAACAGAGGAGGATGAACAGCCAAGGGACATCATCCATGAAGTCAGCTTCTCTGTACCCAGAGGATCTCGCATGGCCCTGGTGGGCCCATCGGGAGCCGGTAAGTCAACCATCTTCTCCCTTATCGAACGCTTCTATGAGCCAACCGAGGGCGCCATTCTCCTAGACGGACAAGACGTCAGGGAGTTCTCCCGCAAGTCGCTTAGGGAACAGCTCGGATATGTCGAACAGGACGCCCCAGTATTGGCTGGCTCGATTCGAGACAACCTCTTGCTCGGCCTCGCCTCGGCCACCGATGACCAGCTGCGCGAGGTTCTTGATCAGGTTAATCTCTCGGAGGTGCTAGCGAGGGACCCAAAGGGGTTAGATGCCGAGGTTGGTGAAGACGGCATCATGCTCTCAGGTGGTGAGCGCCAACGACTGGCAATCGCAAGAGCGCTTCTGGCGAAGCCACCAATCCTATTGCTCGATGAGTCCACGAGCGCTCTCGATGGTCCAAACGAGCAGCGCATGCGTGAGGCAATCGATGCGGTTGCCCAGGATCGAACCCTTTTGGTAATCGCTCACCGGCTCTCAACGGTTGTCGACTCTGACCAAATAATCGTGCTCGATCATGGCAGGGTCATCGGCATCGGAACCCACTCGGAGCTTGTTAAGTCGACCCCGCTCTACGCCGAACTGGCGAAACATCAGCTGCTGGTCTGAGTAGAGTGAGTCCATGCTCAATGGCGAGATAACCGAAGAACAGATAGCCAAACTCGATGCCGACGATCCCCTAAGGGAGTATCGTCAGGAGTTTTTTCACAGTGATCCAGAGGTTTGTTACCTGGATGGCAACTCACTCGGTCGCCTTCCTCTAAAGACAATCTCAGCCACCGAAACCTTTCTCAGAAACGAGTGGGGGGCGGAGTTAGTTGATGGCTGGTCCCACTGGATTGATGAGGCTCAACCCGCAGGCGACCTGTTGGCTAGAGCCGCCCTGGGCACCGGTCCCGGCCAGACATTGGTCTGTGACACCACGAGTGTTAACCTCTACCAACTTTGCGCAGCAGCGATTGCTTCACGGCCAAATCGCAAAAAGGTAATCGTCGACTCGGCAAACTTCCCAACCGATCGCTACATCATTCAGGGGCTCGCCACACAGCACAAACTCGAACTGGTAACTCTCAACACCGATGGATCGTCGGGTCCTGGAGCTGTCGATATTGCCGCAGAGCAGGAACTAATTGACCCCAGGGCGCTGGAGGCTCTCCTCGATAACGATGTTGCGCTACTCACACTCCAGTTCGTGAACTATCGCTCGGGGGCAAGGCAGTGGGTTAGAGAAATCAACGATCTGGCCAAAAAACATGACATCCCGGTGGTGTGGGATTGCTCGCACGCAGTTGGATCGGTCGCGTTGGAGTTTGATAAAAACGGCGTCGACTTGGCGGTCGGTTGCACATATAAGTACGGCAACTCAGGCCCGGGCTCGCCCGCCTGGCTCTTTGTTCGAAAACACCTTCAAGAGAGCCTGCAGGTTCCGATTCAGGGCTGGTTTGCCCAAGAGGATCAGTTTGCGATGGGCCCGGTATTCGATCCTTCAACTGAGATCCGAGGCTTCCAGATTGCTTCGCCCTCGATCATTGGCATCAGAGGGGTTCAGGTCGCCTTCGAGATGATAGAGCAGGCTGGTATCGAGGCGATCGAGGCCAAGGCGGCCAAGGGGACCGATCTGATGATTGGGCTTTTTCAGCAGTGGCTCGAGCCATTGGGCTTTGGCCTTGGCACCCCGATGGATGCAAAGCGGCGCGGTGGCCACATCATTCTCACTCACCCTGATGCCAAGCAGATTGCTTCGGCAATGCGCGGCATGAAGAAAGTCATACCCGATTACCGAGAGCCAAATGCCATCAGGCTTGCCATCTCCCCGCTGCCAACCAGCTACGGGGAGGTTTACGAGGGTTTCAAGCGCCTCAGAGATCTTGTCGCCTCAAACGACTATGTCAACTACAGCGCATCAGGCAGCAGGGTCACCTAGGAAAGAACAATGAATCATCAAAAACACGTCACCTACATCTCATACCTCAAAGTTGATGAGCTGCTAGAGCTCCAGCAGCCGCTCAGTGATGGCCCCGAGCATGACGAGCTGCTGTTCATTACGATTCACCAGGTCTATGAGTTGTGGTTCAAGCAGCTGCTTCACGAGGCGAGCGCTCTGCAAGCGGCTCTAGAGCGCGGCGACACCCACAGGTCACTGGCCCTGCTGGGGCGAATGCGGAACATCATGAAGACTTGCGTCTCGCAATTGGACATCCTAGAGACCATGACTCCCCTGCAGTTCAACTCGTTCCGCGATCGACTCAGCTCAGCATCTGGTTTCCAATCGGCTCAGTTCCGAGAGTTCGAGGCAGTCCTGGGGCGAAGGGATCAGGCTGGCAAGGATGCCGACAAGAGCACCGGCATGGGCATGGCAGAGCATCTGATCCCGGGATCTCCAGCCCGAGCCAGGGTCGAAGAAGCCATGCAGAGGCCATCGCTTTGGGACTCCGCATTGCGTTACTTCGCCACCCGAGGAGAGTTTTCCAAGGAGGCTCTCGAGCGCGATGTCGCCATCCAGTGGCAACCGGACGACCAGGTTCAGCAAGAGCTAATCAATTTGCACCGAAGTGACCCGGAGGCATCGATGGTCTCGGAGTCGCTGGTTGACCTGGACGAGGGCCTGCAGGAGTGGCGCTACCGCCACGTCAAGATGGTCGAGCGAACCATCGGAAGAAAGATGGGCACCGGTGGTTCGAGCGGAGTTGACTACCTCGCATCAACCCTGTTCGCCCCCGTCTTCCCGGACCTCTGGCATATCCGCAGTAAGTTCTAGCGCGCATTGCTACTAACCTTGTTCCGTGGCATCGCTAGCTCTATATCCAGGTTCGTTTGATCCGGTGACCCTCGGGCACCTCTCGGTGATTCGACGTGCAAGCGGCATCTTCGATCATCTTGAGGTTGTCGTGGTTCACAACCCAAACAAGAACAGCCTCTTTAGCGCCGGGGAGAGAATCGACCTCATCGAACGCTCCTGTAAAGAACTAGGGATTCAGGGAATCAGCTTCTCCACGCTCAACTCGGGGCTTTTGGCCGCCCACGCTCGCAAGATTGGTGCCAAGACAATCATCAAGGGGCTCCGCACCAGCGCCGATCTGGATTACGAGCTTCAGTTTGCGAGCATGAACCGGGATCTTGAGAATGTCGAGACGGTTTTCCTGGCGACCGAGCCCGAATATTCGCAGGTCTCCTCATCCTTGATCCGCGAGGTTAGCGGCCTTGGCGGAGACGTCTCCAAGCACGTCACGGCATGCGTGGCGGAGGCCCTCAGAGAGAAGTTCACCAAGTGATCAGGGTCCAAATTAGGGACCTGATTGGCAAGCCCGGTACCCTGCGCGAGCAGGCGATCTCCCACACCCTAGAGAGCGACCTCGGCACCGATGTCATTGCCGTTCGAAGCGGAGACCCACTGGAGATTGAACTGCGGCTGGAGTCGGTTCACGAGGGGATTTTGGCAACAGCGGAGGTTTCTGCGATCGCCAAGGGCGAGTGCTCACGCTGCCTCGAGCAGGTGGAGTTTGAGGTTGAGGCCGACTTCCAGGAGCTTTACCACTATCAGCCCGAGGGCGAGGACGATCTTCCAGTCGAGCTTGATGCGATCGAGCTGGAACAGCCACTGATTGACGCGGTTGTGCTGTCGCTTCCCATAAAACCGCTCTGCTCGGAGAGCTGCGGTGGGATTTGTGCCGGTTGCGGCGAGAGGCTTGAAGAGGACGAGGCTCATGACCACCAGGGTCCAGTGGACCCAAGATTCGATGCTCTGAAGGACTTCGGGAGCTAACGACCTGCCATCTTCACAACATTGTGAAGCAGCATCGCCCTCGTCATAGGACCCACACCACCGGGATTCGGAGAGAGCCAACCGGCAACGGCTGCGACCTCAGGGTCGACATCGCCAACCAGCTTTCCATCTACTCTTGTGATGCCGACATCAAGCACTGCAGCACCCGGTTTGATCCAATCTGGCTTCACAAAGTGTGGTTTGCCTAGCGCTGCCACCACCACATCGGCAGCCCTGATGTGATCTGGGATGCTCTTGCTGGAGCTATGGAGCAGGGTCGGTGTGGCATCAATGCCTTTGGTGGAGAGCAGGAGCCCCAATGGGCGCCCCACGGTCAGACCTCTTCCGATTACGGCCACCTCTTTGCCCTTTAGCTCAACGCCGTGCCGTCTGAGTAGCTCGACTATGCCGTTCGGGGTGCAGGGCAGCGGCGACTGGATCTCTCCCCCGGTGTGCATGACAAGCTTTCCAAGGTTTACGGGGTGGAGTCCATCGGCATCCTTGGCCGGATCAATTGCCTCCAGGACCTCGTTCGCGTCAATGCCAACTGGAAGCGGCAACTGAACGATGTAGCCAGTCACCTGCTTGGAGTCATTTAGTTCCTGGACAACCCTCAGAATGTCTGCCCTACTGGCACTTTCCGGAAGGTCTATTCGAATTGATTCGATTCCAACCTCAGCGCAGTCTCGATGCTTACCTGCGACGTAGGAGACGCTGCCGGGATCACTCCCAACCAACAAAGTGCCGAGCCCTGGGGCTCGGCCGTTTTCTCTAAGTTTGGATACCTGCTTTGCAAGCTCAGCCTTGATGGTCTTGGCGGTGGCCAAGCCATCCAGCTTCTGAGCAACCAAGTCCTACCAGCCTTCGAGACCCTGGTAAAGGGGGAATTGCTCGGTGAGCTTGGTCACCCTAGCCCTTAGTGATGGAAGGTCCGCTCCAGCCTTTAGAGCCTCGGCGATGATGTCGGCAACCTCGGCAAACTCAACATCGCCAAAGCCCCGGGTCGCAAGTGCTGCGGTGCCAATGCGAATACCGCTGGTAACCATCGGCGGCCTCGGGTCATTTGGAACGGAGTTCTTGTTCACCGTCACGCCGGCCGCATGAAGAATGTTTTCTGCTGTCTGGCCATCGATTGCTGCATCGCGAAGATCAACCAGGACCAGGTGAACGTCGGTACCACCGGTAAGAACCGAGATACCGGCGTCCTTCATGTCCTGGTTGGTAAGGCGCTCGGCCAAAATGCGAGCGCCGTCAATAGTGCGCTGCTGTTGCTCCTGGAAGTCCTTGGTCATGGCGGCCTTGTAGGCAACGGCCTTTGCGGCGATGACGTGCATTAGCGGGCCGCCCTGCTGTCCCGGGAAGACTGCCGAATCAATCTTCTTGGCCCACTCCTCCTTGCAAAGGATCATGCCCGAGCGAGGGCCGGCGAGAGTCTTGTGGACCGTTGAGGAAACCACGTCAGCGTATGGCACCGGTGATGGGTGAACCTTGCCCGCAACCAGACCGGAGAAGTGCGCCATGTCAACCCAGAGCTTCGCCCCGACCTCGTCTGCGATGGCCTTGAATGCGGCAAAGTCTAGGTGGCGTGAATAAGCCGACCAGCCGGCAATCAGAACGGCCGGCTTGGTTGCCAGCGCTTGCTCGCGAACCATGTCCATGTCAACCAGATAGGTCTCTGGGTTCAGCTCATAGGCGTGAGCCTCGTACATCTTGCCGGAGAAGTTAAGCTTCATACCGTGCGTTAGGTGGCCGCCGTGGGCGAGCGATAGACCAAGAATCCTGTCGCCTGGGTTCGCGAGCGCC
>JAPOHQ010000052.1 GCA_029979375.1 Microbacteriaceae bacterium
CCTCGATGGCATCCTCACGTTCATGGTGCTGCTGGGGCTCTTGGTAACCGTGATGGCCGATCAGAGCTGGCGAGCGTGGGTTCAGCGCCTGGATGATGCGCCCCTGCGGATTCAGCCCTGGCTCTTGGTTCTGGGAGTAGTGATGGGGTTGGCAAGCTCCGTCAAGTGGTCCGGGCTTTACTTCTTGGCCGCCTTCGGGATCTACACATTTCTTTCCGACTGGAAGCTTCGTCGCAACCTCGGGCTCTCAGGACCGAAAGCAATTGTTCAGGGCTTCCTAAACGCACTGACCATGCTCGCTGCGGCCGTGGCCAGCTACATCGCCAGCTGGAGTGGCTGGATCCTTGGAGACGACGGCTGGGGTAGGCAGGCAGAGGATAGCTGGTGGGAGTCGCTCTGGGCCTACCACCAAAACGCTTACACCTTCCACACCAACCTGGACAGCGAGCACCCCTACCAGGCAAACGCGTTTGAGTGGCTTCTATCCCTCAGGCCAACTGCCTTCTTCTTCGAGCGCTACGAGGACTCGGATGTCTGCGGTGCACTAGGAAACTGCACGGTTGCCATCACGGCTATCCCAAACCTGGTGACCTGGTTCGCAGGGCTCATTGCACTGCTTTGGCTGATGAGACGAGCCCTAAGGCTCGAGCGAGCCGCCCTGCTGGTCGTGGGAGGTTTCCTAGCCGCCTGGCTGCCCTGGGTCATCTACCTGGAGCGAACCGTGTTCCAGTTCTACACAGTCGTCATGGTGCCGTTTTTGATCCTCGGGCTAACGCTGGGGCTTCACCATTACTGGCGCCGAGGGGTCAAACTTGGATGGCAAGCTAAACGAGAGAATCGCATACTGATTTTGTTATTTGCGGTCGTTTTGACCTCGGTTTACTTCTTTAGCATCTGGACCGGAATTGCCACCTTCGACTGGGTGTGGCGAATCCAGATGCTATTTCCCTTCTGGGTCTAACTGTTTCTTTTCCCTTGAGGTTGCTGCGAGCGACCAAATCGTGGTGATTATGAGCGTGATGATGATCACAAAGAGCGAAAGATCAGTTCCGATTTCGGGAATCAGCTTGAAGGGCTCTCCACCATTGATGAACGGAAGCTCGTTCTTGTGGAGAGCATGAATCACAAGCTTCAACCCAATCCAGCCAAGAATGGCGGCAAGGCCAATACCCAGAAACTTCAGTCGCTCCATTAGACCTCCGAGCAGGAAGTAGAGCTGGCGCAAACCAAGGAGGGCAAAGACATTTGCCACGAAGACGATGTAGGGCTCCTTGGTGAGCCCGTAGATTGCTGGGATGCTGTCGAGTGCAAAGAGCAGATCTGTAAAGCCGATTGCAATCATCACCATCAGAAGTGGTGTTGCGAACCTCTTCCCATCCACCTTCACCATGAGCTTGTTGCCCTGATAGTCATCGGTGGTGCGGATATGTTTCTGAAGAAAATTGATTACGTTGTTACCGCTGTATTCGTCGTGACTACCCCGCTTAAGATCGTCATAGGTGTCTTTCAAGATCTTTATCGCGGTGGCCAACAGGAAGGCGCCAAAGATGTAGAAGGCCCAGCTGAACGCCTCGATGAAGGCGGCGCCGAGGATGATAAATATGAACCTCAAGACCAGAGCGATGCCGATTCCAATTAGAAGCGCCTGGCTGCGCAGCTCCTTGGGAACTGCAAACTGAGTAAAGATCACCAGGAAGACAAAGATGTTGTCCACAGAGAGCGAATACTCGGTGAAGAAGCCCGCGAAATACTCCTGGGCATACTGCGGCCCCCAAACCCCACCAATCACAAAGCTAAACAGCAGCGCCAAAGAGACATAGATCGACACCTGGATTGCCGACTCCTTGAGGGTCGGTTCATGGGGATTGCGAGCTTGAATTACGAAGTCGACAAGCAGCACCGTGGTCAAAACACCAATTGTTGCTAACCAAACCCAGAGTTCTACGTTCACGTGTTCCTAAGCTGTTGAGAGGAATAAAGGAGCAGCTCCAATTGTAGGAACTTGGGCAAAGCGAGAGGCAGTTTTCATGAAGGTTCTGATATCCGGAGCTAGGGGCCTGATCGCAACCGAACTTATTGCCCAACTAAAGGCGCTGGGACACACCCCAATCTCCTTGGTTCGCAGTCGCCCTGCGGGAGAAAACGAGATCTTCATCGACGCAAAGACTGGCGATTTTGATGCTGCCAGCATGGAAGAGATTGATGCCGTGGTGAACCTTGCCGGTGCCACCACAGGCCGGATCCCCTGGACCAAGAGATACATGCGGGAGATTGTCGATTCGAGGATCGAGACCACCAAGGTTCTTGTTGCCGCGATTAACCAGGCAAAAAACAAGCCAAAGGTTTTGGTCTCAGGCTCGGCTTCTGGGATCTACGGCGACCGAGGCGACGAACTCCTAACGGAAACCTCTGGCCGGGGGGATGGCTTCCTGGCTGATCTCGCTCATTCCTGGGAGGAAGAGGCAAATCGTGCCCAGACCCGGATCGTAAACCTTCGCACCACCATGGTCTTCAGCAAGCGCCTTGGCGCACTCGGCAAGCTTCTGCCCCTGATCAAACTTGGCATCGGTGGGCCACTTGGTTCTGGGAAACAGTGGTGGGCGTGGATCACTGTCGAAGACCAGGCCAGGGCGATTATTCACCTGATCGAATCCAATGAGTCTGGAGCCTTCAACATCACCGCTCCGGAACCAGCCACATGCGAACAAATCATTCGCGGATTAGGCAAAGCTCTCCACCGACCAACCATATTGAAGGTTCCAGCATGGGCGATGCGCCTTCTTGTCGGGGTCGCAGCAGATGAGCTGCTGCTCTGCTCTCAAAAGATGAGCGCAGAAAAGCTTCTCGGAACCGGATTCAAGTTCAACCAGCCGTCCCTCGAGGAGGGAATCAGCTACGTGGTGAGCTAGCTACTTCTTGGCTGCAGGCTTCTTGGCAGCTGGCGTCTTTGCCGCTGGCTTAGCAGCGGTCTTGGCAGCTGGCTTCTTCGCCGCTGGCTTCTTTGCGGCTGGCTTAGCCGTGGCGGAAGTGCCGGCCTTCTTAGCAGGGGTCTTAGCTGCAGGCTTCTTGGCAGCTGACTTCTTTGCCGCTGGCTTAGCAGCGGTCTTGGCAGCTGGCTTTTTGGCTGCAGAAGTCTTGGCTGAAGAGGCTCCCTTAGCTACCTTCTTGGCGGCCTTCTCGACCTCGGTGAGCGCCTCGTCGGCGAGCTCCTTGGCTCCCTTGGTCACCTCGAGCTTTACCTCGGCTGCCGACTTACCGACTGCCTTTGCGGTCGATCCAAAAAATTTCTTAACTGAGTCCTTCAAACCCATGATGCATTCTCCATTCGCACAAACGAGAAAAGCATAGGTGCTAGCAGACTAGATTGCCCTCCGGCGGGCCATAATTTCGTCAATTTCCTTGCTTGTGATTACTCGACGTGAAACCGATATGTCAATTATCTGAGCGCCCGCTTCTTTGGGCTTCTCGGGGGCTTTGCTAAGCGGTTCTGGAAGTGGGTTTGGGGTCCAACCTAGGTTTTTCCTGGCTGCTTTGGCAGCCGACTTCCTCACTTCCTGTCTGCTTTGGTGGAGGCCGCGGGCAATTGCGGTCGCATGGTCTGCTGCCGCCCGGCTTATAGCCAGAGATGCAAGCGCAAGAACTGCGATTCCGATGGTTGGTGCCCAGTTGCCAGTTGGGGTGAGGAGGAACCAGGTCGCAACAGATCCGATGAGTCCTAACAGAAAGAAGACCGAAAAAGCCCGCTGAGTGTTAATGAGCCTTCCCAAACGTTCTTGGGGTGTGACCGGTAGTGATTTCTTGAAAGCTTTTGCCTCGCGCTTGAGCATCTGGGTGGTCGCACTGAGCTGGGAGCGCTGGGTGTAGCCGGGGACGAAGATGATCAGCCAGACGATGGCGGCTACTACTAGGAGGATGCCACCCCAACTGGCCGGAGAACTCATGCCATAAAGATATTGCCCGCCACTGAGATTGTTCGCTATTGAGCTTGCGTGTTATCGAGACGGCCCAGCATTGAGCCCTTTCTCTCCTCTGAGGTAATGGCAAAAACAAGGTGGTCTCGCCAACCACCGTCGATGTGTATGAAGCGCTCCTTGAGACCCTCGCTTCGCAGACCAAGCTTCTCTACGATTCGCAGGCTCGCCGCATTTTCAGGTCTGATGTCGATTTCGACCCGGTGCAGCCCTACTTCATCGAAGAGATAGTCAATAGCCAGCGCAACCGCCTTGGGCATGATTCCCTGACCAGCGAACTCTTTGGCAATCCAGTATCCGATGGTTCCCGAGGAGACCGAGCCGTGGAGGATGTTTGCCACATTGAGCTGGCCGGCAACCGCTCCCTCGTACTCCACGACAAATGCCGCGCCGGTTCCCTCGCGAACCTGGTGCAGCAGATTGGAGACCAGCGATCTGGCATTTACGGGATAGCGAATGCCCGGAGTGGTCGCCTCCCAAGGAGATAGCCAAGCCCTGTCTTGGACCAGCAGACGCTGCAAGACCTTGGCGTCACGCCGACGCAGTGGCCTCAGGGCAACGCCCTGAAAGGTTGGCTGACGGCTGGACACGCTGGCAAGATTACCCTTATGAACACCTCGGCAAAAGCTCAGCTTCGACGCGAGCTGCTGAGCGCAAGGCCGCATAGCTCGGTCGGTTTGACAGAAGAATTGATCAAATTGGTTGAGTCGAGAGCTCCATCGAAAGTCGCAAGCTACAGCCCAATTGCCAACGAGCCCGATGTCTCCGAGTTCAATGATTGGCTTGCCGACAAGGGCATGCTTCTGCTGCCGCGAATAGTTGGCGATGGCCTCGAGTTTGCAACGGGTTCGTTGGCCCGCGGCCCGATGGGAATCTTGGAACCCCAGGGCCCTGAGGTGGCACCGGACCTGCTGATTATTCCCGCCGTTGCGGTCGACCTAAGGGGAAACCGGCTGGGCAGAGGTAAGGGTTTCTACGATCGTGCGCTGGCACTACTTGAGGTTCCAGCATTTGCAGTCGTCTTTGACCCAGAGGTCATAGAGAAGTTGCCGTTAGAGCCTCATGACCGAGCTGTGAACGGAGTCGTCACCCCCGCTCGAACGTTGATCTTTGACTAAGCTTCTCGCGGAGGAAAGATGCCCACATACGCCTATGTTTGCCGCGCATGCGACCACGCTTTTGAAATCCAGCAGACTTTCTCTGAGAAGCCTCTAACTAGCTGCCCGAAGTGCTCAGGGGAACTAAGAAAACAATTTGGCACCTTGGGCGTGAGCTTCAAGGGCTCTGGCTTCTATCGAACCGACTCGCAGAGTGCCAAGAGCGACTCAACTTCGAGCTCGTCCTCCAGCGACTAGCCCCAGTGCGGGGGTTTGTCATCCCGCAGTCGATCATCGTTTGAATCATCCGGATCCCCCCACGCCTGGGCGGTGTCCTCAAACGCTGGTGGATCAAAAAGTGGTTCAACTCTGGACCTTAGGTCCATACCAAGGCTGATTGCGATCCGATTCGCCACCTCTTGAGGTTTTGCAAATATCTCGAGGGCGTGCACTCTGTGATACTGCCAACCCATCGCCCGCAATAGCCCGGGCCGGAGGCGAAGTTTTTCATCCCAGCTGTTGCCGGTGAGAGCCCAGTCGGCATCGATGGCAACAGCCTTCTTCCCATACGAGGCCACCAGGCCGATCCGTGATGCAAAGTTCAAGCTCACCCGAATTCCAAGTTTTTCCAGTCTCTTGGCAAGGTCGCTCAGCAGCGGGTCAGGCTCACCGTCTTGAACATCGCTTAGAAAGCTCGGTGCTATGAGGTCCTTGAGCCAACGCTGGTTCTCGGGGAGCGAGCCTCCCGCAAAGTCCTCGAAGTTATAGCACGAGACCACACTGAGCCGCTTTCTGGCAGAAACTATCTGGTTCACCATCCAGCGACCAGCGTTCTCAGAGTTGAAGTCTCCCAGGGTCTGGGAAATTCGACCCTCGGGAGTGCGGCCAAAGCCAACCGAAAAGATCACGCGATCTACCAGACGATGGGTTAGCTCTCCCATTGTCACGCAGTCGAATTTCTCTCGTCCGTGAGCATCGAAGAACTCTGCGATTGAGGGCTGCTTGGCGACCTCTTGCTCCACCAGCTTGCTTACCCGATCGGCATGCGACTTGGACGCGGTAACGACCATGAGCGAGTCCTCGGGGTGCCAACGAGCATGCGAGATTACTAGCTCTGCAACCTTCTGCACCTCAGCATCCATTGACTCGGTAGAGCCCTCAATGGTGCTCTCGGCGGTGGCTCCCTCCTTCACTTCGAAGTGCTCGAAGTTGTGCTCTCCAAACAGCTGCCCTGCCGAGGGCTCAAGAATTAGCTCATTGTTGTAGAAGTTCTGATTGAGGTAGTGCCCCAGCACCTGGCCTTCCATGCGATAGCTGTGGCTGATTAGCTCCACACGGCAGCGCCCTGACACCAGGTCGTAGACACTCTGTCGCTCGGAAACCAGGGTGTCGCTATTTGCTCTGGCAACGGTGTCGAAGTCCTCTGGGGTAGCGATCACCGGGTCGCCGAAAGCTAAGACCTGTTCTGCTCGGGATAGTGCCGCCATGGCCTCCGGCACGCCTGTGGAGGCGGCATCCAGAACTACCACCGCATCAAACTTTTCCTTCTTCGCAAGCTCGCCAAGGCGGTATGGAGTAGTCATGACAGCTGGCACCAGCTGCTTCCAGAGCTCTCCTCCCAGGTCATAGCCTTCTTTGAGGCTGAGGCTTCGGCTCCGCATTTGATTCCTCAGGCGATCTGCCTGAGCGGGATGGCGAACCAAGCCCTGCTTCCAGCGCTCGCCGAGCGTGTGGCGAACCGACTTGGCACCCTCTTCAATTACC
>JAPOHQ010000053.1 GCA_029979375.1 Microbacteriaceae bacterium
GCTTCGATCTATGCCTTCAACCTCGTTCAAAAGCACGCCAAGAAGCCAAGCGGCGCTCCCGACAAGGAGCTAGCAAGGCCCGTAACAAAGGTCGGAGTTCTTGGAGCCGGACTCATGGCATCGCAGTTTGCCCTGCTCTTCCTCAGACGACTCGAGTGCCCGGTGGTGATAACTGACGTCTCTCAGGAACGAATTGACAAGGGCCTCGAATACATCAAGGCAGAACTTGAGAAGCTGGTTGAAAAGGGCAGGCTTTCCACTGATGATCGCAATCGCTATGTAGGAAACCTCTCGGGATCGCTCGACTACGAGGCATTTGCAGACTGCGATTGGGTAATCGAGGCGGTATTCGAAGAGCTCAAGATCAAGCAGGAGGTCTTCGCCAAGATTGAGGCCGTGGTGAGCGAGGACTGCATCTTGGCAACTAACACCTCTTCGCTCTCCGTTGACGAAATGGCAAAGAGCCTGAAGCACCCCGGCCGGCTAGTCGGCTTCCACTTCTTCAACCCGGTTGCGGTGATGCCGCTGGTTGAGGTCGTCCGCGCCAAGAAGAGCTCGGACGAGGCGGTGGCAACCGCCATGGAGGTCGCAAAGCGACTGAAGAAGACCGCTGTCATCACATCGGACTCCGCAGGCTTCGTCGTGAACAGGCTGCTTGGTTATCTCCTGGGTGAGGCGATGCGAGCGGTCGACGAGGGGGCCAGCTTCGAGGAGGTTGCCGCTGCAATCGCGCCGCTTGGCTTGCCAATGAACCCCTTCGATCTTCTGGAGCTAGTTGGTCTAAAGGTTGGGGCACATGTCCTGGACTCGATGCACGCGTTCAATTCCGATCGCTTCTATGCCAGCGCCAATCTCCACAAGCTAGCCGAACACGGCAAGCTCTTGGAGCGTGATGCCAAGGGCAAGATCAAGGGCTATGACAAGAAGGCGATCGAAATCGTTGGTGGGGCAAAGGGCGGCAGGTTCGCGGCCGAAATCTTTGAGTCGGTTCAGGTTGGTTTAGCCAGAGAGGTCAAGCTGATGCTCGAGGAGAAGGTTGTCGAAACCCCCGAGGACATCGATTTGTGCATGATTATGGGAGCGGCCTGGCCATTTCACCTCGGAGGCATAACGCCATATCTAGACAGAAGCGGCGCGAGTGGGAAGGCCTTCGGAGGCAGCTTCCACGACCCCATGATTATTGGAGTCCGAGACTAGGCACCCCTAAAGGGGCTCTGCCCCGATCTGCTTACAAATCTCGGCTGCAATCTCGATGCCAGCTATTACCTCGGCAGCGGGGTGAACCTCAGACTCCACCCGGCCCTCGGAGACGTATTTTGCGAACCATGTCGCCTGGTAACTAAGGGCCTCGTGTCCCTGGACCGCGGTCTGGTCTTCCCACGCTGTCTCGGTGAAGTAGAGCTCCTTGTCTCGAACCCTGATGCCCGATGGAACGAAGAATGGCTCGTCGATAACCACAACGCCTTTTTCGAATGAGCAGCTGGCGGTTGTTGGCAGAGTCGCAATGCCCGAGGCGGTTATTTGGGCCCTTGCTCCCGAGGAGTATTCGAGGACCGTGTAGCTCTCCTCATCGAGACCGTTGGACCTAACCTTGCCGACAGCGGCAATTTCATTGGGATTGCCCATGAACTGCTGGGACATGGCAATCGGGTAGATGCCCATGTCGTAGATGATGCTGCCACCACCCTTTTGCCAAAGCCTCGGGATATGGCGGTTGTCGACGCAAAAACTAGCGGTGAAGAACTCCGGCTTACCCAACTCCCCAGAGGCGATCAGCTTCCTGATGATGGTGGTTTGTGGCAAATACCTTGTCCACATCGCCTCCATCGCCAGCAGACCCTTTTGTTTGGCCAGGGCGAATATCTCCCTGGCGTGCTCTGGCAAAACCGTGATTGGTTTCTCAACCAGGACGTGCTTACCGGCGCTTAGCGCAAGCATCGCGTGCTCATAGTGTTCTGACTGCCAGCTGGCGATGTAGACAGCGTTGACACCCTCGTCGTTCACGAGATCCTGATAGTTCTCGTGAACCCTGGGGATTGAGAACTTGTCGGCAAAGCTCCTTGCTTTGCCCGCAGTTCTAGATGCCACCGCAACAAACTGCTGTTTGGTGTGTTTTTGCGAGCTTGCCACAAAAACCTCTGCGATAGATCCGGGGCCGATGATGCCCCAGCGCAGTGCCGGCACAGAGGCGGGGTCGATGATTTCTGGCTCAGGAATCTGCATGGCCCAGAGTCTATTGGAGGGCTAGAATTTTGCTCCATCGCGAGTGTAGTTCAATGGCAGAACTCCAGCTTCCCAAGCTGGTGGCGCGGGTTCGATTCCCGTCACTCGCTCCAGCTCTAGACCTCCTGGCGGAGGACGTCTTTTCGAATAAACCAAAAGGCCCCAGCCGCCAACAGGCAGAGCACGGCTGCAGTTATCCAGGCGATGAGGTAGCTGCCCTGAAGATCTCTGATGATTCCGGCGTAGGCCGCTGCAATACCGGCACCAACCATGTGGCTTGCAAACACCCAACCCCAAACGATTCCGGTCTTTGCCAACCCAAAATATCTTCGGATTAGCTCGATGGTTGGGGGAACCGTGGCAATCCAGTCGAGGCCATAGAAAACAACGAAGAAGATCAGCGGCGGCTCAACCGTAGGCCCAAGAACAAACGGAACGCTGAAGAGGGCAAGACCACGGAGGCTGTAGTAGATAACCAGCAGCACCCGGGAGTCGAACCTGTCGGTGAGCCACCCAGAGAGAATGGTCCCCACGAAGTCAAAGATGCCGACTATCGCCAACAGACCTGCAGCCGTAGTCGCCGGCATGCCGTGATCGTGGGCTGCCGGGATGAAGTGAGCACCAATCAGGCCGTTGGTGGTCCAACCGCAGACAAAGAACGTGGCACCCAATACCCAGAACTGCTTAGTTCTTGCCACCTCGAACAGAACTGAGAATGTGGCGGCAAGGGTTCGCGGCGACTCACTGTAGGTGTCAGAGTCATCAGCTGCTCCATAAGCCCTCGCCCCAATTTCGCTTGGCCGATTCTTAAATAACAGCGCGAAGATGGGAAGCACCAAACCAACAAATCCGGCAACCACCAGCGATCCCCACTGCCAGCCAAGGTTTGTTACCAAATTCGCAAGCAGCGGCAAGAACACGAGCTGCCCGGTTGCATATGCTGCAGAGAAGATTCCGGTAACCAAGCCCCTGCGGGAAACAAACCAGCGGTTGGCAACAACCGAGGCAAACACAAGAGCCAAGCCACCGGTGCCGGCCCCAACGAAAACCCCCCAGTAGAGAACCAATTGCCACAGCTCCGACATGAACACGGTGAGGAAGGTTCCCAAGCCGATTAGCGAGAGAGCAACCAGAGCCACCTTTTTCACCGAGTAGCGCTCCATTAGCACGGCGGCAAACGGCGCCGTCAGGCCATAGAAAAGCAGATTCAGGGTTACCGCCAGGGAAGTTTCCGAACGGGACCAACCAAACTCTGTCTCTAGCGGTTCAAACATCACAGAGGTCGTAGAGCGAAACGCTGCCGCAGCAATGAGTGTTAGGAAGGTAACGCCCGCGACTATCCACGCTGGGTGCAGTTTTCTCAATGTTCTTCCTTGCAGCTAGGGCTCAAAGCCTATTGCCTGGTGGGGGACTTCCACGCCCACCACAAAAGCGGCAGCTGCAGGGGCAATCTGAGCCAGGCAATCAGTGCCATTTCCGGATTGCTACTAAGAACATCAAAGGCATACCACCAGTTCGCAGGCCAAACACCGAGCAGGACCGCAACCGTAAAAAGCGGCGCCCAGCGCTGTCTCATAACAAGGCCAATGGCGGAGACCAGTTCGGCGACTCCCGAGAGGTAAATCAAGAAGATATGCGCAGGCAGCCAAGGCGGCATCAGCCACAGAAATGCCTCTGGGTTGACAAGATGCAGAACCCCTGAAGCGGTAAAGAGTCCGGCTACTATCCAGGTGCCGATTGGAAGCCTTAGCGCTTTGCCAGCCACAACACGAATCCGTCTAGCCAGGGCCTCGGGAGGATGTAGAAGACAAGCTTGAGCGCCCTAACATCCCAGGAGACCGGGTAATGCGGCCTGGGGTTGTAAGAGGTGGCGGCCCTGAGCATCTTTTTGACGACCTTGTCTGGACCTGGTGAGATCTTGTACATCCCACCAAGCCACTTGTTGAGTCCCCGCATCACACCGTCGTATTCGCTGTAGGTGCGGCCATCTTCCAAGAGCCCAAAGGCCACCGCACCAAATCCAGTCTTGGAGGTTCCAGGCTCGACGGTTGAAACGCGAATGCCGAGGTGCCTGACTTCCTGACGCAGGGCGTTGGCGACGGCTTTGATGGCGTGCTTGGTTGCCGCATACCAACCAAGCCCAACAAGGGAAACGTGGGCAACCACCGAGGTGGTCATGACTATTCGGCCAGAGCCCTGCTTTCTCATCAGCGGCAGCACCGCACGTATAGAGCGCTCGACACCGAAGACATTCACATCGAATATCGCCTTCACCTGCTCGCGAGTTGTCTCCTCGACGGCAGAGAAGTTTCCAAAGCCGGCATTGGCCACCAGAAGGTCAATGCGCCCCTGCTCCTTGATTAGCTTTGCGACACCTTTGGAGACCGAGTCGTCGCTCGTGACATCCATGGTCAGAGGCTTTGCTCCGAACTCGGCGGTTTTCTTCACCGCCGCTGCATTCTTGTCGGCCGCATAAACTGTCCAGCCCCTTGCGATGAGTTCCTTAGCAAGGCCTAGGCCAAAACCGGAAGCGGCACCAGTGATTAGGGCAACTTTGCTCATGGCCTAATCCTGCCACCTCGAACTATGCGGGACCAACAATTGGTGCACCGAGATCAACCGAGAGCCTTAGGGCGGCCGCCGAAACCAGTTGACCCAGCTGGTCGGTCTGGTCACCGATTCGATCCTTTGAGGCCCCAACCGACAGCGCTGCAACCACGAGATTTGAAGAGTCCCTTACGGGGGCCGCCGCATCTACGATTCCGCTCTGGAACTCATCGCTGAGCGCATATCCCAGGTCTCGAGTCTCCTGGAGCAGAGCCATAAAGGCCTTGAGACTCCTGGCAGGCTTCTTGGCCCTGCGAGTCTTGGGATTAATCGGCTCGGCCGGCTTCGGCAGGTCGATACTCAAAATTGGAAGCGGATCATCAAGGGCATGCTCTTGCCACCACAGCTCAATTTCGGAGTCTGTGAGACCTGCCAGCATTGCCCTTCCGGATGCCGTGATGCCGGCATTGGAAAGCACACCATCCCAACCCGATCTGCGCACGGCGTCGGCGGCAACGATTGTCTTGATAGTGAGCACCCTGCCACCGCGCAGCACATTCAGATGTGCGGTCTCTTGGGTCTGAGCCACGAGCTCCGAGAGCCTGGATTCGGCCTGCAGGGCGAGGTGAGCTTCTCGAGTTCGCATCGAGAGCGAGTAGAACCTGTGACCCAGGGAGTATTTCCTGGTCTTGGGGTCCCGGTCCACCAAACCCGTTGCTGCCAACGTGCCAAGCACCCTTGAGATCTGCCCCTTGTCGCGACCGGTGAGCTCGGAGACCCGATTCACGCCCAATCCTCCGAGCGTGAAGGCTTCCGCCGAAGAGAGCACCTCAACGACTTCGAGGTCTCTTGCAAGGCCAGATGTGTGGCTACGCATCAACCCAAACTAACAAAAAGTTGACATATGGACAACTCAATTCGACTGTTACCCGCAGGTTTTCTAGCCTTGGTGGAAATCAAAAGGAGAGAAATAACTAGCATGCATATTTCTAAGAAATTCTCGACACTTGCACTCAGCGCAGCAGCTGCGCTGGTGCTCTCTGGCTGCGCAGCGAGCGATGCCGAGGGAGGCTCCGGTGGAGCACTCTCCGAGTATGACCTCTCTGGCGTAAGCGTTGCCGTTGGGTCCAAGGACTTCGATGAGCAGCTGATTCTCGGCGAGATGATGGTCGCCGCATTTGAGGCAGCCGGAGCAACAGTCGACAACAAGGTAAACCTCGGTGGAACCAACGTGGCACGTGCCGCACTGGAGTCCGGCGAGATCGACATCTACATGGAGTACAACGGAACCGGTTGGACCGTTCCCCTTGGCCAGGAAGACCCAAGCTTCGACTCCGAGGAGCTAACCAGTGGCGTGCGCGAGCGCGACCTTGCCGAGAACGGCATTGTCTGGGTTGGTCGCTCCCCGTTCAACAACACCTACGGTTTTGCATCCTCACCTGAGGTGACCGAGGCTAATGGCGAGCCATTTACGCTCACCACCATGATGGAGTACGTCCAGGCAAACCCTGATGCAGTGGTCTGCATGGAGTCGGAGTTCCCAAGCCGTCCCGACGGTTTGATTCTGACCGAGACCCACGCCGGCATCACCCTGCCAGACAGCCAGCAGCTGATCCTTGACACGGGAATCATCTACACCGAGACCGCAAACAACAACTGCGACTTCGGTGAGGTGTTTACGACCGACGGTCGAATTCCGGCTCTTGGTCTGACTCTGGTTCAGGACCCGGGTGTGAACATCGTCTACAACGTCTCCGGAACCATCCGTGAGGCCAAGTACAACGAGGCACCAGAAGCCTTCGACGGAATCATCAATGCAGTTTTGGCACCGCTTAACAACGAGCGCATGGCAGAGCTGAACGGATATGTTTCCGCAGAGGGCCAGGACCCAGCAGCTGTTGCTAGGGACTACCTGGTAGCCGAAGGCCTAATCGACTAGTCGATAGGTGGACTTCTTACTAAGCCTGATCGAGTTTGCTCTAGATCGACAGGAGCAGATTCTTGAGGGCCTAGCCCAACACACGGGCTATGTGGTTTCGGTGCTGGTGACGG
>JAPOHQ010000054.1 GCA_029979375.1 Microbacteriaceae bacterium
TGCTCGCGAACTTCGATTGAGCATCGGCTAGCCCAAGTGGAACAGTGGGAGGAGCATTAGTTTCGTTTAGCTCATTCCATGCCACCCGTTGCTCCTGAGCGGCAATGAGCGATTGGTGCAGGTTTGGCACCGAAGATCCCGGGCGAACAAACTCCTTGGCAAGCTTTCTGAACCTGCGGCGCTGAGATCCGGAGAGGTCTCCGCGAGATCCACGTGGCGCTGTGGCAGCGATAAGCTCATCGAGCGGACGGTCGTAGATACTCGGCAGGAAACGATCCAATGTGTGCCTGATGCCAAGCAGCAGCCTGAGGCGAACAGACCAGTCCTCAACCGTCCTGCTCTCAGAAAGGCTCAGGTCTGAAAGGTATTTCGAGATCTGGTAGCTAAGAACCCGCCAGTTCTCCCCTGCGAGAGCGCGAACCTGGCCCAGCAGCTGATCAATCTCGACCTGGGACTCAAAGCGCGAGCCGAACCACGGTGTCTTCTTCGGTGCATAGGCAAAAATGTCGGCTTCGTGGGCCTTACCAATCAGCTCATCGACATTGCCGCGAATTGAGCCGAGCAGCTCGTGCTTTATCCTGGCCGCGTTGAGTGGAGGGTTTGCCTTCCCGCTTAGGAGGGCAAGCTGTTCCAGGCAATCGATCAGGGAAACCCCTAGCTCGCCATCGGCCTTATGAAGCTGCGAGAAGTAGCTTTCAATCTCGTTTTTTGCCGAGTTATAGCGGTTCTTAGCTCCCAGTACGTCTCCGGCAGCAGCCTTCTCATTCCTCGAAATGGCCGCCACGCTGTCCTTCCAGGCGTCGGAGGCTCTGACCGCAAGCCCTCCCAACCCATGGAAGCTGAGTCGTTCCGCCAGTTCATCGAGAGTCTGCTTGCGCGGTGCGACGAGCAGGACCCGCTTACCATCCAGAGCAAAGTTTGAAATCAGGTTCACCACCGTTTGCAGGTAGCCACAGCCTGGAAGCGTGTGAATCGCGAAAGACTCTCCCTGTTGCGCCTTGCGCAATACCTGGCGCTGCGATGAGTCGGCTTCGGCGACCAGGGTGACCGGTGAAGACGTGGGGGTCGAGGTGGCCTCTTTTTGGCCAACCAAGAAGTCCAAGGCAGCGCGCTCCTGTGGGAGTTGCAGCTGCGACAAATGGATTAGATCCGGAACAAAGTTTCCCAAGACCAACAGGCTCTCAATCTCTGCACTGGTGTCTTGCAGATACTGCTGAACCAAAGTCAGCGCCCCAACTGGAACGAGGTCGCTCTGCGAGGATGCGACCGCGACAAGATCCTGCTCCACGAAGGCAGGTCGGTGGCGCTTGATCAACTCAACAAGAGCGGGGTTGATCTCCGGCTTAGACTCGATCCGAATCTCATAGTCGTCGCCGCGCTCAAGAACATGGGAGCGCCAAAGAATGATCGGGAGTCGTTTTCCGTCCAGCGTGACAAGACCTCCGACGACGTATAGGGCAGGCATCCCGAAGTTCGACTCAATGCGACGAGCCTTGCGAAGAATTCGCCTCGTTGCGCTCTGCGCACGTCCCAGGGCGACTCCATCCCGAACCAGGTTGCTGAGAGTCGTCGACCTCGCGCTAACGAGCTGAGCTAGCCCTCCCGGATGCGACCTCGCAAGGTCCACTTGGCCAAAGCTTGATGGCTCAAAACGAAGTAGTGGATTGGTTCCGCCGATAGCCTCGAGCTGGGTCTGCCAGGCGCTGATTTGGTCGGTTATTTCCACCTCAAAAGCCTAAAAGCGAAGGTTGGAAAGCCGAAGTTGCCTTGCCCAAGGTTTTTGAACCAAACCCGGAGGTCTGGTTTCAATTATTGGCTAGCCAAACTCAAGGTAACCTAGTAGACGTTTCCAGGCCTCGTAGCTCAGTGGATAGAGCAACGGTTTCCTAAACCGTGTGTCGGAAGTTCGATTCTTCTCGGGGCCGCTTATGCCGCCTGGCGCTGCTGAAGTGCCAGAAACTCCTGCCACTGCGGAAGTGGCTTTTCAGCTCCGCGAACCGTCCAAACCAACCCGGTAGGCATCTTCGGGATGATGCGTAGCTCCCAGCCAATCTCCTGCGGGGTCTTATCCCCCTTGGCGTTATTGCACCTCAAGCAGCAAGCCACCAGGTTCTCCCAGGTGTCTTTGCCGCCGCGGGACTTGGGAATGACGTGGTCGATGGTGTTCGCGTTCTTTCCGCAGTAGCCACAGTGGTGGCCGTCGCGCCTTAGCACTCCACGCCTTGAGACCGGAATCCTGCGTGAATTCGGGATTCGAACATAGCGCTGCAGGAGGATGACCGATGGCATGTCGTATTCCTCTCGCGCCGAGCGCACAACCTCTCCGCCGACACCGGCAAGAATCGTCGCCTTCTGATTGAGCACCAGCACCAGTGCTCGCTTAAATGAGACCACCGCTAGCGGTTCGTAGCCAGCGTTTAGAACGAGTGTGCGCATGTTTCTCCTATCGAATTCGCCCACACGGCTTGTGAGTATTCGCACCTGAGGCCAGAAACAAAAAACGCGCCGCAGAATCGCGACGCGCGTGAGTGCCTGGCTTGGCTATGCAGGGGTGCTGGTGCAGATGGATCCAGTTGCCATGCCTGGATTGCATGTCTAGTGGCATCTTCACCCCTCCCTACATAAGCCCAAAATGACTTGAGCAAAGACTAAGACTGGGAGATGTCTTTCTCGGTAAAGAAACGCTGAAGTTTTAGGTGAACTTTTAGCTTTAGTTTTGGATGTCGGCAAGCCGAACGATGAAGAAACGCTCAGTGAAAATAGGCGCCAACTTGACCCGGTCACCTGGCTGTGGAGCGTGATAGAAGTTGCCATTGCCGGCATAGATGCCGTTGTGGCTGTAGTCATTGAACACGACAATGTCACCAGGCAGGGCCTCGTCGTATGGCACCCGCTCGGCATATCTGGCCTGCTGATAGACGCTGTGCGGAAGCTCAATGCCGAACTGACTGTAAACAAAGAGCACCAGTCCAGAGCAGTCAATGCCGTTCGGAGTCTGGCCGCCAAAGACGTAAGGAGTGCCAACCACCTCAGCAGTGGCCTTCATGATGTTTGCACTCGTGATCTCGGTGAACCTTGGGTTGGCGAGATAGTCCTTCGCTATCGGACCTGAGTAGCGGTTCCTTGTGCGCGTAACCTCAAACTCTGAGGCATCGGCAGGCTCAAACTCTCCCCTGGTAAAAGAAACGGCCCTAACCGCTGCGACTGAGAGTCCTTGCGATGGGGCCGAGAGCTGAACCAGCTGATTGTCTGTGGTGAGACCCGATACGGCGGTTGCCTCCGGGGAGAATCCATAGGAGGGCAGAGCAACGGTAGCCATCAGACCGGTGGTGGACATCACGGTCAGAATTGTGCGAAGGCTGTGGCGCTCGACGCGCACCTTCGAAGCTTTCTCAGCTTTTCTGAGATCCCTGCGGGATGGCTCAGCTGAGTTAACCGAGGCTGAATTCAAGGGGAACCCTCCGAAAACCTTTGGAATTTCCAACTCCAAATTATAACTATTTTGTCTCTACTTCACACACAAACAGATGTTGCGCAAGCGCGTCATCCAGCAGGATTCCCTCCTCGACACCGGATGCGGTTAGCAGCCGCGAGGTCCCCTGGAGCGTGAGCGTCACCTGGCGCCCGGGCTTCAGCTCCAAAGTTGCGAGTTGGGTGAGAAAGTTTTCGTCGATCTGCACGGGCTCTCCAATTCGGCAAAGCTCAAAGCTCCCCTCGCCAACCTCGGTGAGTGGCTTGCAAGCCGCAGCCTCGCTCGCCGGAAGGCCCAACAGCTCAAGGCCCGGAACCGGCATGCCAAATGGCGAACGGGTTGGGTTCTCCAGAAGTTCGATCAGCCGGCGCTCAACAGTCTCGCTCATGACATGCTCCCAGCGGCAGGCTTCCTCATGAACCTGCTCCCATGGGAGACCGATGACCTCCAAGAGGAGAAGCTCTGCAAGCCTGTGCTTGCGCATTACTTCGACGGCAGTAAGCCGTCCCTCGTCTGTGAAGCTGAGCTTTCTGTCGTCCTCGACAATCAGCAAACCATCACGCTCCATGCGCGCGACCGTTTGGGAAACGGTTGGGCCGGAGTGGTCGAGGCGCTCTGCGATGCGGGCACGCATCGGAGTGATGCCCTCCTCCTCGAGTTCGAGGATCGCCTTGAGATACATCTCAGTGGTGTCGATCAGATCAGTCATCATCTCCCCTGCCCTGCAAGAAGACTAGTCAACTAGAAAGCTAAACTTTTCCCCATGCCCCAAATAGTAATTCCCGCCGAGCTCAAGCCGAAAGACGGACGCTTTGGTTGTGGCCCATCTCGCATGCGACCAGAGCAGATCTCTGCATTTACCGAGTTTGCGCGGGAGCACATGGGCACATCGCATCGCCAGATGCCAATCAGGAATCTGGTTGGCGAGGTCAAACAAGGACTGTTAGATCTCTTCCGAGCACCGGAGGGCTATGAGGTGATGCTCGGAAATGGTGGGGCGAGCGCATTCTGGGACTGCGCCACCCACTCGCTCGCACTGCGAAAGGGCCAGGCCCTTGTGCACGGTGAGTTCGGCAGCAAGTTTGCGAAGATCCTCGACACCCCCTGGCTGCAAAGCCCGACGGTTGTGAGTGCCGAGCCTGGCACCAGGTCCGAGCTCTATGCCGAGGCGGGCGTTGACATATACGCCTACCCCCATAACGAGACCTCGGCCGGAGTGGTAACAGCTGTGAAGCGGGTTGAAGGCGCAGATCCGGATGCCCTGATGCTTACCGACGCAACCAGTGCCGCAGGTGGAATCGACTTCGATCTGAGCGAGACCGATGCCTACTACTTCGCCCCGCAAAAGAACTTCTCATCGGATGGTGGGCTTTGGTTGGCTATGGTCTCTCCAAAAGCGATCGAGAGGATCGAACAGGTAGCAAGCTCGGACCGCTACATCCCCAACATCCTCTCGCTGAAGCTTGCGCTCGATAACTCGCGCGAGAACTACACGCTCAATACCCCAGCGCTTGCGACCATCTTCTTCCTCAACGAGCAAATCAAGTGGATAAATGCAAATGGCGGGCTCGCCTGGGCGGATCAGCGCACCAAAGAATCGAGCAAGCTGCTCTTTGACTGGGCTGAGAAAAATCCCAAGACCGAGGCCTTCGTCAAGAACCCCGAGCACCGCTCGCAGGTTGTTGCAACCATCAACTTCGATGACTCAATAGACGCCCTTGAGGTTGCCCAGATCCTTCGTGAAAACGGGATTGTTGACACCGAGCCCTATCGAAAGCTCGGGAAGAATCAGCTTCGAATTGCGACTTTTGTTTCAATTGAACCGAGTGACATCGCGGCCCTGATTGAGTGCATCGACTACGTGTTGGAGCGGATGTGAAACTGTTCATTAAGCACAAGGATCGGAAGCCCGAGCCTCAACCAGAGCAGGTAAATATCAAGCGGGTGTTGCTAATCGGCAACTTCGTCTGGTTGATCGCCATCGTCATTCTCGCTGCGCTTTACCAACCGCTTGCGGACGCGGGTCTTCTTTGGTGGCTCCACACCGCCATCCTCGGACTTGCCCTCGGCGTCCTCGGCTACTTCACCGTCCGAACCTGAGGCCATCCTGCGGATGATGGCATCCGCCTCGGCATCGCTCTTCGCCTTACCCTCTTCGCGCAACTGCTTGCGGAACTGCTTGAGCCGCTCCGCCCAGGGAACCCACTCGGGGGCGATTAGCGCATCCTCCCCGGCGACCATGGTCACCTCAGAGACGGTTGCGGCTCGGCGCTTGTCTGGTTGAGAGAGAGTTACGACCCAGTGCCAACCGGCATAGCCTCTGGTGGTCGCCTCAAATCGCAGCTCGATGCTGCCTTTTTCTGGTTCTGATTCGCCCAGGAACTTGCCGTAGCTGCCGTCGGAGAACTCGGCGAGCGCCGAAAGCGCAAGCTCGGTGTTCGAACTAGCCTTCGAGCTCATCGGCTACGCGTCGCAGAAGCTGCGCGACCTTCCTACCGTGGTTCTCTTCTGGATACTTGCCGCGCTTGAGGTTTCCACCAATCTGGTCCAAAAGCCTGATCAGGTCTTCGGTGATGATGGCGAGATCCTCGGCAGGCTTCCTGCCTGCGGCGCTGATGGTTGGCACCTCAAGAATGCGCAGTGAGAGGGCCTGTGCCCCTTTGCGACCATCGACAATGCCGTATTCGACTCGGGTGCCCGGACGAATGGTGCCGGTTCCCTGGGGGAGCGCCGATGCGTGGAGGAATACCTCCATGCCATCGTCACCCGCGATGAATCCGAAGCCCTTGTCGTCATCAAAGAACTTCACGCGCCCTGTTGGCATTGCTCCCACTTTCGATTGGTCGGCGATAAGTGTAGCCGAAAGCCTTAGGCTTGTCTGATGGCCAAAAATGACAATCGCTCCAAAGTTGAGATCATTTTGGGCTCAATGGCGATCGGGGTTATCGGCCTTTCAATCCTCTCGATGTTCAGCACCTTGCTGCTCGTGTTTCTGGGTGTGAGTGAGCTGCCACCAATCCTTGCGCAACTGCCGCTGATCGGGTTGCCAGTCGGTTTCCTTATCATCATCGCGATGCTCATTGCAGCCATGATCAGACGCTCGCGGGAGGCCAGGGAGTAATTGAGCTCAATCCTCCCCCTCGTCGAAAAGCTTCGGGAATACTCCCCGAGCGAATTGGCCGCAGTTCTTGGGCGAATGGTCGCAGCCCCCTCGGGGAGCGACCTATTTGATCTCGCCAGGCAACTTCTTTGAAAGCGAGAGCT
>JAPOHQ010000055.1 GCA_029979375.1 Microbacteriaceae bacterium
CTCTTGGGGCTGCTCCCGTGACAGCGACGTTGCGATAGGCCTCGGCGAGTGCTTGCCTTGCGCCCTCATATGGGTCTAGGTAGCAGTACTTGCCATTGGCATCTGTTGCTAAGGCAACACCTAGGCCTGTCTCTTCGCTGATGCGGATCATGCCGCCATCGTCTGGCATGGCAAGTGCTGTGTTGCCCATGACGTACTTGTCGTATTGGTTTGTAATCCAGGACTTGTCTGAATGGTTTGGTGAGGAGATCAGCTCCATGAGCTGGGCCGCAGCCTCTGTCTCATTCTCTGCTCGCTTTAGCTTGCTTGAGCTGTCTGCATTTAGGGCATCTTGGTATTTGGGGTAGTCGACTGGGCGGTCATAAACAGGTCCGTCATGGGCAACTGTTCTTGGGGGGACATTGACGATTTCTTCGTGGCCCCAGTCAATGTAGAGTCTGTCCTCGTCGATTACCTCACCCAGAACGGAGTACTCGACCTCCCACTTGTTTACGATCTTCTCGAAGTCCTTGAGCTTCTTCTTTGGAACCACCGCACACATGCGCTCTTGGCTCTCGCTCATGAGGATCTCTTCAGGGGTGAGTCTCTCGTCTCTAAGCAGCACGTTCTTGAGCTGAATCTTCATGCCCTTGCCTCCGTTGGAGGCAAGCTCACTGGTTGCGCAGGAGATTCCTGCGCCACCTAGGTCTTGAATGCCAGCTACTACGCCTGCGTTGAAGAGCTCCAGGCAGCACTCAATGAGAACCTTCTCGGCAAATGGGTCTCCAACCTGAACCGCAGGTCTCTTTGTTGGGCCTTCGTCACCAAAGGTTTCTGAGGCTAGGACGCTAACGCCACCAATGCCGTCGGCTCCGGTTCTGGCTCCAAAGAGAATTACCAGGTCGCCGGGATTGGTTGCTTTGGCTAGCTGGAGGTCTTCGTGCTTTAGGGCCCCAATGGAGAGAGCATTGACAAGTGGGTTGCCCTGGTAGACCTTGTCAAAGACAGTCTCGCCACCAATGTTTGGAAGCCCCAGGCAGTTGCCATAAAAGCTAATGCCGTCTACTACGCCGTGAACAACTCTTGCAGTGTCGGGGTCTTGGGGTGCTCCGAAGCGGAGCTGGTCCATGACCGCAACCGGCCTCGCACCCATAGACAGGATGTCTCTTACGATGCCGCCAACGCCGGTTGCTGCTCCCTGGAAGGGTTCGATGTAGCTGGGGTGGTTGTGGCTCTCAACCTTGAAGGTGACAGCAAGGCCTTCACCGATGTCCACAACACCTGCGTTCTCTCCCATGCCGACCATGAGGTGTTTTTTCATCTCAGGGGTTACCTTCTCGCCAAACTGGCGGAGGTAGATCTTCGATGACTTATAGCTGCAGTGCTCTGACCACATGACCGAATACATTGCAAGCTCTGAGGAGGTTGGCCTGCGGCCAAGAATCTCCCTGATGCTCTCGTATTCGTCCTGTTTGAGCCCAAGCTCTTTCCAGGGTTGTTCTTTGTCTGGTTCTGCGCTTGCGTTTTCTACAGTGTCGACGCCTGATGGCTGGTTTTTGTTTTTGAACATCAGCTGTTCACCAGCGCCTTCAGTGCGCTCTGGAAAAACTTGAGGCCGTCGATGCCGCTTCTTGTTGCTACCGCGGTGTCTGGGCCAAAGCCTGGCTCTACTGCGTGCTCTGGGTGGGGCATCAGACCAACGACATTGCCGCGCTCATTGGTGAGGCCCGCAATGTCGTTCATGGAGCCGTTGGGGTTTAGTTCTAAGTAGCGGAAGACAACCCTGTTCTCTTCTTCGAGCATCTTGATGGTGTCTTCGGTTGCGATGTAGCCACCCTCACCGATTTTGAGCGGAATGATGATCTCTTCGTCTTTTTCAAAGAGGTTGGTCCAGGCGGTTTGGTTGTTTTCTACCCGCAGTTTTTGGTCGCGGCAGATGAAGTGCTGGTGTTCGTTTCTAATTAGTCCACCTGGGAGCAGGTGGGACTCAACCAGCACCTGGAAGCCATTGCAGATGCCCAGCACGGGCAGGCCCTGCTGGGCTTTCTTGATTACCTCTTTGGTGGCAGGGGCCTTTGCTGCAATTGCTCCGCAGCGGAGGTAATCGCCATAGGAGAAACCACCTGGCAGGACTACAGCATCTACTTTTTTGAGATCGTCGTCTGCGTGCCAGAGGGGGACCGGGGTTCCGCCTGCTAGGCGCACTGCCCTTTGGGCATCGCGGTCGTCTAGGGTGCCGGGGTAGGTGATGACGCCTATGCGCATTAGTTCTCTACCGTTACCGCTACCACGTCCTCAATGACGTCGTTTGATAGAAACTCTTTGGCCTGCTTCTTTGCCTCTTCGAGGTCTTTGTCTGTTACCTCGCGGTCGAAGTGAAGCTCGATGCGCTTGCCGATTCTTACGCCGGAGATGTCCTTGTTGCCCATTCTTGTGAGGGCGTTGGCTACTGCTTTGCCCTGGGGGTCAAGTAGATCCTGCTTTGGCATGATCTCAACGATGATTTTTGGCACTTCTACCCTTCGGTTGGCAGGAAATCCTGTTTCGGGATGGACGTTGTTTGCCGGCCACGATGCTCGGAATGACCCCAGTTTAGCCGTCTGCGCCTAACTTTTTAATTGCCACTCTGGCGGAGACCATAGCCAGCAACTATCTCAAGAACAACCAGCGCCCCCAGGCGCACAGTTCGTCCATCTTCGCTGTCCTTGCTCGCATCAATCTCGGTGATATCCATGCCGACCACCTCCTTGTTGCTTGCAAGGATTCTGGCTGCCTGGCGCAGCTCGAAGGCGCTTATGCCGCCTGGTGCGGAGGCCGGACAGGCTGGAACGACACTTCGGTCACAGACATCGACATCGATGTCCACAAACACCTGCCCGGCGGCCCCCTCAAGGGCCTGCCGACAGGCAGCCTCGATCCCGATGTCTGCAACCTCCTGGCGAGAGATCACGTTGATGCCGAGCCTTCTTGCAAGTTCCGCATATTCAGCGGAGTTTGAGAAGTCGTTGATGCCGATCTGGTAGATATTCTTCGGATTGAGGCCCGCCTCGACAAGCCTTCTTACTGGTGAACCATTCGAGATGCCGTCGCGCAGGTCGTGGTGGGCATCTAGGGTCACAAGCCTCGAATCGGAGAGATTCTGGCCAAGGACTCCCAGCGCTGCGGCATAGGTGATTGAGTTGTCGCCGCCAAGCGCGATTACGAGCTCCTTGTTGGCAGCGGCCAGTCGCGAGATGGTCTCAGCCTCATTCGAGTCGGGGTCTGAGATTTGACCGAGATCCTCGATTGTCGCTGTCGAGAGATCTTGGCCGGTGGCGTAGCTAAAGGTTGAATAGCGAGCCAGCGCTGCTCTGATTGCCTTTGGGGTCAGGTGGGCATTGGTGGGGCTAATCGAGGTCTTGGAGGCCGGGATGTCAATGATTGCAATCTGAGATTCTTGATTGGAAATGAGCGATGCGGCCCGTGGCCACTTCGGATCTTCACTCATGGTGCCCAAACTTTCTCGAGAGCTCCCTGGCCGCCTGCTGCAGCGAAAGAGCCAGCTGGCTCAACTGTAGCTTTTCAAGCGCCAGCGATTGGAAGGTAATTGCCAGTCCCGCCAGCGGATGGCCCAGGTTGTCTCTGATCGCCACGCCTACCGAGGCGTAGCCGAGGCTAACCTCGTCGACCTCCAGGGCATAGCCCTGGGCTCGCTCGCTATTGAGGGTTGCGGTGAGCTCGGTGAAGCTCTTGGGGCCAAGCCCGGTTCGAGTCTGCAGGCCGAGGCCTCTAAACGATGCCGAGAGCTGCTTCTGATCCAGGACTGCGAGCATGGACCTGCCAGATGCTGTTAGGTGGGAGGGGAGCCGGACTCCAATGTCGGTCACCAGCTTTAGCGACCTCACCGGTCTCTCCTCGAGAAGGTAAAGGACATCAGAGCCGTCTAGAACCCCGAGGTGACCTACCACCGAGGTTTGTTTTTCCAGATTCTCCACCAGCTTCCTGAGCACCGGTCTAGCCAGGCGCTCTAGTGGTTCGTGGCGTTGATAGGCACTGCCGAGCTCCCAGGCGGCAAGCCCAAGGCCCCAGCGCTTCTCCTCCGGATAGTGGATTGCGTAGTTGGCCTCCTGGAGCTCCTCCAGCAGCTGATAGCAGGAGGATCTGGGGATGCCAAGTCGCTTGGCCAGCATGGCCGCGGTCACTGGCTGCCCGATTTCGGCCATTGCGTTTAGGAGTGCGAGGGTTCTCGCCGCCGCGGGGACTCTAGCCATGCAATTAGTCTGTCTGAAATCTCAGACAGATGCTAGAAAAACCCCATTGTCGCATCTCTCGCGTGGTTGTGAAATTGGGTCATGAACGCAACGACGCGAACCCTAAAGGCAGCCACCGGCAGTTCACTAACCGCCCAGGGCTGGCAGCAAGAGGCAGCACTTCGAATGCTGCACAACAACCTCGACCCATCTGTCGCCGAGCATCCGGAAGAGCTGATCGTCTATGGCGGTAGCGGCAAGGCCGCTAGGAACTGGGAAAGTTTCGATGCCATGGTCAAGACCCTGAGCAGCCTCAAGAACGACGAGACGATGCTGGTGCAGTCCGGCAAGCCGGTTGGAGTGTTTCAGACTCACGAGTGGGCGCCTCGGGTGCTGCTTGCCAACTCCAACCTGGTTGGAGACTGGGCCAACTGGCCGGAGTTCCGGAGGCTCGAAAAGCTTGGCCTGACGATGTATGGGCAGATGACCGCCGGCTCCTGGATCTACATCGGAACCCAGGGCATTTTGCAGGGAACCTATGAGACATTTGCCGCCGTTGCGGCCAAACGTTTCGGCGGCAGCCTTGCCGGGACCCTCACCCTGACCGGTGGTTGCGGAGGCATGGGTGGGGCGCAGCCGCTTGCCGTGACCATGAATGAGGGCACGTGCCTGATTGTGGACATCGACCCATCCAGGCTCCAGAAGCGAGTCGAGACCAGGTATCTGGACGAGATTGCCGACAACCTGGACGATGCAATCGAGCGCGTTACTCGTTACAGGGCAGAAAAGAAGGCCTTGTCGGTCGGTGTCGTTGGCAATGCAGCTACCGTTTTTGCTGAGCTTCTAGGGCGCGATGTTGAGATCGACATTGTCACCGATCAGACCAGTGCCCACGATCCGCTCTATTACATCCCAGAAGGTGTTGAGTTCTCGGATGCTCGAGAATACGCCGAGCAGAACCCCAAGGAGTTCACCGAGCGAGCAGAGGCCGCGATGGCCAAGCAGGTTGCCGCGATGGTCGGCTTCATGGAAAAAGGCGCGGAGGTTTTTGACTACGGCAACTCCATTAGAGACGAGGCTCGCAAGGGCGGTTTCCAGGATGCCTTCAAGTTCCCCGGTTTCATCCCTGCCTATATTCGCCCGCTGTTCTGTGAGGGCAAGGGGCCTTTCCGGTGGGTGGCGCTCTCGGGAGACAAGAAAGACATCTATCGCACCGACCAGGCAGTCCTGGATCTCTTCCCAGACAACACTCATCTCAGGCGCTGGATCACGATGGCCCAGGACAGAGTTGAGTTCCAGGGCCTGCCAGCCAGAATTTGCTGGCTCGGCTATGGCGAGCGCGACAAGGCCGGCGAGGCATTCAACCAGCTGGTGAAAAGCGGCGAGGTATCCGCACCGATAGTCATCGGTCGGGATCACCTCGACTGCGGCAGCGTGGCCTCTCCCTACCGAGAGTCAGAGGCGATGCTCGATGGTTCTGATGCGATTGCCGACTGGCCGCTACTAAATGCCATGGTCAACATCGCATCAGGTGCGAGCTGGGTTTCCATCCACCACGGCGGAGGCGTTGGCATGGGAAGGTCCATTCATGCGGGCCAGGTCTCGGTGGCAGATGGCACCGATCTAGCCGGCGAGAAGCTTCGCCGGGTGCTGACCAATGACCCCGGGATGGGCGTGATTCGCCACTGCGATGCCGGCTATCCCGAGGCCAAGGATGTGGCTCGAGCGAAGCACGTCCACGTTCCGATGCTGGACACCGAGTAGGTATGAAGACCAAGTATTCAGACATCGCGTCGCTGGTGACCACCGGCGAGAGCTTCGGCGAGCTTGCGGTCATCGAAGATGCGGCAATGGTTGTCGAGGACGGCAAGGTTCTCTGGCTTGGCCCGGCAGCCGCTGCCCCTGAGACAGACGAGGTTGTTTCGCTAGGTGGGGGCTGCGTAATACCGGGGTTTGTTGACTCGCACGCCCACCTGATGTTTTCCTCAGAGCGCAGCGAGGAGTTTGCTCACCGCATGGCCGGTAAGCCCTACTCCTCTGGGGGTATAAAGACCACGGTTCAGGCAACCAGGGCGGCGAGCGCCCAGGAGCTTCGTGAAAATGCACGGCGGCTTGTCGCCGAGCTGCACGCAAGCGGCGTAACCCACTTTGAGATCAAGAGCGGCTACGGGCTCGATGTCGAAACCGAGGCGAGGTCACTTGAGGTGGCAAGGGAGTTCACCGAGGATGTCACGTTCTTAGGTGCACACGTCGTGCCGGCCGGCATCGAGCGCGAGCACTACCTGAGCCTGGTGACCGGCGAGATGCTGGATGAGGCCAAGAAGCATGCCAAGTGGATCGATGTCTTCTGCGACCGCGGGGCCTTCTCGGTCGAAGACACGAAGATGTACGTTCACGCCGAGGAAGGGAACGGCTTTGATACACAGCCGCATCGAGCGTTGACTGTTTTAAACCAAAACCCGCGGGACGACTCGGAGAGACGCGCGGCGTCGTT
>JAPOHQ010000056.1 GCA_029979375.1 Microbacteriaceae bacterium
TACTGCTTGTTTACCGCCATACTCTTGGTGCTCCTTATACTCTAACTTTTCATGGGAATCTTAGACTGTATGATCGACATCTATAAGTACACTTTATCAGAGAACGCATACTGGTAGCTAATGACCGATAAGGATAACTATGTGGAGTTCTGTGAATCTAAAGACAGTTTGAGGGCTACACCCTTTTTCATCGTAAACCAGTTGATAGAGTAATTGAGCTCAATCCTCCCCCTCGTCGAAAAGCTTCGGGAATACTCCCCGAGCGAATTGGCCGCAGTTCTTGGGCGAATGGTCGCAGCCCCCTCGGGGAGCGACCTATTTGATCTCGCCAGGCAACTTCTGGGAAAGCGAGAGCTTGAAAGCAGACTCCGCAGGGCAGGTGCCAAGGACCTGGAGCAACTCGCGCAGGGCAAGGCAACAGCTTCATCACGTGAGTTGCTGCTATCAGGAAAAGAGGTCTTTCCGGAGTCGATTGAGTTGCTGGGAGAGCTTGAGCCGCTCCCAACCCCGCGCATGACGATGGCTGGTTCGGCTCTAAGTGCGTATGAAACCATGCTGTGCATCACGGAGATCCTCTTTGCCCTTGAGCAGCACTGGTTCGATGTCATGAAGACCGGACTTAGGGCCCAGGACGCCAAGATCGTGGCAGAAAAGTTCAAGTGGACCAACCAGGATGTCCAGCTGAGGTTCCGGATAGCCCAGCGGGCAAAACTGGTTGCCCCCCACGAGGATCGCTGGGTGTCGACATCAAGAGGCGTCAGTTGGCTCTCGCAGGACAGAAGGTCTGCCTGGCTCACGCTCGCCAATGCATGCTGGGACCTACCCAAGATCAAGCTCCAAACCGGGAATGTCCTTAGTCAGTTGAAAGCCGAATACCCACTTGGAGACTTTAGGTCTCTAGGCATTTTGGAGTTCGGGGCTGCCCTCGGACTGATAAACCGCGAGGAGGCCCTGGAGCCACTGCTGGCCGGATCGCCGCAGCGGGCCGCAGCAGTCTTGGCCAAGGCGCTGCCGCAGTCTGAAAAGCGCCTGGTCGTCCAGGGAGATATGACCATCGTCGCCCCCGGACCCCTGGATGCAGCCCTGCATCGGCAACTTGACTCATTTGCCGACAGCGAGGATCTGGGCTTGGCCTCCAGGTTCAGGATTAGCAGGCTCTCACTCAGCCATCATCAGGAGACCGGCGGGAAGCTCGAGGATGTGAGCAAGCTACTCACCAAGGCCAGCGGCAAGGACCTTCCGCAGCCAATCGGCTATGCCATCTCCCAGGCGACGGAGCGCTTCGGGGAGCTAACCGTGGCCTGGGATGGGGTAACCAGGGTCAGCTCCAAGGATCCGATTCTGCTCACCCAGCTCAGAAACGAGAAGAGTCTCTACCACCTCGACTTCAAGCTGGTTTCCGGGGAGCTAACAACCAAGGCATCAACAGAGCTGTGCTACTTCTCGCTTCGGGAGTGCGGCTATGCCGCTGTGATGCTAGGCGATGCGGGCCAAGTGATATCACCGCGCTTCACTGCCGCAATCAAGGAAGAAGTTGAGGAGCAGAGCGAGCTCGAGCTCAAGGCTCAAGCGCTGCTAAATGATGAGCAAAAAGCGGCAGACCCGAGCGAGATCTCTCGGCAACTGACTTTTGCCCTCAAAAACAAATTGAAGGTTCACGTCTCGGTGGAGATGCCCGATGGTTCTCAGTCCAAACTTCTCCTCACGCCCCTGGGGATCGCAGGGAGCAGACTGCGAGGCAGAGACGAGGAAAAACAGGCAGAGCGCACCCTCCCAATTGGCAGGATTCGCTCGGTGACGCTCAGTTAGGATTTTGGGATGCCCGGGCCACTAATCGTTCAATCGGACCGCACTGTCCTGCTTGAAACGGACCATCCCGAGGCCCAGGATGCCAGGCACGAGCTTGCGATTTTTGCCGAGTTGGAGCGGGCTCCCGAGCATATTCACACCTACCGAATCACTCGGCTCGGGCTCTGGAACGCCCGGGCTGCCGGCCATGACGCAGACTTCATAATCTCTTCCCTAGAGCGCTGGAAGAAGTATGACCTTCCCGAGGGCGTGGTACAGGAGATTCGAAACACCATATCGAGATTTGGCAGATTGAAGATTGACCGCGACTCTGCAGGGCTCGTGCTCTCGGCGGACAGCGATGCCATCCTGGTGGAGGTCAGTTCGAACAAAAAGGTCGCTGAGCTTCTAGACGGTCCTACCGAAAAGGGAATGCGGGTTCGGGACTGGGCCAGGGGTCAGCTAAAACAACAGTTGTTGAAGCTGGGTTGGCCCGCAGAGGACAATGCCGGATTCACCCCTGGGGCGCCACACCCAATCTCTCTGAACCAACAGGGCTGGGAGCTTCGCGACTATCAGCGCGAGGCTGCGCAGAAGTTTGAAATGGGCGGCTCTGGAGTCGTGGTGTTGCCCTGCGGTGCCGGAAAGACGATTGTTGGCGCGGCGGCAATGGCTTCGATTGCAACCAACACCCTGATATTGGTAACCAACACCGTCGCCGCGCGGCAGTGGCGGGATGAGCTACTAGCCAAGACCTCGCTCACCGAAGATGAAATCGCGGAATACTCCGGTTCGAGCAAGGAAATTGCCCCGATCACCATTGCCACCTACCAGATCCTCACCACTAAGCGTGGTGGTGAGTTCGCCCACCTAGCGCTTCTGAACGCTAGAGACTGGGGGCTGATTGTCTATGACGAGGTTCACCTGCTGCCGGCTCCGATATTTAAGATGACCGCAGACCTCCAGGCACGCAGGAGGCTCGGACTTACCGCAACCCTGGTTCGCGAGGATGGCCGGGAGTCGGACGTGTTTTCGTTGATCGGGCCAAAGCGCTTCGATGCCCCCTGGAAGGACATCGAGGCCCAGGGCTACATCGCTCCGGCCAACTGCTTCGAAGTGAGAGTCTCGCTTCCCGATGAGCAGCGGATGGATTACGCGATCGCGGACTCCGACACCCGCTTCCGAATCGCCGCGACCGCCCAGGCCAAGATCCCGCTGATCAAATCCCTGCTCGCAAAGCACATGGATGAACCGGCACTGATCATCGGCCAATACCTGGACCAAATCGATCAGGTTGCCGAGGAGCTCAATATCCCCAAGCTCACCGGCCAGACCGAGGTTGACGAACGAGAGCGACTATTCAAGGAGTTCCGCGAGGGCAGGCTAAAGGCGCTTGTGGTCTCCAAGGTCGCAAACTTTTCGATTGATCTGCCCGAGGCGTCGGTGGCGATTCAAATTTCGGGAGCCTTTGGCTCTAGGCAAGAGGAGGCCCAGCGCCTAGGTCGACTGCTGAGACCGAAGCAGGACGGTCGCTCTGCGACTTTTTACACCCTGATTGCCAGGGACACGGTCGAGCAGGACTTTGCCCAGAATCGCCAGCGCTTCCTGGCGGAGCAGGGCTACTCCTACGAGATTGTGGACGCCGAGCAGATATAGCTCCAGAAAACTCTCAGAAACTTTCCAGAAAACTGGAGCAGAATTTTCAGCATGGAAAGCCTCAGAGTATTAGTTGTTGATGATGAGCCAAACATCCGAGACCTGCTCTCGGCCAGCCTGCGTTTTGCAGGCCACCAGGTTGCGACAAGCCCCAACGGCACCGACGCAATAACCAAGATCGTCGACACCCAGCCCGACATTGTTCTGCTGGACGTGATGCTGCCGGACATCTCCGGCTTCGGCGTTACCAAGAAGATTCGCGGGATGGGTATCGATGTTCCAATCCTCTTCCTAACCGCGCGCGATGACACCGAGGACAAGATCGCCGGCCTCACGGTTGGAGGTGACGACTATGTCACCAAGCCGTTCAGCCTGGACGAGATCATGGCGCGGGTCAGCGCAATCATGCGCCGGACCGGCAAGGACGGCTCGTCCGTCTCCCACATCAAAGTCGGCGAGCTCGAGATCAATGAGGATGCCCACGAGGTAACCGTTTCAGGTTCCGCCGTGGAGCTCTCCCCCACCGAGTATCAGCTGCTTCGCTACCTGGCCACCAACCCGAACCGGGTGCTGACCAAGGCCCAGATCCTGGACCACGTTTGGGAGTATGACTTCAATGGTGAGATGGGAATCGTCGAGAGTTACGTGTCATACCTGCGCAAGAAGCTTGACCCGCTTTCTACCGAGCCGCTGATTGTCACCAAGCGCGGTGTTGGCTACATGCTCAAGGGCCCCAAGGCCTAACTCTTGAAGAAGCGGGTGCTGGCGGCATGGGAGCGAATCTCGCTCCGTGCGAAGCTCACCACGCTCTCGGTCGGACTGATAGGCCTGCTGCTCTCGATTTCGAGTGCGGGAACGGTCGCGCTGCTGAGCACCTACCTGCAGCAGAACACCGACAACCTGCTGATTGCCACGGCCAACCAGCTCCGCGAGGAGAACCCGCTGCGCCTAGAGATCAGGGCAACCACCGGTGACCTAACCCTGCCCGCGCTCCCGAGCGACTATTACATCGCGATCCTGGACGGGGATGGCAACCAGTTCCTCGGCCTTGTATCCGCAACCGGTGGTGGCAGGGTGGTGCCAAACTTTTCGACCCTAACCCTCGATGCAGTTTTGGATCTTGGCGGCATTCCCTTTGATGCCGAGGTTGAGATCGATGGTCAACGCGACCAAAGCTGGCGCATGGTTGCCCTGCCGCTGCAGCGGGCGAACGGCTCGGTGGTGGTGGCACTGCCGACAAACTCCAACCGCCAGATCATCCAAGAGTATGGCGTTATCGGTGGTCGGTTTGGAATCTTCCTGTTGGTGCTCTCTGGCCTAAGTATTTGGCTAACCATCACCTCGGCCCTGAGGCCGCTGAAAGAGGTTGAGCGAACCGCAGATGCCGTGAAGACTGGAAAGTTTTCCTCACGTCTGGTGACCCGCCATGGCAAGACCGAGATCGGCAGGCTGAATAAGGCCCTGAACAGCATGCTCGATTCGATTGAGGGTGCCGTGCAGGGAAGAGACAAAACCCTGGAGCAGATGCGTAGGTTCGTCTCAGATGCCAGCCACGAGCTCCGCACGCCCCTTGTCACGGTCCGCGGCTATGCCGAGCTCTATCGGATGGGTGCGATCAAAAACAAGAAGGACCTTGCAGAGGCAATGGGCCGAATCGAGAGCGAGGCAGTCAGGATGTCCGGCCTGGTGGAGAGCCTATTGACCCTGACCCGCATGGACGAGCTTGAGAACCTAGAGCGCCACGAGCGAGATCTCATAACAGTTGCCAGACAGTCGGTGAAGGACGCCTCGGTTGCCAACCAGAAGGTCAGCTTCAGACTCTCAACCAGCCTCGACGAGCTGAAGCTAATGATCGACCCAGATCGAATCAAACAGGTCTTCACGAATCTGCTGGCCAATGCGTCTAGGTTTGCCCCGGAGTCCTCGGAGGTAACGCTTGAGGTTGCAAAGGCCGAGGACAGGGCAATAGTCAAGGTGATCGATCGCGGAGAAGGCATCCCGGAGTCGCTGCGCGAGAAAGTCTTCGATCGCTTCTATCGCGCCGACAACTCCCGCAATCGCGAGACCGGCGGCTCCGGCCTGGGGCTAGCAATTGCTCGTTCGATTGTCGAGGCGCACAGCGGCACCATCCACGTTGAGGAAACCCCTGGTGATGGAGCAACCTTCGTAATCACACTGCCACTGAGCAGTTAAATGGAAAACGGGGTGGCACCTGGCCACCCCGCTAATCCGATTAGGTCTAGAAGTCCATTCCTGCACCTGGGTCAGCAGCTACCGGAGCTGGTGGCTCTGGCTTCTCTGCGACCACGGCTTCGGTGGTTAGGAACAGACCGGCAATCGAAGCGGCGTTCTGCAGCGCGCTCCGGGTCACCTTTACTGGGTCGTTGATGCCAGCCTTCAGCATGTCAACAAACTCTCCGGTTGCGGCGTTCAGGCCTTGGCCATCAGGAAGGTTAGAGACCTTCTCGGCAACCACGCCTGGCTCCATGCCCGCGTTCACAGCAATCTGCTTTAGCGGTGCGGAGATTGACTCGCGAACGATCTGAGCACCGGTTGCCTCGTCACCTTCGAGCTTTAGGCCCTTGAAGGCGTCCTTGCCAGCCTGAAGCAGGGCCACGCCACCACCGGCGACGATTCCCTCCTCGACAGCTGCCTTGGCGTTGCGGACTGCATCCTCGATGCGGTGCTTGCGCTCCTTGAGCTCGACCTCGGTTGCGGCTCCAGCCTTGATGACTGCAACTCCACCGGCGAGCTTGGCGAGACGCTCCTGGAGCTTCTCACGGTCATAGTCGCTGTCGGTGTTGTCAATCTCGCGACGGATCTGCTCGACGCGACCCTTGATCTGGTCGGCATCGCCAGCACCCTCAACGATCGTGGTCTCGTCCTTGGTGATTACCACCTTGCGAGCACGTCCGAGCATTGCAAGCTCGGTGTTCTCGAGCTTGAGGCCAACCTCTTCGGCGATGACCTGGCCACCGGTCAGGATCGCGATGTCCTGCAGCATTGCCTTGCGGCGGTCTCCAAAGCCTGGGGCCTTTACGGCAACCGACTTGAAGATTCCGCGAATCTTGTTTACGACTAGGGTCGCAAGAGCCTCGCCCTCGATGTCCTCGGCGATGATCAGCAGCGGCTTGCCGGTGCGCATGGCCGCCTCGAGCGCGGGGACCAGCTCACGGACCGTGGAGATCTTCTTGTTGCAGATGAAGATGTGGGCGTCCTCGTACTCCGCGACGAG
>JAPOHQ010000057.1 GCA_029979375.1 Microbacteriaceae bacterium
GGCGAGTTTTCTGGCAGAATTCAATTTCGTTCGAGCGTCTCGACCCTCTATCTGGGCGCAAGATAAAAAACCCTGAGAAACCTCCGAGTGTGCCCCCACGCTCACGGTGGAGCCTCTTTAGAGAGAAATAACAGGAGAAACGTGTCTGTAAAGATCCGCCTAAAGCGCATCGGAAAACTGCGCAACCCGCACTACCGTATCGTCGTAGCCGACTCCAAGACCCACCGCGATGGCAGGGTAATTGAGGAGATCGGTCGCTATGTTCCAACCACCGACCCTTCGATCATCGAGGTGAACTCAGAGCGAGCCCAGTACTGGCTATCAGTCGGTGCGCAGCCAACCGAGCCAGCCGCTGTGATTCTCAAGCTCACCGGTGACATGGCAAACGACAAGGGCGAGAAGAAGAACACCGTAAAGGCACAGAGTGCCAAAGAGACTTTCACCGCAGACACCAAGAAGAAGTCTGTGATTCTTCCTAAGGAAGAGAAGAAGCCAGAGCCAGCGCCAGTGGCAGAGGCCCCAGCCGAAGAAGCTCCTGCCGCAGAGGCGCCAGCCGCTGAAGAGCCAGCAGCAGAGGCCACCGAGGCAGCTAACGAGGCAGTAACCGAGGCACCAGCCGAGGAAGCACCTGCCGAGCCGGTTGCCGAGGAAGCCCCAGCTGAAGCGGAGGCACCAGCCGAAGAAGCTCCAGCAGAGGCACCCGCAGACGAGGCACCTGCAGCTGAGGCCGCAGACGCCGAGGCAGCTGAAGAGCCAAAGAGCGAGTAATAGTGCTGCAGGGAACCCTCCAGCACCTGGTCCGGGCGATCGTTGACAACCCGGACGAGGTCTTGGTCGAGATGCGCACTATCGGCAAGAGCGATCTGCTTGAGATTCGGGTTCACCCCGATGATCTCGGGCGGGTAATTGGCAAGGGTGGCCGAACCGCCACCGCACTCAGAACTATCGTGAATGCTCTTGCTGATGGCAAGAGAATTCGCGTGGACGTGGTGGACACCGATTACTAAGCCGGAAAGGCTTCGGGTAGGCCGCCTGCTCAAAGCACACGGCCTAAAAGGTGCTATCAAGCTCTAGCTCTACACCGACTCCCCGGAGACTCGTTTCAAAAAGGGAGCGGTTCTAGAGCTCCAGGTCCCGGAGGCATCTCCCTGGCATGGCAAAACTGTCACCGTGTCGGAGTTGCGTTGGTATAACACCATGCCCGTGCTCTTTTTGGAAGGCATTACCGACCGAACCCAAGCCGAGAGCTTGGTCAGGGCGATTCTGCTGGTTGAAATAGACCAAAACGAGACAACCGACGAGCCGGATGCCTGGTATGACCACCAATTGATTGGACTTGCCGTCTATCGCGATGGTTCAGAAATTGGCAAGGTACTGCGCGTTGAACACCTGCCGGCACAAGACCTACTGGTTATCAATCACCGAGACTCCGAGGTCATGCTTCCTTTTGTCAGCCAATTTGTTCCCCTGGTTGATGTTAAGTCGGGGAGACTGGAGATAACTCCACCTGGAGGACTATTCGAAGAGCTGGGAGGAAACGATGAGGATTGATGCCATCAGCATTTTCCCCGAGTTTTTCTCAGTGCTTGATCTGTCGCTGATAGGCAAGGCCCGTGAGTCCGGGTTAATCGCCTTCAAGGCTCACAACCTGCGCGACTGGACCAACGATGTCCACAAGACAGTCGATGACACTCCATACGGCGGTGGCGCCGGAATGGTGATGATGCCTGAAGTTTGGGGCAAAGCTATTGACTCTGTCGCAGCGGGTTCTAAACCGGTGATCATTTTCACCACCCCAGCGGGCGAGCTTTTCACCCAGCAGATTGCTCAGGAGCTGTCAACCAAGGAGCACTTGGTCTTCGCCTGTGGTCGTTACGAGGGAATCGATCAGCGCGTTGTGGAACACTTCGGCAAAGACTTTGAAGTTAGAGAACTGTCAATTGGTGACTATGTCCTAAACGGTGGCGAGGTTGCCAGCGTTGCAATGATCGAGGCAATCGTGAGGCTGCTGCCTGGAGTGGTCGGCAATGCCGAGTCACTAGAGGAAGAGTCCTTCAGCGAGGGCCAGCTGGAGTACCCCAGCTACACCAAGCCGCAAAGCTGGCGAGGTTTAGAGGTTCCCGAGACCCTGCTGTCAGGTCACCACGCCGAGATTGCCAAGTGGCGAAACGAACAATCAAGACTTCGTACCCAGAAAAACCGCCCGGACCTACTCAAGTAATCACCCCGAACCAGTTGCTTCCAGGGGGCCGAGTGTGGCAGAATTTAGCGCTGTGCCCAAAGGCTCTGCCGCAGGGGAGCAAAGAGCACAACCAGCAAACTAATTAGCCATTTAGACCTGCGCGCTAAAGGAAAGAGCAGACAATGCACATTCTTGACTCAGTTGACGAGAAGTCACTAAAGACCGACATCCCAGAGTTTCGCGCCGGCGACACCGTCAAGGTCCACGTAAACATCATTGAGGGTAACCGCAGCCGTATCCAGGTCTTCCAGGGTGTCGTAATCGCTCGCTCAGGAAACGGTGTGAGGGAGACCTTCACCGTCCGCAAGATTTCCTTCCAGGTTGGCGTGGAGCGAACCTTCCCGGTTCACAGCCCAGTAATCGACAAGATTGAGGTTGTCACCAAGGGTGATGTTCGCAGGGCAAAGCTTTACTACCTGCGCGACCTGCGCGGCAAGGCCGCCAAGATCCGCGAGAAGCGCGAGAACGCCTAACTAAACTAGGCGCTATGTCGTTATCCGGGGACAAAAGACCCCGCAAGCAATCAGTTTCGGCCCGTTGGCGTCGCGGCTTTAGGCGTGCCCGCAAGAACTGGTTTCTTGGATTTCTAATCGACTTCACAGTAATTGTTGGCACCGCACTGGTGCTGTCCGTTGCCATCAAGGCCTTCCTAATCAGAAGCTTTTTTATCCCATCGGGCTCAATGCTGGAAACCCTCCAGATCAACGACCGCATCATCGTCAACGTCATGGCACCCGAGGTAATGCCGATTGAGCGTGGCGACATCATCGTCTTCAGAGACCCGGGTGGTTGGCTGGGAGCGGTGCCTACGGTCGAGAAAGACACCCTGACAGAAGTCACGGACTTCGTCCTGGGAACCTTTGGCATTACCGCGCCAGACTCGGCCGAGCACTTAGTCAAAAGGGTCATCGGACTTCCGGGCGACACGGTGGTCTGTTGCGATGTCGACGGTCGAATTGAAGTCAATGGTCGTGCGATCAATGAGCCTTACATCCGCAACAACGCGGCACCCTCAGAGCTGGAGTTCGAGGTTGTAGTTCCCACCGATAGCTACTGGGTAATGGGAGACAATCGACCGAATTCAACCGACTCTCGCTACCACCAGGATCTTCCAACCAAGGGTTTTGTCTCAAAAGAGGTTGTGGTTGGCCGAGCTTTCTTGATCAGCTGGCCGGTTTCCAACTGGAACTTCCTGACTAATCATCCAGAGACCTTCAGTGTCGTACCCAACCCTTGATTTCGAGCGCGAGCTGCTCGAAAAATATCAGGTAGTGGTTGGCATCGACGAGGTTGGTAGGGGAGCATTAGCCGGCCCTGTTGCCGTCGGCGCCTTCGTGCTGACCAACAACATGCTCGAGGCTCAGCCGCAAGGCCTGCGCGACTCCAAGTTGATTTCCGAACACAAGAGAGCGGCTGTTGCTGCAGAGGTTGCCAACTGGGGTCAGGGGGCAGTTGGATTCTCATCCGTTGAGATGATCGAATCCAGGGGTATAAGTCACGCCCTCGAGGCTGCCGCGGCGAGCGCCGTGGCCAAATTGGACCTGACAGCTGCAGTAATACTTCTGGATGGATCTCACAACTGGCTGTCCGGGGCGCCATGGCCGGTCATTACCAAGACCAAGGCAGATCGCGATTGCGGATCGGTCGCGGCAGCCTCGGTGCTCGCAAAGGTCGCCAGGGACGAAGTGATGCGGGAGCTTGCGCAATCGCATTCTGAGTTTGGCTGGGATTCGAACAAGGGTTACAGCTCCGCCGGACACATCGCTGCCATCAGAACCACTGGTCCCTCCGAGCATCACCGAAAGAGCTGGCTGAGCAAGATTCTGAGCGAGGACCAGGGGCTCTTTTAGCTCTGCGCCAAAGCCTCGGCATCTAAGCGCTCCAGAAAACTCTTTACCGGTTCGCTGAGCCCCGCCTCGACAGCTTTCTCGGCTAAGGTCCTGGCGTTGACGATGATGTCGATGTCCTTTGTGACTCGCAGGAGCCTCAGTTGACTTCTTCTTCCCGACTGGTCCTGGCCGAGCACGTCACCTTCGCCGCGAATCTCGAGGTCCATTTCGCTGAGTTTGAAGCCGTCAGAGGTCTGCTCGAGCGCCTCGAGGCGCTTCCTGGCGAGCGAACCCGTTTCGCTGGCGGAGAGCAGCAGGCAGACTCCGGGGTGGCTGCCTCGCCCGACTCGACCTCTGAGCTGATGCAGCTGCGAGATCCCGAACCGATCGGCGTCCAAAATCACCATCGCGCTGGCGTTAGGAACATTCACGCCAACCTCAATTACGGTGGTTGAGACCAAAACACTTATCTCTCCGATAGCGAATCGGTGCATCACATCGGCCTTACTCTCCGAGTCCATGCGGCCATGCAGGAGGGCAATGCTCAGCCCAGCTAGTGCGGCATTCTTCTTGAGAGATTCAAACACTTCCTCGGCGGCAGCGGCTGGGGTGTCGCCTTCGAGAATGTCACCCTCGTCCTTACCGGCCTGAATCCTCGGACAAACCACAAACGCCTGACGACCGAGCGAAACCTCCTCTTTGACTCGCTCCCAAACTCTTGATACCAAACCCTTGTTTGAGATGTCGACAACGTGAGTCTTGACCTCCTGGCGGCCCTTGGGAAGCTCTCGCAAGGTTGAGATGTCCAGGTCACCAAATGCTGTGATCGCGATGGTTCGCGGTATTGGTGTTGCGGTCATGGTGAGAACGTGGGGAGGCATCTTTGCCTTCAGGCGCAACAGCTCGCGTTGGCCAACTCCAAACCTGTGTTGTTCGTCGATGACCACAAGACCAAGTTGTGCAAAGGAGACTTTCTCGGCAATGAGTGCGTGGGTGCCTATAGCAAGAAGGCACTTTCCGCTTGCCATGTCCAAGAGCGCACGCTTGCGATCCGCAGAGCCCTTGGAGCCCGTGAGCAGCCTGACGCCAAGTTCCCTCGTGAGCTCCGGACCGAGTGCCGCAACCGTCGATTGATAGTGCTGCTCGGCAAGAACCTCGGTGGGGGCGAGGAGCGCGGACTGGTGCCCGGATGAGGCCGCCATCAGGACGGCACGAAGTGCAATCACGGTCTTTCCAGATCCAACCTCACCCTGCAGCAATCGATGCATTGGGTGGCCAGAGCTCAGGTCCCTCTCGATCTCTGAAATTGCCGCCAGCTGTCCGGGGGTGTATTCAAATGGCAGCTGCTTATCAAACTGCATCGCCAGATCTGTCGAGTCGATTGCGTAGCTTGCCTGGCTCTGCAGCGCTCGCCTGCGCATAACAAGCCCAAGCTGGAGCGTCAGAGCCTCTCGATGCTTGAGCTGCTCTCGAGCCTCCAGGAAGTCAGCATCCAGCTTTGGGTTGTGAATCTTTCCAAGAAGAGAGTTCAGGTCGGTTTCCGGAAAGAACTCCGCCAGCGGGTCTTCGAGCCTCTCACTGGCAAGAACAGCCTCGATGGCCTTGGCGATACGCCAGCTCGGCAGGGAACCGGTTGCCGGGTAGATCGGGAGCGGCAAGTCTGCCCAGGCCTGTGCGTCTTTTTCCTCTTCGAAGAGCGCATAGTCAGGGTGAGCGAGCTGCAGCTTTCCGGAAAATACCCCGACCTTGCCGCTGAAGAGCCCCCGCTTGCCCGGCACTAACTGGTTTTGCCGCCAGGATTGCCCAAAAAAGGCAATCTGCATGCTTGCGCTGCCATCGGAGATTGTTACCTCGTAGATGCTGCCGCCGCGCCCCTTGGTGTAGCGGTGATTTGTCTTGGTGATCTCGCCTACGACCGTTGCCAGCTCACCCACCGGCAGCGCTGCGATGTCGGTCAGCTCGCCACGTTTGGCGTATCGGCGTGGAAAGTGCTCCAGAAGCTCGCCGGCATGGGTGTAGCCGAGTTGGCGAGCAAACGACTTGGCGCTCTTTTCGCCGAGTATCTCGCCTAGAGTCCGACCCTTTTCCAGCACGTAACCATCTTCGGTCCTAAGCCTTTGTTGACGAGCTAGGCTCACCTTATGAGCAGGATTATCGCGGGTTTGGCGGGCTCGATTCGCCTCGCTCCAGCACCAAGCGGCACCCGCCCCAGCTCGGATCGCCTCAAGGAGAGCCTCTTTTCCCAGCTTGAGAATCTCGGAGCCATAGAAGGTGCAAACGTGCTTGACCTCTTTGCTGGCACCGGTGCCCTGGGCCTAGAG
>JAPOHQ010000058.1 GCA_029979375.1 Microbacteriaceae bacterium
ATTTCGGTGCGGTCTCCTGACCAGAGTGTGTGGAATACGCCTGGCATATCCACTCGCTTGTAGGTGTGAGCTCCGAAGAAGTCGCGCTGACCCTGAACCAATGCTGCTGGCAGGCGCTCCGCCCTGAGTCCGTCGTAGTAGCTCAGTGAGGAAGCAAAGGCTGGGGTTGGAATACCGCTCAGTGCACCCATTGCAACGATCTCGCGCCAGGAGCCAACCGATGCCTCAATGGCCTTAATGAAGTAGTCATCAAACAGCAGCGAGAGCAGGCCTGCGTTGCTGCGGTAGGCATCGGTGATGCGGTTGAGGAACTGGGCGCGAATGATGCAGCCACCGCGCCAGATCTTGGCGACCTCACCCAGGTTGATCTCCCAGTCATGTTCCTTGGCACCCGCCCTGATGGCGTCAAAGCCCTGGGCGTAGGCAACAATCTTGGAGGCGTAGAGAGCCTTGCGAACGGCCTCAACGAAGGCACCCTTGTCCTCGACGTTCCAGGTTTGGTTGCCCGCTGGTAGTGCGGGCTTTCCGGCTCGCTGCTCGGCCTGTGCTGAGAGTGAGCGGGCGAAGACGGCCTCTGCGATTCCGGAGACCGGGGTCCCATGGTTGAGAGCGGTCTGCACCGTCCACACCCCGGTGCCCTTGCTGCCAGCGGCATCCAGGATCACGTCAACCAGCGGCTTGCCGGTCTTGGCATCGACCTGCCTCAGAACCTCGGCGGTGATCTCAATGAGATAGCTCTCGAGTTCGCCCGAGTTCCACTCGGTGAAGATGTCCGCAATCTCGGCTGGGCTGAAGCCGCCCGATTGGCGGAGTAGGTCGTAGGCCTCTGCGATGAGCTGCATGTCGGCGTATTCGATGCCGTTGTGGATCATCTTCACGAAGTGACCGGCCCCATCGGAACCGATGTGAGTTACACAAGGCTCACCCTCGGCAACCGCGGCGATGGTCTCCAAGATTGGACCGAGCGTGGCATAGGACTCTTTGGTGCCGCCGGGCATGATGGAGGGTCCCTTCAGGGCACCCTCCTCACCTCCTGAGATGCCTGCCCCCACGAAGTGGATTCCCTTGGCAGAGACCTCTTTTTCGCGTCGGATGGTGTCGGTGAAAAGTGCGTTTCCGCCATCGACAATGATGTCGCCGGGCTCAAAACGCTCGGCAAGCTGATTGATAACTGCGTCGGTACCGGCACCAGCCTGCACCATAATGATTGCGGTTCTTGGCTTCGCGAGAGCTGCGACAAACTCATCGATTGTTTCGGCCGCTACAAACCCAGCCTCTGGGTGGTTCTGAGTCAGCTCGTTGGTCTTCTCAACTGAGCGGTTGAAGATCGCAACCGTGTTGCCTTCTCTGGAGGCTAGATTGCGAGCAAGATTTGAGCCCATAACGGCGAGGCCAACGACACCAATGTTTGCTTTTTCAGACAAGTGAATTCCTTCGAAAAAAGTGGTTTGCACGAGGCCCGGCGCTGGGCTGAAGGTTCTCTAAGGTTAGCCCAATTTGTGCACCGGCAGTAAATTGCTCGAATCTGGTTCTAAGTCGCTGCGTTCCTGAGATGCGGATTTCCAAGGCAATTTTTCGTTTGCTGTTCTAGCCTTTATGTCATGACCAGTTGGGATATTGGCGCAAAAGTCGCAGGCTACGTTTGGAAATCATCGAGTCCGAGGGCTCAGCTGCTTCTGCAGCATGGCTACGGCGAGTATGCCCAGCGCTATGTGAACCAATACTCCGAGCTGATCCCAAAGCTCAACGCCAATGGCATTGATGTCTATGCAATTGACCTGCCGGGCCACGGCAACACCTCGGGAGAGCGCGGCCAGGTCGATGTCACCGAAGGCGTGAAGCTCCACATGCAGGCAAGGGCAAATCTTCCCGTTGGGCTTCCCACGGTTCTCTTTGGCCACTCCCTGGGCGGCCTGATTACCGCCTGCAGCATCGTTCGCGAGCGTGGCAACATCGCAGCCGCCATCATCAGTTCCTCGGCAATGCAGACTCCTTCGAAGCGCTGGGAGCGCCTGCTCTCGAAGATCTCCACCGCCATTGCACCCAGCGGCCCGATGCCGCTGCCAAGGCCAGGCGTTGAGGCGCTCACGAGAGATCAGAAGCTACTGGCAGAGATTCAGGCCGATTCGATGATGTATGTCGGTAAGGCAAAGAACCTTGTGGCCAAGACGGTCTTGGAGACATCCGACGAGGTTTGGCAAAAGGCCGCGAGCTGGAAGTGCCCAACGCTCATCTTCCATGGCAACAAGGACACTTCAACCTCGCACCTGAACTCAATGGGTCTCCACCAGGCGATTGGCTCGCCCGATAAGAAGCTCAACATTTATCCCGGCGGCTATCACGAGCTGCTCAACGACACCATCGCCTCTGAGGTAGAGCAGGACCTCTTCGACTGGCTGTTGGCTAGGGTCTAAGAAAAACACCCCCTGGGTGATTTGACTTTGCCCAGAAAGTTCTCCATTATTTACCGCAATGAGTAATCGAGTTCAGGTAAGCGCCACTGGCGCAGCTATGTCCTGCTCGATGGCTATGTGCATGCGCATGTGCCGCTAATCACCCTTGCTCTCTGATTAGCAAATAGGCACCAGCACCCCGACAAACGCACGTGATTCGTGCACTCAATCAAGCACATAGAAAAGGACTCATTGAAATGACTACAAAGACTCAAAAGCAGACCGAGGCCAAGGGCTTCGCCCTCTACGTCGGCATCAGCGAGGAGCAGGCGAGAGCCGCCGGCACCTCGCTCGCCGAGATTGCAACTGCACTCAAGCAAACCCTCGCCCAGCTCTCGCCAGAGCTCGCGAACGAAACCTACGCGGCGCTCGCGATTGCCCCTCAGGAGGCTAAGGGCCGCAATTTGGATATCGTTCGGGTTGCCCTCGGAGAACCAAAGGCCAGCAAGCAACTCAAGCCGGAGCCAGAGGAGCTCACCCCCGCCAAGGGAGTTGTTGTGGACCTCTCTCGCAGGCGGCTGTTTGTCGATGGCAGAAATGCCCAGCTCACCTGCAAGGAGTTTGAGCTTCTGGCATACCTGATTGAGAACCAGGGCAGGACCGTGCCGCGCCAGGAGATCGCCTCGATCGCAGAGCGCTGCGGCGAGCCAACCCCTAACGCGAGAACGATAGACGTTCACGTCAGAAGGCTCCGCGCCAAGGTCGAGGGCTATGAGGACATCATCAGAACTGCCAGGGGTAAGGGCTATCGCTTCGATAAGCACCCGGATGTTCTGATTGAGCAGTTCTAGGCTTTGAGGTAACTCTCAGAAATAGTTCAGGCTATCTCCAGTCCCCTGCGGAAGGGTTGGAGCCGTGCAACACCAAGAGAGAGTCCTTTTGGGCTCAAAGAAACTGATTCGCAATCAGAACCGCAAGGAACTGGTGCAGTCGCTGGGCTACCTGTTGGTGGTTGCAACTCTGGCAATGTTTCTGCTTGATGGCGGGCTCAGTAACCTAAGCGATCTTCCAAGCTGGCTGGACTCGCTGAGTCGAGCAACCAGCCTGGTCGGCACAGCGCTGCTACTGGTGATGCTCTTTCTCACGGCGAGAATTCCCTGGGTTGATCAGGTTCTAGGACAAGACAGGGCAACCGCTGCTCACAAGCGACTTGGTAAGCCGGCCTTTTATCTGATTCTTGCTCACTTCGCCCTTTCGCTCACGAGCTACGCGATCACAGATGGCAGGAACGTGGCCGCAGAACTGTGGTGGATGGTGACGACTTTTGAGGACCTACTCACCGCGACCCTTTCGCTCGTGCTGATGGTTGCTGTCGTGGTGAGCTCTTTCGAATTCTTTAGGAAGCTGCTGCGCTACGAGAGTTGGTTTCTCACCCACCTGCTGAGCTATGCGGCCGTCGCTCTTGCCATACCGCACATCTTTTCTATGGGTAGCGATGTCGTGGTGAGCGATGTCCACCGCGGCTTTTGGATCTTTTTATACCTATTTGTTGGGCTCAACATTCTCACTTTCAGAGTCCTGTTGCCGCTTTGGAACTCGGTGGCAAGTGGAGTCAGGGTCTCCATGGTCAAGCGCGAGAGCTCCGACTCCATATCTATCTACCTGACCGGACGAAAGCTGAAGAGATTCGGGGCGAATGCGGGTCAGTTTTTCCAGGTGCGCTTGTTGGTCAAAGGTCTTTGGTTCCAAGCCCATCCGTTTTCGATTTCGGCTAAGCCCACAAACTCTGCGATTAGGTTCACGATCGGTGACCGCGGCGATGGCTCCAAGCTAATGCAGTTGATCCAGCCGGGCACCAGGGTGATTCTCGAGGGCCCTTATGGCATCTTCACTCAGCAGAGCAGAACTCGCAAGGACGTTCTTCTGATTGGCGCGGGCATTGGAGTACCTCCGATTCGCGCCCTTGCCGAAGAGTTTGCATCCCAGCCGGGAGATATCAACATCCTGTATCGCACGCGCAATGAAGAGGACTCGGCTCTGCTCACCGAGCTCAGAGATCTCAGCGAAAAGCGAGGCCACAACCTTCACGTTGCCTCAGGTTCCAGACCAAGGGACGGCCGTTGGCTTAGCCATGGCGAGGTCAGCGATGAGGAGGCACTTCTTCGAATGGTTCCAAATGTTCGCAGGGCGGATGTCTACATCTGTGGCCCGGAGCAGCTAACCAAGTCGGTGGAGGAAACACTTAGAAAGCTCGGAGTTCCCGAGCACCACATTCACAGCGAGGAGTACGCCTGGTGAGAAAAGAAAGCAAGCTTGCACTCGGGGTTATCGGACTGAGCACCCTTGGCACCAGCTATCTGCTGGGCCAGCACGGCGATGCAGTCGCCGAGATTGCATTGGCGCCTGCAAGTGCGCTGACCGCAACCCAGGAGCCATCGGCGCAGGCCACTGCCGAGCCGGCACCTGCACCCCAGGAGTCTTCGACACCATCGACCAACGCGACCGCCGAGCCGGCACCTTCTCCCGAGCAGACCGAGAGCATTGAACCAGCACCAACTGCGACCCAGGAGCCTCAGGCAACTGAGGCCACAAGTGGAGTCTCCGGCACCTTCACCTCGGATGCAGTGAGATACAAATACGGCACCATTCAGCTCGAGCTGGTGGTCAGTAATGACACGATTAGCAGCATCAACCTGATTCAGGCAACCACCGAGGGTAGGGGCTATGACCAGGCCCCACCAATCTTGGTGCAGGCCGCACTGGATGCCAATGGCTCGGGTTTTGGAAACCTCTCAGGGGCAACTTTCACCACCCAGGCCTTCAAGAAGGCCCTGGACAACGCCCTTGCAAAGGCGGGGATGTAGATGAATTACAGCTACTCCGATATCGAATCAATGGGAACCGTGTTTCGCTTTAGCTTTGAGCAGCGGGAGGTTCCTCTCGCGCTCCAATTGCTGCCTAGGGCAAAAGAGATCCTCACTGAGGCAGACCACAGGTTCAGCACCTACAGCTCCCAGAGCGAGGTCAGCCGCATCAACCGGGGCGAGCTCAAGCTGGCTGATGCTAGCTGGGATCTGAGGCTGGTTGCCGAGGAGGCAGATCTCTGGCGGGAGAAAACGTCCGGTGCCTTTAATGCTCAATCACCAGCTGGCACTTGGGACCCATCGGGAATCGTAAAGGCCTGGGCCACCCAGAGCGTTGCGAGCTTCTTCGAGGCCAATGGCCTCAACGGTTTCACGATCAATGCCGGAGGCGACATCCTGCTTGGTAGCGGGCTGACCTATCCGAAGCTTGAGCGCGTGGGGATTGCCAACGCAGTTTCAATTGCCGAGGCCTCCTCTGATGCGATGGCAACTCTGGACCTTGCCGGCAGCGGCTTTCGGGCGGTTGCCACCAGCGGCACGGCCGAGCGCGGGGATCACATCTGGGGTGCAGAGCTAAAGCAGGTCACGGTTGTTGCCCAAGACCTGATCACTGCGGACGTCTGGGCAACCGCCCTGATGACCAACAACTCCAGTGCTCTTGAGTTGGCGGAGCGAGAGCCTGCCGTCGAGTTCATGACCCTGACAGTTTCCGGAGAGAAAGGCTACTCAGCTGGCTTTCAAAAGCTGATCGATGTTGGACAAGAAGTAGGAGGCAGAAATGTCCGAGCCAAGTAGAAAGAACCCAGAGGGAATCTCAGAGGACTCGCCATACGAGTTTCAGGAGGTG
>JAPOHQ010000059.1 GCA_029979375.1 Microbacteriaceae bacterium
GGGAAAGCATTTCTTCTTCTGACAAACTGATGTCGGAGAAAATGCCGGCTCGCATGGCGCCGCTAGATCTGATTCGCAGGGTAATGGCGCGAGTGTCGACACCTGCAATTCCGACAATGGACTGCTCTTTCAGCTGCTGCTCTAACGGCTGCTCGGCTCGCCAGTTGGAGTGCATTCGACTTGGCTCCTTCACCACATAGCCAGCAACCCAAATCTTCGAACTCTCCTCATCGCGCTGGTTCACACCAACGATTCCAATGTGAGGCGCGGTCTGCAGAACGATCTGGCCGGCGTAAGAGGGATCGGTAATGGTTTCCTGGTATCCGGTCATACCGGTAGCAAAGACGAGTTCGCCCAGACTCTGGCCGGTTGCGCCAAAACTCTCACCGGTGTAGACCGTTCCGTCCTCCAAAACCAGGTAAGCGTCACTCACTTGCATCTCCCATCAATCGCTGCAGTTGGTCTATGAATTCTTTCTGACTCTCAACAACCCTGAGGTTGGTGATGAGGTTTTCGGTCCCGAGTTGCCAGTGAATAGCAACTAGACCTCCTGGCTCAACGCCCTTGTCTATGGTTGCAGACTCTCTGGTGATGCCGCGGTACTGACTTGCAAGGATGGCAAAGTCCCGCTCCCCGGTCCTTTCGATAGACACCCCTTCGGAGGAGGCGAAGACCTGACACTTGCCCCTTGAGCCCAGATCGTGGGCCCACACGCGCTCCAGAGGACTGTTAGAAAAAACCGTTGATACATAAAGCGCAGGCCCGAGGTCAACTCCCCCAAGAGAAACCGAGGGGGTCTCCAACAACAAGCTTTGCTGAGCCTTCCGCCCACCAATTGATCGTCGAATGCGAAACGCGATTGCAAAGACAAGTGCAACAAGCAAAAAGCCGATGAGTTCCCTAGCCAAACTGAACCTCGCCATCTCGCTTGCTGAAGGTGCCCCGATAAATTGTGTGGACAACCTTGCCGGGCAGCTCCCTGCCGCGGAACGGGTTATTCCTGGACTTGGAATGCGTCTGAGGCGTGATCGTCCTTCTCTCTGACGGATCAACTAGCGCAAGGTTTGCCAAGGAACCAACGGCCAATGAAAGGTCCGCATTTAGCTTTCCAATCTCGGCTGGCTTGGAGCTCATAACCTCGACAAACCGATTCCAGTCTGATGCGCCAGACTCAATTAGGACTTCCTGGGCGACGCTCGCTGCATTCTCTAGCCCAACCATGCCAAATGCAGCATTCTGCCACTCGCACTCCTTCTTCTCCTGGGAATGGGGAGCATGATCAGTTGCCACGATGTCAATGGTTCCGTCCACTAGAGCCTCGCTTAGCACGCGAGCATCCTCGGCGCGGCGGAGTGGTGGATTTACCTTGAACACTGGGTCATAACTTCGCACGAGCTCCTCATCCAGCATCAGGTGGTGTGGGGTTACCTCAGCCGTGACGCGAGCACCCTTGGCCTTGGCCCAGCGGACGATGTCCACGGCTCCGGCTGTCGTCAGGTGACAGACGTGCAGCTGAGCATCTAGCTCGAGGGCTAACTCGATGTCCCGCTTGATGATCTGTTCCTCGGCGGCCGCGGGCCATCCCACCAGTCCCAACTCGATTGCGAGTGCGCCGGCATTCATTTGGGATCCCACCGTTTGCTCGGGATGCTGGGAGTGTTGAGCTATCAACCCGCCGAACTCGCGGGTCAGTGTCAGCGCCTGACGCATGAGCTGCTCGTCGGAGACGCACATCCCATCATCGCTGAACACTCTCACTTCGGCAGCAGAGTTAGCCATGGCACGAAGCTCCGCAAGCTCGTCTCCGGCAAGCCCCTTGGTTACAGCACCGATGGGCCTGATTTCAATTGGCAATGATGATGAGTGCCTAGCTAGCCACTCCACAGCCTCGGCGCTGTCGGCGACCGGATAGCTGTTAGCCATCGCAAAGATCGTCGTATAACCACCTGCGGCAGCGCTTCGCGCACCGCTCAGAACGGTTTCGCTCTCCTCAAAACCAGGTTCCCGCAGGTGGGTGTGGAGATCGACGAATCCAGGTAGTGCCAGCAAACCCGAGCAATCAATGCCGCTCAACTTGGAGTTCCCAATTAGGGCAATTGTGTCTCCGTCAATCTCAATGTCTACGCGCTCCCCGCTGGCGAGTTCGAGGTTTTTTAGGACGATCATGAGTCGGCCGCCAATAGTGTGTGGAGCACGGCCATCCGCACCGAGACTCCGTTGGTTACCTGCCGGAGGATTGCCGAACGCGGATCATCTGCGGCCTCAGCAGAGATCTCCAGCCCACGATTCATCGGCCCGGGATGCATGATCCGCGATGACTCTGGCAAGGCGTTAAGGCGCCTGCTGTCGAGCTGCCAATTCTTGGCATATTCGCGTTCGCTGGCGAATTCGCTTGCCATCCGCTCCTTCTGAACCCTCAGCATCATCACAACATCAGGCCTGGACGCAAGTGCTTCGTCAAGATCCTCAAAGCGCTTTGCACCCATAGCGGTCATTTCCTCAGGTACGAGCTCAGCCGGCCCTGCAATCAATACCTCTGCGCCGAGCTTGTTCAACAGCAGAATGTTGCTGCGCGCAACCCTCGAGTGGCTCAAATCTCCAACGATTACCACGGATAGCCCAGCAAGATCGGTGGTTGAAAACAATTGCCGAATAGTCATGGCATCCAATAGCGCCTGGGTTGGATGCTCATGGGATCCGTCACCTGCGTTAATGATGCTCGATTGAACCCAGCCCATCTCAGCCAGCTGCTTCGCTGCCCCGGAGTTCGGGTGCCTCACCACTATTGCTGCCGCACCAAGCGCCTCGAGAGTTTGTGCGGTGTCCTTCAGCGACTCACCCTTGGCCACCGAAGAGACTTCTGAGCTGATGTTGATGACATCGGCACTAAGCCTGGTCGCAGCTATCTCAAAGCTGACTCGAGTTCTCGTGGAGTTCTCATAAAAGAGGTTGACGACGGTTTTTCCCCTGAGGGTTGGAAGCTTCTTGACCTCTCTCGCGTTCACCTGGGCCAGCTCATCGGCCAGGTCGAGAATCGCAAGCGCTGCATCCCTGTCGAGCTCTCGTATCGAGGTCAGGTGCCTCATGACTCGATCACCACCTGATCGGAGCCGTCGCTTCCCAGCAGGCAAACATTTACCCTCTCGTTGGCCGCCGTCGGAAGGTTCTTGCCCACAAAGTCTGCCCGTATTGGAAGCTCACGGTGGCCTCGGTCAACCAGGACCGCAAGCTTGACCTTCTTGGGCCTGCCGTTATCTACAATCGCATCAAGCGCGGCCCGTATCGTTCGACCGGAATAGAGCACATCGTCGACCAAAACGACTACGTAGTTGTCCAGCCCCCTGGGCGGAAGGGTTGTTGTAGCAATGGAACGAGTAGCCGACACAACGTCGTCGCGATAGAGAGTTACGTCAAGAACCCCCAGTTCCGCCTTGGTTGCGGGTCTAATTTCTTGGATGCTCCTGAGAAGTCTTTGGGCTAGTTCGACACCTCTGGTTGGGATCCCTAAAAGAAGAAGCTCTTCACCGGGTTCAAGCGCTTCGAGAACTTCATGGGAAATACGCTTCAGCGCCTTATAGATGTCTTCACTGCTGAAGACCGTGCGCGAGGTCATAAGACACTCCTTCTTCGCCTCACGGGACGAACTTAAAGGACGTTTGGAAGGAGCATAACAGCTCTAGAGCGCTACCGCTCCTTTGGCAAGGCGCGCCAGCAGACCATTTACGAATTTCGCAGACTCATCGGTCGAATACTCTCCCGCAAGAGCGACCGCTTCGCTGATGGCAACCTCGTTTGGGACCTCATCGTTGAAAAGTATCTCCCAGGCTGATAGGCGCAGTATTGACTTATCCACATTGGGCATCCGATCGAGCGTCCAGGTGTCGGAAAGCGATTCGATCCGAGCGTCAATCAACTGACTGTTGGCTAGGTAGCCATTGACCAGCGTCTCGGCGTAGTCGAAGATTGCCTCTTGATCTCTACCCTGCAACTGGGCCTTTTTTAGCTGGTCGCTTGCAGAGCCCCCCGTTAGGGCGGCGGCATAGAGCGCATCGAGTGCGCGCTTTCTAGCCTTAGTCCGAGCGCTCAACTATTCGCTCGCACGACCGAGGTATTCCCCGGTCCTAGTGTCAACCTTGACCTTGGTGTTGTTCTCGATGAAAAGTGGCACCTGGATTTGATAGCCGGTTTCCAGGGTGGCCGGCTTGGCTCCTCCAGTTGCACGATCGCCCTGCAATCCAGGCTCGGTGTAGGTGATTTCAAGGACTACGGAGGCGGGCAGCTCCACATACAGCGGTGCGCCATCGTGAATTGCAACCACCGCGTTTTGATTCTCGAGTAGGAAATTGCTGGCCTCAGCTACCACAGCCGGATCCAAGGTCATCTGGTCGTACGTCTGGTTATCCATGAACACGTAGCCTGAGCCATCGTTGTAGAGATACTGCATCTCTCGGCGATCGACAGTTGCGGTCTCCACTTTGACACCGGCATTAAAGGTCTTATCGACAACCTTGTCGGTCATGATGGACTTGAGCTTTGTTCGCACGAATGCCGGACCTTTACCCGGCTTGACGTGCTGAAACTCAACTACAGTCCAGAGCTGGCCATCGATAACAAGGACCATGCCATTTTTTAGATCATTTGAGGTTGCCATTTGACTCCTAAGTAAACCTAGAGAAGTTTAGTCGCGGGTCAGCTGCGCTAAGGCCAGCAGGTAGGAGTCGGCTCCGAATCCGGCGATAACGCCGGTGGCAACCCCGCTGATGACACTGGTGTGTCTGAAGGTTTCTCTCGAATGTGGATTGCTGATGTGCACCTCGATCACCCTGATTCCGCTGCTAGTGAGAGCCGCCACGGCATCCCTTAGAGCATAGGAGTAGTGGGTGAAAGCAGCGGGGTTGATGATGACAGGCTCCTTGGCCAGAAAAGCCTCATGCAACCAGCCGATTAGCTCGTCCTCTGCCTGGGTTTGACGGAAAACAAGTTCGTTAGCCCCGGCAGCCTCTTTGAGTGAGGTTTCGATGTCAGAGAGCGAGAGTGTTCCGTAAATATCGGGCTCACGCTCGCCGAGCAAATTCAAGTTGGGGCCGTTTAGAACATGGATTCTCATGGGTCTACGCTATTCCACAATCGCCTGAAAGGCAGTAAAAAGAAGCTCTGGAGTGGGCGCTGACAGGACCGTGGGCTTTCCAATCTCATTCAGCACGATGAATCTGAGCGATCCCTCCCTGGTCTTCTTGTCTCTTTGCATCACAGCAAGAAGCTGGTCCCAGCGATCCGAGCGGTAGCTGAGTGGCAACCCAAGGCCACCTAGAACAGCTCGATGTTTTTCGACTTCCTTCTCCCCAAGCTTTCCAGAGAGTAGTGAGAGTTCTGCCGCAAAGATCATGCCGATCGAAATGGCAGCACCGTGTCGCCACTTATAGCGCTCGGTGTGCTCGATGGCGTGCCCGAGGGTGTGGCCGTAGTTCAAAAACTCGCGCCTCCCGCTCTCCCTAAAGTCCTCCGTGGTTATCGACTCCTTTATTTGCACGGAACGACGAATGAGATCTTGGAAAGTCTCACTCTTTGAGTCGGTTGCCGCT
>JAPOHQ010000005.1:0-260 GCA_029979375.1 Microbacteriaceae bacterium
ACAACATAGGAGCCGCCCGATTGGTAGACATCGGTGTCACCAGCTTCAAAACTCGCGTTTGCATCTTCGGGCCACGTGCGCTCTGAGCCGAAAAGTCCCAGAGTGTAGGCATCTTTGACGTAGTAGGTCTCGTCAAAGACAAGAGCATGGGGATTTGCGAGATTCACGAAACGCATGAACCCGCCCAGCGCTATGCTTCGATCGTAGAGCACAAGACATCGGTGTACACCTTCTGGGCACCGCTTGCTCTCGGCATCCTT
>JAPOHQ010000005.1:270-29684 GCA_029979375.1 Microbacteriaceae bacterium
AACAAGGTAGGAGTGCCGCCATGCCAGGAAGGCGGCCAGTCTGACCCTGAGAGCTGAAATCACGCTTAGATGCTAGTTTGCTTAGCGTGCTGATTCTCGCCGCAACCCCAATAGGAAACTTGGGAGATGCCTCCCCAAGGCTTCGCGAGGCTATTGCAACGGCCAGCTTCGTGGCCTGCGAGGACACCAGAAGTTTTCGCCAGCTCTGTGGCGCTTTGGGGGTCGAGACTCATGCCAAGCTGCTGAGCCTGCATGACCACAATGAACGCTCTCGCTTGGAAGAGATCGTTGCTCTGGCCGACTCCCACGATGTCTTGCTGGTCAGTGATGCAGGCATCCCAACGATCTCCGATCCGGGCTATGCCCTGGTCAGCGCTTGCAGCGAATCTGGCGTTGAGGTCAGCATCATTCCTGGGCCATCTGCAGCTATTTCGGCGCTCGCAATCTCGGGACTTCCGACCGACCGCTTCTGCTTCGAGGGTTTTCTACCCAGAAAGGCAGGCGAGCGAGGTGCTGCGCTTCAGGCGCTCCGAGGCGAGAAGCGCACCATGATCTTTTACGAAGCCCCCCATCGCATCCAGCAGTCTCTGGAGGCCATGCTGGAGGTCCTTGGAGACCGGAAGGCGGCGGTTGTCAGGGAACTCACCAAGAAATTCGAGCAAACGGCTCGAGGATCCCTTAGCGAACTCGTTGAGTGGGCCAAGGGCGAGCCCAAGGGTGAGATGGTGATCGTCGTTGCAGGCGCCGCCGGTTCCGAGTTTGACTATGACGAGCTTGGTAGGAGGGCACTTGAATTGGCCACAGAGGGGCTTGGCCTGAAGCAGGCGGCAAGCGACCTGGCGGCAGCCACCGGGGCGTCAAAAAGCGTAATCTACGAGCACGCACTGCGGCTCAAACCCTAGGATATCGGGGTGCCCAAGTCGTTTTATGTGACCACCCCCATCTTCTATGTGAATGATGCGCCTCACATTGGGCACGCCTACACCGAGGTCGCAGCAGACGTCATCACGCGCTGGCACCGCCAGCGAGGTGAGGGCGCCTTTCTGCTGACGGGCACCGACGAGCACGGTGAAAAGGTGCTAAGAACTGCAATCGGAAACAACAGCGATCCGAAGTCTTGGACCGATCGCCTTGTAAACGACTCCTGGCTTCCGCTGCTGGAAACCATCGACATTGCAAACCAGGACTTCATCCGAACGACCGAGGAACGGCACAAGGTCGCGGTTCAGAAGTTTCTGCAGCAGCTCTACGATGCCGGCTACATCTACCAGGGCTCTTTTCAAGGTAACTACTGCGTCGGCTGCGAGGAATACAAAAACGAGAGCGATCTAATAGATGGCTCTGGCGAGTTTGCAGGCCAGCGAGTTTGCGCCATTCACTCAAAGCCCGTCGAGCAGCTCAACGAGACCAACTACTTCTTCAAACTGAGCGAGTTTCAAAAGCCGCTCTTAGACCTCTATGAGAAGAACCCAACATTTGTTCAACCCGAGTCGGCTCGGAACGAGGTCGTTTCTTTCGTCCGCTCCGGACTGAGTGATCTCTCAATTTCGCGCTCCAAGGAGCGCTTTGACTGGGGCATTGATATCCCCTGGGACACCTCGCACATCACCTACGTCTGGTTTGACGCGCTGCTGAACTACATCACCGCGATTGGCTTTGGCGCGGACCAGCAGAAACTGGAGAATCTCTGGCCCGCAGATGTTCAGGTTGTAGGCAAAGACATTCTTAGATTCCACGCAGTCATCTGGCCCGCGATGCTAATGGCGGCCGGTCTCGAGCCTCCGAAGCAGGTATTCGGTCACGGCTGGTTGCTGGTCGGTGGCGAGAAGATGTCTAAGTCAAAGCTCACCGGAATCGCACCTAACGAGATCACCGATGTCTTCGGTTCCGACGCCTTCCGCTACTACTTCATGAAGGCAATCGGCTTCGGTTCAGATGGCTCGTTCTCCTGGGAGGACCTATCAGCTCGCTACACCGCTGAACTTGCCAACGGCTTTGGAAACCTGGCCTCAAGAACCATAGCCATGGTGACTCGCTATTTCGACGGTGAGATTCCCGCACCGAGTCAGCCGAGCGATGCAGATAACCAAGTTCAGAGTGTTGCGCTTGCAGCAGCCAAAGATGCCGATGCCGCCATGCAGCGGGTAGCCATTCATGAGGCAATTGCCAAGATCTGGACCCTCGTTGACGAACTAAACAACTACATCACCGTCCAAGAGCCTTGGGTGCTTGCAAAAAGCGATGAAACTAGGGAGAGACTCGCAACGGTGCTCTATACCGCAGCAGAGGGTCTGCGAATCCTAGCCGTCCTGCTGGCATCAGTCATGCCTCAGGCCACCGAAAAACTCTGGCAGGCACTTGTTGGCAATGCTGCCGAGCTGGCTGACCAGAAAATAACCGAGCTTTCCTGGGGAGGTCTCGAGAGCGGCACCAAGGTCGGCGAGCTCGAAGCACTCTTCCCACGCGTCGAAGAGAAATGACCGAATTTATCCGAAGCAGGGTTAGCTACGACGGGCTCGAGAATCGTCCGCAGCGCTACCCGGACCTACCGGAACCACTCGAGATTGGCACCTACGACAACCACACTCACCTAGAGATTGCAGACGGCGAGAGCCCGCTGACTGTTGAAGAACATCTCAAACTCATGCGCCAGACCGGCATGTTGGGGGCGGTTCAGGTTGGGGTGACACTAAAGAGTTCGAAGTGGTCTGCGCAGGTTGCCGCCAACGAGCCCATGCTGTTGGCCGCGGTTGCCCTTCACCCGAACGAGGCTCCGCTCTATGGCAGCAGGGCAGACCTGGATGCCGCCATCGCAGAGATTGCAGACCTGGCATCGCAGCCGAGGGTGGCTGCGATTGGGGAAACCGGTCTTGATTTCTTTCGAACCGAGGGTGAAAAGGAACTTGAGCTTCAGCAGCATTCCTTTGAAGAGCACATTCGGATCGCCAAGGAAAACGACATCGCCATGCAGATCCACGATCGCGAGGCCCACGCCGAGGTCGTCGAAACCCTGAATCGGGTTGGTGCCCCCGAGCGCACAGTGTTCCATTGCTTCTCCGGCGACGTCGAACTGGTCGAGATCGCCAAACCAAATGGCTGGTTTATTTCTTTTGCCGGGAACGTGACCTTCAAGAAAAACCAGTATCTGCGCGACGCACTGCTGGCATGTGATCCAACTCAAATCCTGATTGAGACAGATGCCCCATTCTTGACCCCCGAGCCGATGCGCGGCCGGCCCAACGCTCCATACCTGGTGCCACACACCCTGCGCTTCATGGCGGATGTGCTGGGCTGGGAGGTAAATCGTCTTGCGAAACAGATCAACCAAAACACCGAGGCCGCCTACGGCAGTTGGTCAAAGGGGCTCTAGTTGTTAGGCGCTGCCGAGATCCGCGAGTTGGCCGCCGAGCTTGACCTTAGGCCCACAAAAAAGCTTGGTCAAAACTTTGTCATCGACCCAAACACCATTCGCAGGATCGTCCAGGCCGCACATCTCGACTCAGATGACTCGGTCGTCGAGATTGGTCCCGGCCTGGGATCCCTCACCTTGGGTATCTTGGAGCAGGTCGATCAACTGACTGCGGTCGAGGTTGATCCAAAACTCGCCAGCATTCTTGAGAGAACCATTGCCAAGCATGCGCCAGATAAGAAGGTCGAGCTTGTTGCGGCCGATGCGCTCAGGGTGACCCAGCTGCCGAAAGACCCAACCGCGCTTGTCGCAAACCTCCCCTACAACATCTCAGTGCCGGTCCTGCTGCACTTCATCGAGACCTTTCCAACCATTCAGAAGGCATTGGTCATGGTCCAGGCGGAGGTCGCACACCGTTTGGCGGCAAAGCCAGGAGGCAAGGAATACGGGGCTCCGAGTGCAAAGCTGGCCTGGTTTGGTGAGGCAAGGCTGGCCGGAAATGTTGGGAGAAATGTCTTTTGGCCAGCCCCGCAGGTTGATTCTGCGCTTGTCTTTTTTGAAAGAAATCAGCGGCAAGGTGACAAGCAAGAGGTGTTCAGAGTCATCGATGCCGCATTTGCCCAGAGGCGCAAGACGCTGCGCCAGGCGCTTGCCACCTGGGCCGGGGGTTCAACGGCGGCTCAGGAGATTCTGGAGCGAGCAGGTATCGACCCGAGCGCGCGCGGCGAACAGTTGGGCATCGATGATTTTGAAGCGGTAGCCTCTTCCAAGTGATTTCAGCATCCGCTCCTGGCAAGCTAAACCTCTTTTTCGAGGTTGGAGGGCTTCGGCCAGATGGCTACCACCCCGTGGTGAGCGTCTATCAGTCCTTGGCAATTCGCCAACGGGTGGCGGTCGAGCAGAATGATTACTGGCATGTCATAACCGAGGGTGACCTACCCAAGAGTCAGCTTGATCTTGTTCCAACCGACGAGGAGAACCTCGTGGTCAAGGCGGCCCTAGCGCTCGCCGAGCACTGCGGCATCTCGAACCCGCAGAAGATGCGCTTCCACACCTACAAGCAAGTGCCGGTCGCTGCCGGCTTGGCCGGCGGGAGTGCCGATGCCGCTGCCGCGCTGCTGGCTCTAAATCAGGCCTGGGGGACTGGCCTGGAAAGCAAGGAGCTGACGAAGGTGGCAGCCAAGGTTGGTTCTGATGTGCCTTTCTCCCTACTTGGCGGGACTGCGCTAGGTGTTGACACCGGGATTGACCTCGAGGTGTTGCCGCAGGCAAAAGAACACCACGTGGTTCTGCTGGTCAGCCCAATCGGATTGGGAACGGGCAGCGTCTTCAAAAAGTTTGACGAGCTCTTCCCCGAAGGTGATATGACTCTGTCCGCGACGCAGGTGAAGCAGCAGCTCGCTGATGGCACCTTGCAGCTGGGGCGGAACTCCCTCACCGCTCCGGCCCTCGAGCTTCGACCTGAGCTCGCGAGTTACTTTGAACTGGCGCCCGGCATGAAAGGCAACATGACTGGAAGCGGGCCTACCGTCTACTTCCTCACCGAGGAGGCGGCCGCGGCAGAGGAGTTGACCGCAACACTTCGCCAGCAAGGGCACTTCGTGATTCTTACCAGCTTTGGAACCGAGGGGGCGAAGCTCGACTAATGGCTCACCTGCTCGGTGGCGAAGGGATTAGCCAGCGCTTTCCAAACAAACTTGTTTTTGACAACGTCACCGTTGGCATTGGCGAAGGCGACCGAATCGGAATTGTCGGTCGCAATGGCGATGGCAAGTCCACGCTAATCAAGATTCTGAGCAAGGAGCTTGCTCCAGACAGCGGTCGCGTTACCTGGCGCGGCGGCCTCAAGGTCGGCTTTCTCCGCCAGTCCGACCAGATTTCCCCGCAGCTGACCGTTTCGCAGGCGGTTGTCGGGGACCGGCCTGAGTTTGAGTGGGCTTCGGATGCCAAGATTCGCGACGTCCTGGCAGGTCTCGTTTCGGATTTGGACTGGAATCAGACGGTCGGCACCCTCTCCGGAGGACAACTTCGCAGGGTCGCGCTAGCAAAGCTGCTAGCGCAGGATCACGATGTGATCATGCTTGATGAGCCGACTAACCATTTGGACATCGATGGCGTGAATTGGCTTGCCAACCACCTTCGTAATCGCTGGTCAAAGAATCAAGGCGGGTTGCTCGTGATCACCCACGATCGCTGGTTCTTAGATGCCGTCAGCAACCTGACATGGGAGGTAATCGCCGGGCGCATCGAACCATTCAGTGGTGGCTATGCCGCCTACATCCAGCAGCGAACCGAGCGGGCTCGGCAAGCCAGGGCCATCGAGGCAAGAAGGCAAAACCTTTTGCGCAAGGAGTTGGCCTGGCTTGGTAGAGGGGCACCAGCAAGGACCTCGAAACCAAAATTTCGAATGGATGCAGCCCTCGAGCTCGTGGGCAATGAGCCTCCACCTAGAGATGCCGTCGAACTTGCGCAGCTTGCAACATCCCGACTGGGTAAGGACGTGGTCGACCTGGAGGGTGTTAGCTACCAAACTCCCGGTGGCCAGCTGATATTCGACAATTTGACCTGGCGCCTTGGTCCCGGGGATCGAGTTGGAATAGTTGGTGCGAATGGTGCCGGCAAAACAACCCTCGTGAAGCTAATAACCGGTGAGCTCCAGCCCACCGGTGGCCGGGTGAAGATCGGGAAGACGGTGAGGTTTGCCAAGCTCAGTCAGGACGTCGCAGAGCTAAACAAGCATGCTGACGAGCGAATCTTCACCATGATCAAGCGAGAAAAGGTCGCCTTCCAGGTTGGAAAGAAGGAGATTCCAACCGGGCAGCTGCTTGAGCAGCTGGGCTTTGACTCTCCCGAACTCCAGACGCCGATTGCGGACCTCTCCGGTGGTCAGCGGCGCCGCTTTCAGTTGCTCAGATTGCTCTTCACCGAGCCAAACGTGCTGATTCTTGATGAGCCAACAAACGATCTTGACACCGACATGCTGGCGGCAATCGAAGACCTCTTGGACAGCTGGCCGGGGACTCTCATCGTGATCTCTCACGATCGCTACCTCCTAGAGCGAGTGACCGACCACCAGTACGGGCTGCTGTCTGACGGCAAGCTCAGACATCTCCCTGGCGGCATCGAGCAATACCTAAAACTCAAGACACCTAGCCAGCAGAAGCCAAAAGTTATGCCCAGCAAAGAAACTTCTGGGGCTGTAAGGAGGAACCTAGAGAAGGAGTCGGCACGCCTGGAGCGGCAGATTGCCAAGCTAGAGGCGGAGTTGGAGGCTTTGCATCTCGAGCTCGCTGCTGCCGATCAGAGTGACTATGAGGCCTTGAGTGTCCTCACTGAAAAGCAGAAGCACCTACGTTCGGCACTCAGTGAGAATGAGCAATCTTGGCTTGTGATAGCCGAGAAGCTCCAGCTCTAGGAATCATCTGGCAGACTTATCGCGAGGTTTGACCTCGGTCCGCTCTGGTGTAATGGCAGCACGGCGCCCTTTGGAGGCGTCCGGTCTAGGTTCGAATCCTAGGGGCGGAGCTTCCGAGACGGGAGGTCGGGTTGCGCCAACTGGCAGTGGTTGTGCTGGCCGCAGGCGAGGGAACTCGCATGAAGAGTGCCACGCCTAAAGTTCTTCACACTCTCGCGGGTATGCCACTAATCGGGCATGTTCTAGCAACCGCCAGCTCGCTAGGTGCAAACCACGTAATCTGCGTGCTCAGGCACGAAAAGGAAAAGGTTGCTGCCTATGTTGGCGAGCACTTCCCAAAGGTCGAGATTGCTCACCAGGATGAGGTTCCGGGTACCGGCCGAGCCGTTGAGGCGGCCCTGGAGGTGTTGCCTGCGGGCTTCGATGGCGATGTTGTCGTGCTCTCCGGCGATGTTCCGCTGTTGGATGTCCAAAGTGTTTCCGAGCTTCTAGCCCGCCACCGCGAATCAGCTTCCAAGGGAACCTTGGTCACCTGCGAGCTGGAAAACCCAGCTGGATACGGACGTGTTTTGCGCGCCAGGGAGAACCTGATCGGAATCGTTGAGCAGAAAGATGCCTCAGCGGAGCAGCTCGAGATCACCGAGGTAAATGCAGGAGTCTATGTCTTTGACTTTGCACTCCTGAGTGAGACCCTGGCCAGAGTCGGAACCAACAATGCTCAGGGTGAAAAGTATCTCACCGACGTTGCGGGCATGATGCTTGAGGCAGGTCAGCTGGTTCAGGCTCACATGATTGCCGATCCCTGGCTGGTTTCCGGTGTCAATGATCGTCATCAGCTTTCCAATGTTGCTCGCGAGCTAAATGCCAGGATCGTGAAGGCATGGCAGCTTGCCGGCGTCACGATCGTCGAGCCGGAGAGCACCTGGATGGACATCACGGTGCAGATCGGCCAGGATGCCATAATCAAGCCCTCAACCAGGCTGCACGGCCTTACCCGGATCGGACCGGGTGCTCAGATTGGACCCGACACCGACCTAACCGACACCGAGGTTGGCGAGGGCGCCAAGGTGGTTCGCACTCATGGCGAGGGTGCCGCGATTGATGCCGGCGCCACGGTCGGCCCTTTCTCTTACCTGCGACCCGGAACAAGACTCGGTAGCGATGGCAAGATCGGTGCATTTGTTGAGACCAAGAATGCGGCCATCGGAGCCGGAGCAAAGGTTCCTCACCTGAGCTACGTGGGAGATGCCGAGGTTGGCGAGGGTGCAAATATCGGAGCTGGCACCATATTTGCCAACTACGACGGCGAGAAAAAGCACCGCACAAAGGTTGGCGCTCATGCCAGGACCGGAAGTGGAAATGTCTTCGTCGCTCCCGTGGAGATTGGAAACGGCGCCTACACCGCAGCCGGCTCGACCATCCGAAGAAATGTTGAGCCCGGAGCGTTAGCATTGAACCCCACTCCCCAGAAAAATCTGGCAGGCTGGGTACTGGAGAAGCGGCCTGGATCAGCATCCGCCAAGGCGGCAACCGAGGGGACGGAGTAGAGCGTGGTGGTTGAGAAGCCAGCGAGCAAGCAGCTAGTAATTGCCTCCGGAAGAGCTCACCAATCCCTTGCCCAAGAGGTAGCCGACATCCTCCAAACCGAGCTGGTCCCAATGACCGCCTACGACTTTGCAAATGGTGAAACATTCGTGCGCTATGAAAGAAGCGTTCGCGGTGTCGACGCCTTCATCATTCAGGCTCACCCAAACCCCATCAACCACTGGCTCATGGAGCAGCTGCTCATGATCGATGCCATGAAGCGCGCCAGTGCCAAGCGCATCACCGTGGTTGCTCCCTTCTTCCCCTACGCCCGTCAGGACAAGAAACACAAGGGTCGCGAACCAATCTCGGCGAGGCTGGTGACCGATCTGTTCAAGACCGCAGGGGCTGCAAGGCTCATGTCTGTGGATCTTCACACCCCTCAGATCCAGGGTTTCTTTGATGGTCCTGTTGACCACCTCTGGGCACTGCCAATGCTGGCCGACCATATCGCCGAGAACTTTGGCACCGAGAACCTAACGGTAGTTTCCCCAGACTCGGGACGTGTTCGGGTTGCCGACATTTGGGCAGATAGGCTCGCCACCCCGCTGGCCATCGTCCACAAGCGCAGGGATCCAGACAAGCCAAACCAGGTCCAGGTTAATGAGATTGTGGGTCGCGTGAAGGGCAGAGACTGCCTGATCGTCGACGACATGATTGACACCGGTGGCACGATTCTTGCTGCTGCCCAGGCTTTGAAGGAAAACGGTGCCGCGCGAGTGATTGTGGCCGCTACCCACGCCGTGTTCTCCGACCCCGCTCGCGAACGCCTGAGTGACCCGGTCATCGATGCGGTTGTCGTCACCAATACCTTGCCGATCACCCCGGAGAAGCAGTTCGACTCGCTCACGGTACTCTCGATTGCACCGCTGATTGCCAAGGCAATTGCAGCGGTCTTCTATGACGACTCGGTCAATTCCCTCTTCCCGGGGCACGCCTAAGTCCTGATGAAAAAGCTAACCGCGACCGATGCGGTGTTCATCGGGCTGGCCGCGATGCTCGGGGCCGGTGTCTTTGTGGTCTTTGGTCCAGCAGCTGCACTAGCCGGTGCATGGTTCCCGGTTGCGATCGCTCTTGCGGGTTTAGTTGCCTACCTCAATGCCGCAACGATTGCTCAACTCGCGGCCGCCGTCACGAGGTCGGGTGGCACCTATGCCTACGGTCGCCACTACCTTGGCAATACCTGGGGTTTTCTGGCAGGTGCAAGTTTTCTAGTTGGCAAGATTGGCTCCGCAGCAGCGATTGCCCTGACCTTTGCCAATTACCTAACTCCTGACTCACCGATACTGACGGCGGCGTTATCGGTGGTGGTGATGGCGGCGATCAACATTGCCGGAATCAATCGCACGGCCTTTGGATCAAAAGTCCTAGCCACAATCACCATCGGCTTCCTTGCGGTCTTTATCCTTGCCGCGCTCTTTTCGGCGCCGGCCCACTCGCCGCTACCGGCGGGAGATCCCGTTGGGATCTTTGGTGCCGCGGCACTGTTTTTCTTTGCCTTTGCCGGCTACGCGCGGGTGGCAACTCTCGGGGGAGAGGTTGAGAGCTCGGAGAAAAATGTGCCGAGGGCAATCAGAATCTCTCTTGCCATCGTCTTTGCCATCTACCTGGCTCTTGGGCTACTGCTTTCGCTAAAGCTTGGCGGCGAACTGGGGAACTCTTTGACTCCGCTGGCCGATCTTGCGACGCACTCGCTCAACGGGGTATCGCCGCTCTCGATCTCACCCTTTGCCGCGGTCGCCGCTCTCGGTTCATTGCTTGCACTCTTGGCGGGGATGAGTCGAACCGCAGCCGAGATGGCTTCAGATGGCGAACTGCCGAGGTTTTTGGCCAGCAAGATCAGAACCGGGGCACCCGCTATGGCGGAGATACTCATTTCGTTCCTGGTGATCCTGCTGGTTCTATCTGGCAGCATCCTTTTGACCATCGGGCTTTCCTCCTTTGCCATCCTTAGTTACTACGCGATCGCTAATCTTGCCGCCTACCGCCAACCGGCGGTTGAGAGCTCGAGACCAAAGTGGTTGAACCTAGCTGGCTTGGTGCTCTGCGTTGGCCTGGCACTGAGCGTGCCCCCAGCGGGGTTGCTGCTCGGGTTTGCCATCCTCTTCCTGGCGCTGTTTTTGCGCTGGGGGTTGAGGGTGCTGCGCTAATCGGATAGGCTTCGAGGCGTTCAGCGGCGAGGGATACAAAGTATCCGTAATCGACGGGGTCCTTTTCCTCGCCACGTGATTTGAGGAAAAGATGTCAGAAACAAAGATTGCAGCGGAGAGCCGCGAGAGCTTTGGCAAGGGCGCTGCCCGCAAGCTTCGTGCAGCAGGACGCACCCCAGCCGTTATTTACGGCCACGGTAACGCCACAAGACACATCCACCTTCCAGCCCATGAGGTTGCCCTTGCGCTGCGCGTGAAAAACGCGCTGCTAGAGCTGAGCATCTCAGGCAAGGAGGAGCTGGTTCTTGTCAAGAGCGCAGCCAAGGACCCGGTAACTCAGGTGATCGAGCACATTGACCTAGTTGAGGTCAAGAAGGGCGAGAAGGTTCACGTTGAGGTTCCGGTCCACATCATCGGTGAGCCTATGGGTGGAACCGTGGTTGACCTCGAGCACAAGACCGTCAAGGTCGAGGCTGAGGCCACTCACATTCCGCAGTTCCTTGAGCTCCACATCTCCAAGGAGAACCCAGCTGGCCACCACTACGTGGTTTCCGACCTGGTCATCCCACAGGGTGTAGTTATGGAGCTAGCCGCAGACGAGCTGGTAGCTTCGGTTGTAGAGACTAGAGCCGGAGTAGCCGATGAAGAGCCTGCTGAGGAGACTGAAGCTGGAGAGGCCGAAGAGCCAGCAGCAGAGTCTGAAGGCTCCGAAGAGTAATACCTGGTTGGTTGTTGGGCTCGGCAACCCCGGGCCCAACTACCAAGCCAACCGTCACAATATCGGCCAAATCGTGCTTGACCATTTGGCCAGCAAGTTCTCGATTAACTTCAAGTCCCATCGCGCCGGCGCCCAGGTTGCCGAATACAAGCTGCTAGGTGGCGACAAAATCGTTCTCGCCAAGTCCACAGGTTTCATGAACCTAAGTGGCAATCCAGTGAGCAAGCTGTTGAGTTTTTACTCGCTAACCCCTGATCGCCTCGTGGTTGTTCACGACGAGCTCGACCTGGAGTTTGGCGACATTAGGGCAAAGTTTGATGGTGGCCATGCCGGTCACAACGGCCTCAGGGACATCAGTGCAAAATGCGGGAGCGCATTCCATCGAGTCCGCTTTGGCATTGGCCGCCCGCCCGGGCAGATGCCGGTTGCCGACTTTGTGCTCCGCGACTTTTCGGCTCAGGAAAAAAAGGAGCTTGAGACCCTAGTTGCCCAGGCCGCCGAGAAGGTGGCCGAAACTGTGGAGCAACAGGGGTCCTAGACTCTCTGTGTGACCATCCGCTCACTAGTTTCTGCGGCCCTATCGGCGCGCTCGCTTCGCCTTACCCAGAAACTAAGCGGCACAACTCTTTTCGCTCCTTCAAAGACGCAGCCGCTCGCTCTGGCCGCGATTATTCGCTCTCAACCTGGTCCGCTAGTAGTGATTACCAGCTCTGGTCGGCAAACCCAAGATCTTGCCAAGCAGATGCCGGAGCTTATCGAGGGACTCGAGGTGGTGGAGGTGCCATCGTGGGAAACCCTTCCTCACGAGCGCCTCTCACCGGCACCGGAAACGGTCGGAAGAAGAGTAAAAGCATTCCGGCGCATAGCCGAAGAAGACTTCAAAGGCCTGGTCCTGGTCTCGGTGCGCGCAGCATTGCAACCGGTGGTTGCCAACATTGCCAAACAGCAACCCATTCGCCTTGAAAAAGGCGGTGAGTACCTGCTACCCGAGCTGGCCCTCAAGCTCATCGAATTCGCTTACGAAAGGGTCGATTTGGTTACCAGGCGCGGCGAATTTACCGTGCGCGGAGGCATATTGGATGTCTTCCCAACGACCTCCGAGCATGCCTTGAGGCTTGAGTTCTTCGGCGATGAGCTTGAGGATATCCGCGAGTTCCTGGTCTCAGATCAGCGCTCAATTGACTCGCAGCTATCAGCGCTGGAGCTCTATCCCGCTCGCGAGCTGCTGATAACCCCGAAGGTAGCCGCTCACGCCAGGGAGCTTGCCGCGGAGTATCCGGGTCTCGGGGAAATGCTCGAAAAGATCTCGAACGCAATGGTGGTAACCGGTATGGAGTCGCTGGCGCCGCTCTTGGCCGAGAGCATGATCCCGATAACCGACCTGTTACCTAGCAGGGCGCCGGTGGTGTTCCTTGAGCCAGAGCGACTTGCCGCCAGGGCAGAGAACCTGGTCAAGACCAACGAGGAGTTCCTGCATGCCGCCTGGGACACTGCGCTCAGCGGATCTCAAACACCAATCGACCTTAGCGAGGGCGGATTTCTAGATCTTTCCGAGCTGGTTGATCTCGTTGGCGCGAGGGCGATCAAGCTGGACTCTCTCGCATCTCCCGGAAGCGCCGACCTTGGGATCAGGGAGATTCCCAGGCTCTCGCTGGAGGATTCCATCGACTGGGTTGGCGATCAGGTCACCTCGGGTCATTCGGTAGCAATAGTTGCCCGCGGCCACGGAACCGCCGAGCGCATAGTTGAGCTATTGGTTGAGAACAAAATTGGCTGCCGCCTCAGCGAGTCCGATCAGCAGCCGACCAGTGGTGAGGTGTTGGTTATCCTCGGCCAACTCCAAGGGGGCTTTTCGATAGCCGAGGCAGATCTAACGGTGCTAACCGAGGAAGAGTTCTTTGGACTCAGCGCAAGCTATGCCAGCCCTAAGGAGCGCAAGCTTGCGAGGCGGCGCGGTGCGGAGGTTGATCCCCTCGAGCTGAAGCAGGGAGACTATGTGGTCCACGAGATTCACGGCGTGGGAAGATTCCAAGAGCTCGTGCAGCGAAGCAATCGCTCGCAGGTTCGGGAATACCTCGTGATTCAATACGCCCCGCCAAAGCGCGGCTATCCCAGCGACACTCTCTATGTCCCCACCGACCAGCTGGACATGCTCTCGAGATACATCGGTGGTGAGGCACCAGTGCTCTCCAAGATGGGAGGCACTGACTGGGCAAGGGCAAAGGGCAATGCTCGCAAAGCAGTGCGCAAGATTGCCATTGATTTGGTCAAGCTCTACTCGGCAAGAGTCAAGAGCAAGGGGCACGCCTACGGCCCCGATACCCAGTGGCAGCGGGAACTCGAGGATGCCTTCGTCTTTCAAGAGACTCCGGATCAGCTGACAACAATCGATGAGATCAAGCGGGACATGGAAAAGCCACAGCCGATGGATCGCCTGCTTGCCGGAGACGTTGGATATGGCAAGACCGAGGTCGCGGTCCGGGCCGCCTTCAAGGCGATTCAAGAGGGCAAACAGGTTGCGATGCTGGTGCCGACCACGCTGCTGGTTCGGCAACACATGGAGACCTTCCGGTCAAGGTATTCCGGCTTCCCCGTCCACCTCGCAGCTCTCTCAAGGTTTCAAAGCGCTAGCGAGGCCAAGAAGGTACTAGCCGGGCTCGAGTCAGGCGCGATTGATCTGGTTATTGGAACCCATCGCCTGTTGTCGGATGGTGTGAAGTTTCGCGATCTTGGACTGCTGATCATTGATGAGGAGCAACGTTTTGGGGTCGAACACAAGGAGAAGATTAAGGACCTGCGTCACAACGTCGATGTCTTGTCAATGAGCGCCACCCCAATTCCCAGGACTCTGGAGATGGCCGTCACAGGCATTCGGGAGATGTCGACGCTCGCGACCCCTCCGGAGGAGCGCCACCCAATCCTCACCTTCGTTGGCGGCTATAGCGAGGGTCAGGTGGCAGCGGCCATCAGGCGCGAGTTGATTCGTGAGGGGCAGGTCTTCTTCGTCCACAACAGAGTTGCGACGATCGACCATGCCGCCTCCGAGATCGCAAAACTGGTCCCGGAGGCAAGGGTTGCGGTTGCTCACGGCCAAATGCCCGAGCATCAGCTTGAGCAGGTGGTCGTCGATTTCTGGGAGCGCAAATTTGACGTCTTGGTCTCAACCACCATCATCGAGACCGGAATCGACATACCGAACGCCAACACCCTGATCGTCGATAGGGCCGAAAACTTTGGTCTATCCCAACGCCATCAGATACGAGGTCGGGTTGGCCGCTCCACGGAGCGGGCCTACGCCTACTTCTTCTATGACCCGAGCAAACCCCTTACCGAAACAGCACACGATCGGCTCGCCACAATCGCCAGCAACAATGAGCTTGGAGCGGGCATGCAGGTTGCCATGAAGGATCTTGAAATTCGGGGTGCGGGGAATCTACTGGGCGGTGAACAATCCGGTCACATCGCAGGTGTCGGCTTCGATCTCTACCTCAGAATGATCGCGGAGGCGGTGAGCGAGTTCAGGGGAGAGGAGGTTCAATCTCCGGCCGAGCTAAAACTAGAGCTCCCCGTCGATGCCAGAATCCCCGCCGAGTATGTCGATTCTGAGCGGCTAAGGCTTGAGGCGTATCACAAGCTCTCGAGCAGTTCGGGCAAGAAGAATACCGCTAAGGAGCTTCAGGAGATCCTTGACGAGCTCACCGATAGGTTTGGAAAGCCGCCGCTTTCAGTCAGGCAGCTTCTTGAGATCACCGAGCTTCGGCAGCAGGCAAACCGCATGGGGCTAACCGATGTCAACCTGCTCGGAGCCCAGGCCAGGCTGCAGCCTGTGGAGCTAGGCGACGCTGAGCTGGTTCGTCTCAGTCACAGCTACCCCCGAGCCAAATACCTGCGCTCGAGTCAGCTGCTGACCATTGCGATTCCCGAAACCTCAGCTGGTGAAACCATCAAGGACCAAGAGGTGATTGACTGGGTCAGAGAACTGTTTGAGAACCTAAGGCAGGTGGCGGTTGGAGAAGCTAGCAAGTCTGATTGAAACTGCGCATAAATTGCGGGCCCCTGGAGGATGTCCCTGGGATGCCGAGCAAACTCACCGCAGCCTGGTGCAGTATCTGTTGGAGGAGACCTACGAGCTGATCGACGCCCTGGAGGCGGGCGATCGCGATGAGGTTATTGAGGAACTTGGCGACGTGCTCTACCAGGTAATTTTCCACTCCGATCTGGGATCCACGGGAACCATGGGGGAGCCATTCACTCTTGAGGATGTCGCAGAGTTCATGGAGCAGAAAATGCGTTCGCGCCACCCGCACGTCTTTGGCACGGCAGAAGAACTAGAGAAGTTTGCTGCTGAAACCGGAGATGACGTGATGCAGAACTGGGACAGTCATAAAAAGCGTGAGAAGCCTGGAAGAACTTCTATTCTCGATGGTGTCCCGCAGGCCATGCCCGCTCTGGCTTTGGCGAACAAGGTGATGAATAAGGCAGAAAAGGCTGGAATCCTAGAAAAGCCGACCGAACCTGTCGTTCCAATGGAGTCGGAGGACGACCTTGGCAAGCTCCTGCTCGCTATCGTCGCTAGCGCCAGGGCGGTAGGACTCGACCCGGAGCGAGCTTTGCGAGAGGCAACCAGAGAGCTTCAGGCTGAGATTCGAGCGAGTGAGCTCAGCGATGCAACCGATGCGGGCGTCGTGGGGATGGCTGACTAGCCAAAGACCTTTTCGAAGTCGCTGAAGCCGGCATCCAGGACCTCAGATGGAGTCCTCGGATCATTCGTCTCCGCCCACCACATCAGGATCGACATCGACACTGCGATCAATGCAGAGGAAATTACCCTTGGGCGCATCGGGTCGGAGGTGACCTGAGCAACGGCTTCCTCGATCACCTGTCTCGACTCCTCGAGTTGACCGTGACCCCAACCGTAGATCTCGGGTGAACTTGCAATCAGCTTGAGCCTCAGTCTTACCGTTTCGAGAGACTCGTCCAGCAGGTGCATTGCCTCAACCCAGGAGCGGTGCAGGAGCTTGACGATGTCTTTCTCCGAACTCTCACTGAGCTTGCGCTGCAACTCAACGTTGAACTCGTGCATGCCTCCCCAGACCACGGCTGCCTTGGAGGGGAAGATGCGAAAGAGATTGGAGCGCGAGATTTCAGCTGCCACGGCCACATCATCCACGGTCACCTTATCGATGCCCTTTTCGGCAAATAGCTTCAGGGCAGTGAGGCCGACGGCGTTGGGGTCGGTTGTCACCGGCCTGCCGCGCCTAGGCTTAGACAGCTGCGTCATGGGGGAAACATTAGCAACTGGCAAGAGCAAAGTGGATTTTCCTTATTTGGACTGGGTCTAACAATACATCCCCAAAGAATCACAGGGGCTTGGGTGATGCGCTGTGCCAAACTTGTGAGGTGGCCGTCAATCCCCCTCGCGGAATGCGGGATATCCTTCCAGGCGAGAAGCGCACTAGAGAAGAGCTTCTGGCTCAGATTCGCGCGCTCTACACCGCCCGTGGCTTCCAGGAGATTGAGACCCCAGGGCTCGAAGATCTTGAGCGCCTTACATCGGGTCAGGGTGGCGACAACGAGAAGCTTGTTTTCAAGGTCCAAAAGCGAGGCGACGAGCTCAAGCGGGCAATCGAGGAGGGTGGCGAGCTTGCCGATCTTGGACTTCGCTTTGACCTTACGGTTCCGCTAACCAGGTTTTATGCCACCAATCGAGCCAAATTACCCAGGGTTTTCAAGGCCATTCAGATTGGCAATGTGTGGCGCGCCGAACGCCCTCAGAAGGGTCGCTATCGCCAGTTTTTGCAGTGCGACATTGACATCATCGGCGATGAGAGCCCCCTAGCCGAGCTCGAACTCATCTCGGCATCCCTCGCGGCCCTAGATGCAATCGGACTTTCCAGCGCAACCATTCGACTGAACGACCGAAGGTTACTAACCCAGGGCCTCAAGGCAGCCGGTGTTACCACCAACATCGAACAGGCGATGATCACCATCGACAAGTTGGACAAGATTGGCAGCTCAGGAGTTGCAGAAGAACTTGGCGAGCAATTCGGTGAAGAGGTTGCCAAGGCGGTCTTGAGGTGGTTGGAGGACTCCAAGTCCGCCGAGCTTCCAGAGCTGCTGGCGTGGGCGAAAGATTTGGGCGAGTATGCCTCGCGAGTCCGGTTTGATCCGAGTCTGGTCAGGGGCATGGGCTACTACACCGGGGCAATCTTCGAGATCGAATATCCGTCAGTTGATGCTTCCATTGGTGGCGGTGGCCGCTACGACTCGATGGTTGGTCGGTGGGCCGGTGTGGATGCGCCCGCGGTCGGCATATCCCTCGGAATTGAGCGAATCATTGACCTGGTGGACCAGCCCCAGAAGCGTGCAGGCTCTCTTGTTCTACTAATCGAAGAAGATGTCGCGGTAGCTCTTACAAAGCAGCAGGAGCTGATTGCCCAGGGTCTTGAGGTGAGACTAGAGCGCAAAGCAAAGAACCTAAAGGCCCAGCTTGCCGAGCTGTCTGAGCAGGGCTATGAGAGCTTCGCATTCTTGGTTTCAGGGGCCGAACTAGAGATCCGGCCGCTTGACTAAACGCTAGACTTTGGGCGAAACCAGTGTCGTTTTCGAAAGCTTTCTAATTGCAACGACTAAGGAGACCTTCGTGTCAATCATCACCGCTGTAGGCGCCAGAGAAATTCTTGATTCCAGGGGCAACCCAACCGTTGAGGTTGAGGTGCTGCTCTCGGACGACTCGTTCGGAAGGGCCGCCGTTCCCTCGGGTGCCTCGACCGGAGCATTTGAGGCCCACGAAGCTCGCGATGGCGACAAGGGTCGCTACCTCGGCAAGGGTGTCCAGGGTGCCGTTGCGGCCGTCATCGAGACCATCGACGAGGCACTCGTTGACTTTGATGCAACCGACCAGCGCCTGGTTGATGGTGCCCTGATCGCAATCGATGGAACCTCAAACAAGAAGAAGCTTGGCGCAAACGCCATTCTCGGTGTCTCGCTTGCAAACGCGAGGGCAGCTGCGGACTCTGCGGGGTTGCCGCTCTATAGGTATCTGGGAGGTTCGAATGCCTTCGTGCTGCCGGTTCCCCTGATGAACATCATTAATGGCGGTGCGCACGCTGATAACGGCGTGGACATTCAGGAGTTCATGATTGTTCCTCACGGCGCAGAGACATTCTCGGAGGCGCTGCGCTGGGGTGCAGAGGTCTACCACCACCTGAAGAAGTTGCTTTCGGAGAAGTCGCTTGCGACCGGTCTTGGTGACGAGGGAGGCTTTGCGCCTGATTTGCCCAACAACCGAGCAGCTCTGGATCTGATTGCCGAGGCAATCGGGTTGGCAGGTTACAAGCTGGGCTCCCAGATTGCGCTTGCACTCGATGTTGCCTCAACTGAGTTTTACAGCGAAAAGAGCGGCAAGTATTCCTTCGAGGGTCAAGAGCGTAGTGCCGAAGACATGATCGCCTACTACGCGGAGCTGATCGCTTCTTACCCATTGGTTTCGATCGAGGACCCTCTAGCCGAGGACGACTGGGAGGGTTGGACAAAGATCACCGCTGAGCTTGGCGACAAGGTTCAGCTCGTAGGCGATGACCTGTATGTGACCAATCCAGAGCGCCTTCAGAAGGGCATCGATCACAAGGCTGGAAATGCAATCTTGGTTAAGGTGAACCAGATTGGCACCCTCTCGGAGACCATGGACGCGGTTGCCCTTGCTCAGAACCACGGCATGAAGGCAATCATCTCTCACCGAAGCGGTGAAACCGAGGACACATTTATTGCCGATCTCGCGGTTGCCACAAATGCCGGCCAGATTAAGACCGGGGCTCCGGCAAGAAGCGAACGCGTTGCCAAATACAACCAGCTGCTCAGGATCGAAGAGGAGCTGCAGGACGCCGCAAGTTATGCCGGCCGCTCGGCATTCCCTCGCTACCAGGGCTAAATCCGGGCCGCTGAATCACCCTGCTTCTAGACTCTCAAGGTGATGGCCCAAGCAAAAGAACCAAAGGTTCCAGTTGCCCTGACTCAGGGCAAGCTGATGCTTCGCATGCTGCGCCTGAACAGCTCTTGGGTGAGCATGATCCTGGTTTTAGTCTTGGGCACCTGGTTGATTTCTCCCGATGTTGAGGCATTCCTAAACCAACGGCGCGAGATTGCCGAGATGGAGCAGAGCATCAGACAGGCAGAGCAGGCCGTAGAGGAGATGCAGGCGGAGCGCGATCGCTGGCAGGACCCTGTGTATATCCGCGCCCAGGCTCGTGACCGCCTCTATTATGTGCTTCCTGGCGAGGTCTCCTACCTGGTTATGGACAGCGAGGGCATGGACTTTTCTGACACATCCGGAACCGTTGGAGCCCAGCTTGCCCAGCTGAGAAGTGCTGATGAAATCAGCGCCGAGATTGCGGCTGCCGATGACAACTGGGTTGACTCGCTTCTCGAGTCCTTCCTGCGAGCCGCGCTTGATCAGCCGGAGGAGTCCGAGTGATCTCCGAGGTCGATCTTGCTGAGGTATCCAGGCAATTGGGAAGACCTGCTCGAGACATGGTCGAGGTGTCGGCTCGTTGCGTCTGCTCCCGCCCGCTAGTTGCAAAGACGCGCCCCAGGCTTGAGGATGGCACTCCCTTTCCAACTCTTTATTACCTGACCCAGCCCTCTGCCACAGCGGCCGTTTCAACCCTTGAGGCAAGCGGTGTCATGGCGCAGTTTCAGCAGCAACTGGCTGAGGATGAGGAGCTAGCAGCCGCGTATCAAGCCGCCCACCAGAGCTTCCTTGCCGAACGCGAGGACATTGAAGTCGTTGCGGAGATCGCGGGGATAAGCGCCGGAGGGATGCCAACTAGAGTGAAGTGCCTGCACTCCCTTGTCGCGCACTCTTTGGCCAAGGGCCCCGGCGTCAATCCCATAGGCGATGCGTCCTTGAAGCTCTTGAGCTGGAGTCCTGAGGTTTGCTCTTGCGTTTAGTTAGCGTGTTGTTGCTGACAGCGATGACCATCACTCCAACCGCGGAAGACCACTGGTGGATCGCTGACTATCAGCAGCTTGAGCTTGATGGCAGTGGGGTAAGGGTTGCGGTCATTGACACCGGTATTGATGACAGCCATCCGGATCTTGACGGAGTGGTGATTGACGGTGCCGACTTCTCGGGAGTCGGAACCCCGGATGGCACCTCTCCCGTTGGACCTGGTGGCTTTCACGGCACCATGGTTGCGAGCCTGATTGCCGGGCAGGGCGAGACCACAGGCGGTGTGATCGGGATTGCACCAGGTGTTGAGCTGTTGGCGATCTCGATTGGACTTGGTGTTCCAGGTGCTGACACCGATGCTCAGGTCGCCGATGCGATCCACTGGGCCGTGGACAATGGGGCCTCGGTGATCAACCTCTCAATTTCCAGAAACTCGGAGCTCTGGCCAAAGAGCTGGGATGAGGCATTCTTGTATGCGTTTGGACACGATGTAGTGATCGTTGCGGCCAGCGGTAATCGCACTCAAGGTGAACAGTATGCAACTGCTCCGGCGACGATACCCGGCGTCATCGGGGTAACCGCGATCGACAGCGCGGGGGAGATTGGAACAAGAGCAGGTGCTGCTGGAATCAACGTTGCCCTTGCGGCCCCTGGGGTAGAGATGCTCGGTAGCTATCCGGGAGGCGAGGTGAGAGTCTGGGAAGGTTCCTCTGCCGCCGCGCCGATTGTTACCGGACTGGTTGCGCTGATGCGTCAGGCCGACCCTGTCGCCAGCGCCAACGACATCATTGCCAGGCTTCTTGAGTCGGCAGTCGATGCCGGTCAACCGGGAGTCGACGCTGACTACGGCTTTGGGATTGTGAATCCTGCTCAGGCGATTGAGTCTTCCGCCACAAGTCCGAATAATCCGCTCGGATCGCTGGCCAAGTGGGTCGAGCTATATCGCCCGAGCGCGAGCGAGGAGTCGGCTGACTTGCTCCTTCCCAGCGAGCCGGGCAGTGAGACGAAGCAAGATTCGCCTGGGCAGGCTTTTCAGGAGGCACCTGACGGCCCAAATCCGCTACTCTATTGGTTGTTAGTTCCCCTTGCCCCGCTGCTGTGGTTGGCCCTGAGAGGGCGATTTGGGAGTGCGAAGCAAGAGAAATCAGAAAGTAATCGCTAATTTATGTCGATAGCTGTGAAGTCCAAGACCCCGCCTGCCGTGCTGGCTGAGGCAATTCAGACCAAGGCACCACAAAGAATCCTGATTATTGGCGGTGGTTACGCAGGTTTTTATACCGCCTGGAAACTAGAGAAGCTTCTCAAGCGCGGTGAGGCTGAGGTCACCCTGGTAGACCCACTTCCATACATGACCTACCAACCGTTCCTTCCAGAGGTTGCGGCCGGCTCCATCGAGCCAAGACACGTTGTGGTCTCACACCGTCAGCACCTCAGAAAGACAAATTTGGTTTCCGGCAAGATGCTGAAGGTTAATCACAAGTCTCGCAAGGCAACCATTGAGGTTCAGGGCGGCAAGAGCAAGGTCATCGAGTATGACCAGATCGTGATGACTGCCGGTGCTGTTACCAGAACCTTCCCCATCAAGGGAATCGCAGATCAAGCGATTGGCCTGAAGACAATCGAAGAGGCCGTCGAGGTTAGAAACCGACTGGTCGGAAACTTTGAGCGTGCCGCAGCACTTCCCAAGGGAAAGCTCCGCGAGCGGCTTTTGACCGTAGTCGTCGTTGGCGGCGGTTTTGCAGGCATTGAGGCCTTCGCTGAGCTGAGAAGTGCAGCGACTCACCTGCTTCGCTACTACCCGGAGATTGAATTTGATGAGGTTCAGTTCCACCTAATTGAGGCCATGGGCAGGATCATGCCGGAGGTTTCGGAGAAGACTGCAAACTGGGTGGTAAACAACCTGAATTCCCGCGCCGCATATGTGCACTTGAACACCCAGGTGCTCTCGGCCGACAAGGGAGTTGTGAAGCTTTCCACCGGCGAAACAATGGAGTCGGACATCATCATCTGGACCGCCGGCGTCGCCGCGGCCCCAGTTGCAAAGAACTGTGACTTCCCGCTGGACGCGAGATTCCGCATCAACGGCAATGCGCTGTTGCAGATAGTTGAGGGTGAGAAGCCCTTGCAAGGCGCCTGGACCGCTGGAGACGTAGCGGCCATCCCTGACCTAACCGGAGGTGGCGTTGGCGGCTACTGCGTTCCAAATGCTCAGCACGCGGTTCGTCAGGCAAAGCTCTTGGCCAAGAACATTGTTGCGGCGATGCGCGGTGAGGCAATCCGTGAGTATCGCTGGAAGACCATCGGTGCGGTTGCAGGATTGGGTATCGGCGTGGGCGCAATCAAGGTGGGCAAGTTTGGCATGACCGGCTTCCTCCCCTGGCTAGCACACCGCGGTTACCACGGTCTCGCGATGCCAACCTGGGAGCGCAAGATTCGCGTGGTTTCCGGCTGGGTTTGGAACGCGCTCCTTGGTCGCGACCTTGCCAGCCTTGAGGCCGTTCGCACCCCACGATTATTCTTTGAGACCTGGGCCACCCGTCCGGGAAAGTAGTAACTTTCAGACAGGGGCCTGGGTAATCCCAGGCCTTTTGTTTTGCCCCGATAGCCCAATGGCAGAGGCAGGCGACTTAAAATCGCCACAGTGTGGGTTCGAGTCCCACTCGGGGCACTTTCAGCAAAGCCTCAGGCTTTATCCAATAGTCTGGATTTCGTCTCAATAAGGAGAGAAATGGATCTGACAATCTGGATCATCCTCGGGGTAGTTGCTTTGATTGGTATCTACCTCTGGGTTACCTATAACGCCCTAGTCACCCTCAAGGTTCGAGTTGACGAAGCCTGGAGCGACATCACGGTTCAACTCAAGCGGCGTGCGGACCTGATACCAAATCTCATCGAGAGCGTGAAGGGCTATGCCTCTCACGAAAAGGAAGTTTTCGAGAACGTCACAAAGGCAAGGGCCGCAACTGTCTCCCCGGAGGCTTTGGAGCACCCAGCCCAGGCGGCTCAGGCAGAGGGCATGCTGCAGGGGGCGCTGAAGAGCCTCTTCGCTGTGTCTGAGGCCTATCCCCAACTGGTCGCGTCCAACAACTTCTTGGAGCTGCAGCGTGAACTTACCGACACCGAGGACAAGATCATGGCCTCGAGGCGATTCTTCAACGGTGGAGTCAGGGAGCTAAACACCAAGATTCAACAGTTCCCAAACAACATCTTTGCCAAGAACCTTGGCTTCACAGAGCGCGAGTTCTTTGAGGTTGAGAACCCATCGGCCATTCAAGAGCCACCCCAGGTCAAGTTCTAGGAGCCTTCGTTGTATCGCGCTATTGCGGCGAATAAGCGCAACACTGTAATCATCATTGGCCTGTTTGTGGGCCTCTTGACCGCAATTGCGGTCTGGTGGGGACAGGCGAGCGGTAATGGCTCTAGCGCTGTGCTCATTGTGGCTTTCGTGCTTGCCTACACAGTCTTTCAATACTTCGCAGCCGCTCGCTTGGCTATCACCATGAGCGGAGCTCACCAGATAGAGAAGCGCGATAACCCGAGGCTCTGGAACATCGTGGAGAACCTGTCCATCTCCGAAGGCATGCCAATGCCCAAGGTTTACATCATCAACGATCCTGCCCCTAACGCCTTTGCCACCGGTCGCAATCCCGAGAAGGCTGTCGTGGCTGCCACCACCGGGTTGCTCGACATCATGGATGACAACGAGCTGCAAGGCGTCATGGCCCATGAGATGGGGCACGTAAAGAACTATGACATCAGGGTCTCCACAATCGTCTTCGGGCTGGTCTCTGCGATTGGAATTCTGGCCGACATGGCCCTTCGCATGGCCTGGTATTCCTCATTCTCTAGAAACAAGAACAGCGGACAGCTTGCCCTTTTCATGGTCGCTATCGGCATAGTCGGCTGGATAATCGCCTTCCTAATCGGTCCAATAGTTTCGGCCGCGGTCTCGCGCCAACGCGAATACCTGGCGGATGCCACCGGAGTCGAAATGACTCGCTACCCCGATGGGTTGTCGTCCGCACTCAAGAAGCTGGGAGAGTATGGCAGACCCATGCGAAAGGCCAACTCGGCCATGGCCCATATGTATATCTCCGACCCACTGAAGCCCGGCATGGTGGAGCGAGCTTTCTCGACGCACCCACCGATTCCAAAACGAATTGAGAGACTCCAACAAATCGGTAGAACCTTCTAATCGCTAGACTTTCTCTCATTCTTTGATTGAAGGTTTCAGATGGCTCAGGCAAAACTGCCCACTCTCGAGGAATTCGAGGCTGCCGCAGAGCGCGTTCAGGGTGTAATCAAGACCCCGATGATTGAAAGCCATTGGCTGAGCGAGCTGACTGGCCAAAAGGTTTACTTCAAGTGTGAAAACCTGCAGCGCACCGGTTCATACAAGGTCCGTGGTGCATACAACCTCATGTCGCAGCTCAGCCCTGAGGAAAAAAAGCGCGGAGTGGTGGCTGCATCTGCAGGCAACCACGCCCAGGGAGTTGCGCTTGCAGCCCAGCTGCTGGGAATCAAGGCGACGATTTTTATGCCGGTGGGGGCATCACTACCCAAGTACCAGGCCACTCTCGGCTACGGTGCCAACGTCGTCCTAACCGGAGCGATCTTCGATGAAACCCTGGCTGCTGCAAAAGATTTCACCGAGCAGACCGGTGCTGTGTTTATTCCGCCCTTTGATCACGTGGACATCGTTCGGGGCCAGGGAACCGTTGGACTCGAGATCCTGGAGCAGCTACCAGACGTTGAGAACATTGTCGTTTGCCTAGGCGGCGGCGGGCTAACCGCAGGTGTCGCACTTGCGGCCAAGCTCAGGGCCAAGGAGCTGGGTAAGAAGATCAAGGTCTACGCAGTTCAAGCCCAAGAGGCTGCTGCATATCCACCATCTCTGAAGGCCGGCAAGCCCGTAGAGACCAAGATCCAGCCAACAATTGCCGACGGTATTGCTGTGGCTAAGCCAGGCAAGGTCCCCTTTGACATCATCAAGTCCTATGTCGACAAGGTTGTTACCGTGTCGGAGGATGAGATTGCCAAGGCGATGCTCGGCGTGATGGAGCGCAGCAAGTTGGTAGTTGAGGCTGGAGGTGCAGTTGGGTCTGCAGCTGTGCTGGCCAAGAAACTAAAGCTGCGCGGAACGACCGCAATCGTTCTCTCCGGGGGAAACATCGATCCACTCTTGCTTCAGAGGGTGATTAGGCACGGCCTTGCAGCCTCGGATCGCTACACGAATATCAGCGTCATGCTTCCTGACCGTCCTGGTCAGTTGGTGCGAACCGCACAGGCAGTGGCAGCAGCTCATGCGAACGTGGTCGAGGTCTTGCACACCCGCCACGGCAATGGTCTTCAGATCAGCGAGGTCGAGCTAGACCTAAGCGTTGAGACTCGGGGCAAGGAGCACCGAGAAGAGGTCTTTGAGTCGCTTCGCAAGGCTGGGCTCAAGCCCAAGATGTTCGAAGGCTAGAACTCGAAGGTCGCAACCTTTTCGATTGAAACCTTAATTTCTTTCCCATTGGGGGCGAAGTAGCTCACGGTGTCTCCAACCTTGTGGCCAGAGATTGCCTTGCCGATTGGCGAATCGGGTGAATAGACATCGAGGTCGCCATCCTCGATCTGAGCCTCATACTTGGTACCCTCAAAGATTTCGTGGCTGCCCAAGAAGAACTCGTTCTCGCTGCCGTTTAGTTTGCAGGTGACCATAAGTCCCTGCTTCACAACTCCATCGGAAGCATCGGCAGAGCCAATTTCAGCATTGGCAAGCATTTCCTCGAGGCGATTGATTCTGGCCTCGATCTTGCCCTGCTCTTCCTTGGCGGCGTGATAGCCACCGTTCTCCTTGAGGTCGCCTTCTTCGCGGGCCTCCTGAATGCGTTTGGCAATCTCCTGGCGCTCCACCAAAATCAGCTGCTCAAGCTCTGACTTCAAGCGGTCGTAAGCGCTCTGGGTTAGCAGAATGCTGTCAGACATTTATCACCTCAGGGAATTGAAAAAGCTCGCCTAGCGAGCCGATTGAAATACTACCTCAGCGAACACTCATCGACCAAGCCGGTGACGGCAAGCTCGTAAGTGTTTATGCCGACAGTGTGGGTGGTGATGTCCTGTTCAAAAGGGCCAAAAGCCTGGGTCACGTAGCCGACCTGCGCGAATGAGTTGTTCAGAGCCTCAAAGCTGCAGACCGCTATTGACCCCTTGGGCATTTGAAGCTCAAAGTCGACTTCGGTGTAGAACTCGCTTTGAACCCGATAGCCAATCTCTGTGGCTTGAATCGGAGACCAGTTTGCCAACCCAACAAAAGCCGCCGAGGCCGTTAGCAAGGCAATGCCGAAGATCGCCATGATCTTGCGAGATCTCGAGGATCTTGGCCTGTCTCCATAGCGGGAGTAATTTAGGTTTTCTTGCTCTGCCACCCACTAAGGCTAACCGCTAGGTGAAATACTTGTGGCCATGGAGTTCTTACTGCTGTCCCAACTGATTTTTCAGGCGACGATAGTTGATGACAGCTACAACTCGCCGGGTGCGATTGGGTTCATCATCACTTTTGCCGTGGCAGTAGGGGCGGTGGCGCTGTTTTTCGACATGAACAGAAGGATCAGGCGATCGCGCTATCGCTCGGAGGTCAGGCAGAAGCTGGCCGAGGAGGAGCTCAACAACATAGAGATCAAAAAGCCTGACAGGCCTGAGCCACCTGCTAAACCCAAGCGAGAGAGCCAGGAATAGGGCTTAGCCCGATAAGCAGGCTTGCCGTCCAGTGGCAGAAAAAGGCGGCCACAGTCAGAGCGTGAAATATCTCGTGGAACCCAAAGTGTTTTGCAAACCTACCGGGCCACTTAGTTCCGTAAAACACAGCTCCTAGGGTGTAGAGCAGCCCACCGATTCCAACCAGCAACATCATCACCCAGTTCGCCTGCCAAAGATCAACCACATAGAAGGCTGCGATCCAGCCCATGGCGACATAGATTGGCACGTAGAGCCACCTTGGCGCGTTTATCCAGAAGACCCGGAATCCGATTCCAACAATCGCGATTCCCCAGACCGCGATTAGCAGCGCGGATCCCTTGTCGCTGCTCAGGGCACTTGCGGCCATGGGCGTATAGGTGCCCGCAATCAGCAGGAAGATATTGGCGTGGTCGATTCGCTTCAGGATCTTCTTGGTGACCGGTCCCCAGCGAAACCGGTGGTAAAGGGCTGAGTTTCCAAACAGCAACACAGAGCTGGCGAAATAAACAGCAGCGGCGGTCTTGGCTACCCAACCGTCAGAGAAAACAATCAGCAGGACCCCACCGGCCACTACAAATGGCAGCACACCGGTGTGGATCCAACCGCGCCAAGATGGTCGGAAGTCATCGGTGTGCACCGCGCCCTTGAGCTCCCCAAGCGGGACGTGAATTGGGTCTGGACTGTCCATAACCGAAGGTTACATCAGAAATCTGAACTGCTTGTTTCCACTAACCTTTCAACGTGCGCAACCTGCTTTATCGCTTCTATGAGCAGAGACTCGAGTCAGCTCTGAGGCCCCAAGACATGCCAAAACACATTGGCGTGATGGTTGATGGCAATCGCAGGTGGGCCAAGGAGCAGGGCTTCGATCGAGCTTTGGGTCACGCCGCCGGTGCGAAGAGGATCGTTGACTTCCTCGGCTGGTGCACCGACCTAGGCATCGAGCACGTAACCCTCTACCTGCTCTCGACCGACAATCTCAAGGGCAGGAACCAGGATGAGCTGCGGGACCTGGTCGATATCATCACCTCGCTCTCCGAACACCTGGCAACTCTGGGCCGCTGGAAGCTGCAGATCGTTGGAGATATGGACTCGCTTCCAACCGAGGCTGCCGAGCGCTTGGTCAGGGTTGAGGAGGCGACTAGCAACAATCAGGGCACTCACGTCAATCTCGCGATTGCCTACGGTGGTCGCAAGGAGATTGCCGATGCGATGCGCAGAATTCTTCGCAAGCATGCCACAAGCGGTGACTCCCTGGAGCAGCTGGCGGAAGTTCTCACCCCTGAGCTAATTGCCGAACACCTCTACACCGGTGGCCAACCGGACCCTGATTTGTTGATCCGAACCTCAGGGGAGCAGCGCTTGAGCGGCTTTCTACTCTGGCAGTCTGCCAACAGCGAGTTTTACTTTGCCGAGGCCCTTTGGCCGGACTTCCGAAGGGTTGACTTCCTCAGGGCAATCAGAGATTTTCAGCGCCGACACCGGCGTTTTGGAAGCTAAAAGACACCTAAGTTAACGATTTTCTTTTGGGCGTGTTTATTTGCGCCAACCTTAAACCTCAGGCGTAGATTTAGCGAAAGTGCACCCCAAAGGAGCGCAGGTGGCAACAACTCAAAACCCCAGGCAGAAGACAGCAAGCAAAAAAGCGCCTGAGGGGGTGAGCAAGCCATCCAGCAGTCAAAAAGCCAAGCAGGAGACGCAGGTCCGGACATTTGTCCTCGATACCTCGGTTCTTCTATCGGACCCCAAGGCTTTATTTAGATTCGCCGAACACGAGGTAGTCCTTCCGATCGTTGTTATCAACGAGCTGGAGAAGAAGCGAAACGATCTAGAGATCGGTTACTTTGCAAGGAAGGCTCTGCGCTACCTCGATGAGTTGCGTCAAAAACACGAGCGCCTAGATTTCCCAGTTCAGGTCGGTGACGAGGGAACCCTCCGCGTCGAACTCAATCACATTGATCAGTCGATATTGCCAACCGGTTTCCAACTGGGCGACAACGACTCGAGGATTCTGGCTGTGGCAGCAAACCTCAAGGATGAGGGATTTGATGTCACCGTGGTCTCCAAGGATCTCCCAATGCGAGTCAAGGCCTCATCGATCGGTATTCGTGCCGAGGAGTACTTGCACGAGCTTGCCACCGATGAGTGGAATGGCATCGACGATCTCCACCTCAGTGCCACAGAGATGGCCAACCTCTATGACACGGAGGAAATCTCCCACCCCGATGCCAAAGAGCTTCCCGTAAATACCGGTCTGATCATCCATTCCGAGCGAGGCTCAGCCTTAGGTCGCGTAACGGAGAGCCGGACCGTGAAGCTGGTCCGTGGGGATCGTGAGGTATTCGGTGTTCACGGTCGCTCCGCCGAGCAGCGTCCGCATCCGCTCCCGATAGACCTTCACATCAAGCGCGACCTGGGCTACGCCGGTCTCCATCGCGGTCTCCGCGACCGCGGGTGCGACCCACTGC
>JAPOHQ010000060.1 GCA_029979375.1 Microbacteriaceae bacterium
GTTGGCCATTGAGCTGAGCACATCCATCGACTGGGCTCGAGAAATTCTTGGGACGGCATCCATCGCAAAGGCTGTGACACCCTGCTTCGCGAGGGCCTTCAACAGGTTTGGGCTGAGTGCCGGGCTCATCAGACCGACGACGATTGCACCCTTTTTGAGCCGCTTGATCTCTGCTGGGGTTGGTGCGTTGACCTTGAGGACAATGTCCGCCTTCCAAGCGGCTGCGGTTGTGGCGACCTTGGCTCCGGATGCGACGTATGCGCTGTCCGGGAAGGAGGCCCTTAGGCCGGCACCCTTCTCAACGAGAACCTGATAACCCAGGGAACGGATTGACTTGATGGTTTCGGGGGTGGCGGCAACACGCGATTCCGCCTGGGTTTCTAGAACAACACCTATGGTTGACACTTTGCTCCTTCGGCACCTAAAGCGAATAGCTCGCTTGGCATCTAGGAAAAGCTATCGCCTTTTCTAGAACTAACTCTTGTCGTTAGTTCTTCCCTTGCCAAAAAGAGACTTCAGCTTGTTCATCAAGCGCTCCAGCCCCTGCATGCCCTGCTGGTTAAGCTCCCTAGCCCACTTGATCTCAAGGGCGAGGATGGAAAGACCAAAGAAAATGAACAGCAGACCGGGCCCTGGGGTGACCATCATCACCAGGCCCATTAGCAATAGGACGAAGCCGAAGACCATGACCAGCACCCACCTGACTGGGTGAGGCAGGCTTGATAAAAGCTTCTTGACTTTGTCCATGGGTCCTTCGTGCCAGAAGCTCTAGATTATTTCAACGTTGGCTGGGACTTTGGTGAGAGAACAAAATTGCAGTTGGCTAGGTGCTCGCAATCGCAGGGATGATCGCACCCGAGAACACCTGCCAGGCCAGGACCGACTTGGCGACCAGGCTCAGGGTGATGTAGGTGGCCTCACCATATAGATAGTTCTTCCACGGTCCAATCTGCTTGTACTGGAATGCCTGATTGAAGGCAAAGGTATTGAAGAACAGGAACAGCGCCACGATGATGCCGTAAACGAAGCCGGGGATCTCGGCGGCACTCTCGCTACCGGGCTGGATCGTGTAAACGATAAGGATTAGCCAGGGGACGATGCCGGTGATGCTTCCCATGATGAAGGGAAGGCCCTGGCCGTTGCCAGGCTCCTCGTATTTTTCCTGAAGAGCACCGAAGAAGATCATCGAGGCATTCACGGCAAAGATCGCAACCAGTGCAGCAAAGCCAGAGACTCCGGTGAGCTGAGCGATAAGCCAAATCATTACCGAGGAGGAGAGTGAATACTCCACCCAGCGGAAGTAGTTCCGGTTTTGCTTCAAGCCGCCCTTGTAGCGCTCGAAGAACCACGGTGAAGAAATCAGGAAGTGGAAGAAGGCGGAGAGCAGCAGGAAGCCAATCACGCCAGCGCCGATGTTGATATCAAAAAGCTCAACGCGCTCCGGTGGCACCGGCACCCCAGGAGGGCCCGTCGGATAGTCAATTGTCACCGGAAACAGGATCTGGTTATCCAGCAGTGTGAGCACGAAGCTGAGCCCTGCGGCTTGGGCAAGGTGCAAGAAGCCAGCAACTACGTTGTAACCCCTGAGCCTTGCGATGTATTCGTCTTGAGTTCTCTGCTTCTTTGCCATGAGAAACCTCCCCTTACTCTCTATTGAGACTATTGGCTTTTGCGGCTCCTGTCGCCAAGCAATTCTGAAATTGCAATAGCGTAGGGGTAGTTATTCAAAGGTGAATAAATGCGTATCGAGCACGATCTCATTGGGGATCTCGAGATCCCCGCGGATGTCTACTGGGGCATCCACACCGCCAGGGCGGTAGAAAACTTTCCCATCTCCGGTGTCCCTATCGGACACTATCGAAATCTCATCCGAGCGATCGGCCTAACCAAGGCGGCCGCGGCCAGGGTAAATGCCAAGATAGGCGGCCTCGACCCTGAAAAGGCTCGACTTATTGAGCAGGCCTCTTTAGAGGTCGCCGAAGGCAAGCTGGACAGTCAGTTTGTTGTCGATGCCATCCAGGGTGGTGCGGGGACCTCGACCAACATGAATGCCAACGAGGTGATAGCCAACCGGACACTCGAACTCATGGGCAAGCCATTTGGAAGCTATGGAGAGATTCATCCGCTAAACGATGTGAACCGCTCACAGTCCACAAATGATGTCTACCCCACAGCCCTGCGCCTTGCCATCATCTTTGAGATCGACCTGCTGATCCAGTCGCTGAGCGAACTGAGAGATTCATATCAGCGCAAGGCCTACGAATTTGCCGATGTGCTCAAGATGGCGAGAACCCAGCTGCAGGATGCCGTGCCGATAACCCTGGGCCAGGAGTTTCAGGCCTTTGCGGTCTCGACCACCAAGGACATCCAGCGCCTGGTCGAGGTCGTGCCGCTGCTAGCCGAGATCAACCTGGGTGGAACCGCGGTCGGCACTGAGCTGAATACCCCACGCGGCTACACCAAGAAGGTCGTTGCCGAACTTGCCAAACTTTCAGGAAAGAAACTGACCAGTGCCCATGACCTGGTCGAGGCCACGCAGTCATCCGGGGTCTTGGTCACCTTCTCCTCGATCCTCAAGCGCATTGCCGTGAAGCAGTCGAAGATCGCCAGCGACCTAAGGCTCCTAAGCTCTGGCCCAAGGGCCGGAATGAACGAGATCAATCTGCCCGCAAGACAGGCCGGCTCATCAATCATGCCCGGCAAGGTGAATCCGGTGGTGCCGGAGGTCATAAACCAGATCGCCTACACCGTCATCGGGAACGACCTGACCGTAACGATGGCCGCCGAATCGGGCCAGCTGCAGCTCAATGCCTTTGAGCCAATCATGGCCAGATCGATCATCATGAGCGTCACCTATCTCAGAAACGGCTTTGCCACCTTCACAACCAACTGCGTGGACGGGATCACGGCAAACACCGAGCTCCTCAAGGCATCGGTTGAAAACTCGATTGGTTTGGTCACAGCCCTTAGCCCAACCATTGGCTATGAGGCTGCGACCGCAGCCGCAAAGTATGCCCAGTCAAACAACTGCTCGGTCAGAGAGGCCGTGACTAAGCTCGGCTACCTCACCGATGAAGAATTCGACCGGGTCCTAGGTGACCTGGTGTCACTCGCTAAACGACCTAAGGACTAGGCCCGAAGGGCCTGAGCCAAGGCCCGGAAGCTCTCGACCAGCAGATCCATGTCGGCCTGCTTGTGGGCGAGCGAGACCAGCCACTGCTCATCGAGTCCCGGAGGGGTCAAGACCCCGCGGTTAACGCCCCAAAGCCAAGCAAGCTCGGCCGCCTCAAAGTCGGTTTGCTTGAAGTCGCGGTAGTTGCGAACCGGAGTTCTTGACCAAATCACCGCACCCTTCACACCAAAGCCGATGGTGTGTGCGGGGAGCTCATACTCGAGGATGATGGCATCTATCTTTGCCAGCGTTGCCTTATTGATCTCCTCGGCACGCTCCAGCGCAGCTGGCGTCGCGATCTCATCGACGGCGATCGCGGCAGCCATTACCAAGGGGTTTCCGTTATAGGTTCCGAAGTGTGCCATGCGGCCATCGACAACGGCATCCATGTATTTCTGCTTGCCGCCAAAGGCCGCAACCGGAAGGCCACCACCGATGCTCTTGGCGAGGCAGATCAGATCTGGCTGAACGCCAACCTTCTTGGCTGCTCCTGCCACTCCGGCGGTAAGGCCGGTTTTGACCTCATCAAATATCAGTGCGACGCCAAACTCATCGCAGAGCTCCCTTACCTCGGTCAAATAGCCCTGGTCGGGAAGGATGATCGAGAGATTCTCAACAACCGGTTCGATCACAAAGCAGGCGATCCTGTTGTCGTGCTGCGAGAAGATCTCTCTCAGCCTGGATGCATCGTTGTAGGGAACTGTGAATACCTCACCGGGCTCGACGTCGAAGGGAATCTGTGGCACGGGGGCATCGGACGGGCCGATGTCCGCAAGATCTGGCTTCACGGAAACCTGCAGCGGGTCGTAGCCACCGTGGTAGCCACCCTCAATCTTGACTATGGCCTTCTTGCCGGTAACGGCACGTGCGGTCCTGATCGCATACATCGTCGATTCGGTTCCAGAGTTTGTGAAGCGCAGCATGTCCAGCCCAAAGCGCTTCTGGAAACGCTCGGCGGCCTCGGTGGCAATGGGAGATGGTGTTACAAACAGGGTTCCGGTGTTGCGCAAGGTCTTCTTGACGCTCTTCACGACGGTCGGGTTCAGGTGACCTGCAAGCATTGCTCCAAATCCCATTGAGAGATCAAGCAGCTTTCTGCCATCTACGTCTTTGAGGTAGGCGCCCTTGGCGCTGACGATTGAGATTGGGAATGGGTCCCAGTGTTGGAAGCTGGAGGTAACACCTAGCGGCAGAACCTTGCTTGCCCTCTTGTTGTGCTCTCCTGATTGGGGATAGGTCTTCTCGAACTTTTCCCACTCTTCACTCAGTAGCTTTTCGATGCGATCTCTAGACAGCTCTGTCGTGCTCGCAGGAACACTTCGCCATCCGGCAGGATCATGTTTCTTATTCGTTTCGGTCTGCACGGCTTACTCCTTTGTTCTGCCATTGTCACCTAAAACAGAACTTTGGGTCACAAAATCACGCAAGTTCAACCGAAATAGTTGAAAAGGTTCTTGATTTTTGCGGAATTAGCCGTTTAGTCGAACCATTCGGTCGGTGGGCCGAGATACAGGAGCGTTGTAAACAGAGCGGCCAAGATTGCCACGACGGCAAGCATCAAGAGCCATGGCCTTGCGATGAACCAGCGAAAGAGTCTGTCGAACCAGTTGGCATCCCTTGGATCGCTCGAGGCCTCAGTGCGCCAGTTGCCTTCCAGTGCCTGGCTCCTCGCTAGCCGCCTATCAAATGGCAGCGTGGCAAACGGCACAATCGCGAGCGACACCGCTCCCGCCACTCGCCCAAAGCGCCAGCGCTGGTTCACCCCAACTATGACGGCAATAGCGCAGTAGCTCAGGAACATCGCTCCATGGATGCTTCCGGCGACCAGGACTCCAACCGGAATCGCGTCCCCCAGAGCTCTGAGAACTAGGGCCAATATCAACAACGCCCAGGTGATGGCCTCGCCGGTGGCGACGAACTTGTAGATCTGTTTTGGAGTCACCTTCCAATCCTAGATAGCTCCCATAGGCTCGTCTCGTGAAAGAGACCGTGGCTCGCCCGATTGCAGTATCGGTGTCGGTGGTTGCCGGAGCCTTCATGGCGGTTCAAGCTAGGGTCAACTCGGGCCTTGGCCTAGAAGTGGACAACGGCATGTTGGCCGCTCTCATCTCGTTCTCTTCGGGCCTGGCAATCATCTCCGTTGTGTTCGCCCTCTCCCCCAAGGCTCGGTC
>JAPOHQ010000061.1 GCA_029979375.1 Microbacteriaceae bacterium
GAAAACTCCAAGTGGCGATTTCGGCTGTGAAACGAATATCTGCCGGCCTTGACAGCAGCTGACCCGAGATCACTTTTGCAGGAAAGTCAACGAGGAACCTTGCGCTCTGATCGACCTCGAGCTCCCCTCCCGGTAGCCAGGTGGCCATTGCCCTATCTGAGTTTGCGCCAAATATGCCCTCGAGCAGGCTCTCCTCGCTCGTGCGCTCGGTTGTTTGAGAAGGCTCGTCGCCGATGCAGCTTCGAGATCCAACCGGAACCCAAGCGCGAATGATGGTGAGAGTGGGCTGGTCTATCGAGCCGTTCACGTAATACTCGCAATATTCAAGCGGCCTAGGTTGTCTCGGCCCAACCCTCTCGGTTGATTGGCTGAAACCCTCCCGAGCGCAGATTTGAAAGCTCGCCACCTCACTCACGGCAGTGCCGCAGTCACACACCCCAAGCGCCGCTCCGGCTAGATCGCAACCGGCCAAAAACAACTGAAGACTAAACATCCCCGAAGGATAGAGAGCGATCGCAAAGTTTGTTTTTGGTTTTCCACAAGAAAAAACCCCCGAGGGAGAACCCTCGGGGGAATTGGTTGCGGGGGCAGGATTTGAACCTACGACCTCCGGGTTATGAGCCCGGCGAGCTACCGAACTGCTCCACCCCGCGGCGAAGCCATAACTCTAGCAGTTATCGGTCTAGTTCTCCAATGCCGCGAGAGCATCCTCGACGGCCTGACGAAGTCGTTCGTCAGCCTCACCAAACGCTGTCCAGTCACCGGAGCGAAGTGCCTGCTCCTTGTCCTTCAGAGCCTGATTGGCGGCATTGAGAGCAGCATCCAGGTCGGCATTTCCAGAACTCGTTGCGGTTCCGCTCGAGCCACTTCCGGTTGAGCCACTCTGGCCACCATCCGAAACGTTGGCTCCGGAGTTGCCACCAAAGAGCACATCCAGAGCCTGTTCCAGGGTGTCCTCGAACGCGATCTCATCACCGAAGGCGACAAGAATCTTCTGGAGCAGCGGATAGCTGGTCTCACCGGTTGACTCGATGTAGACCGGCTGGACATAGAGCAGTCCACCACCGACCGGCAGGGTCAAGAGGTTTCCATTCAGAACTCGCGTGGAACCCTGTCTCAGAATGTTTAGCAGGGAAGAGACATTGCTGTCTGCGTTGAAGTTGTTCTGAACCTGTCCGGGTCCCGGCACGATCGTTTCCCGAGGCAGGTTGAGCAGGGTGAGCTTTCCGTAGTCCTCAGAAACAACGCCGTCCGTGCTTCCGGCATCCGCGTTAGCAATCAGGTAGCCGGTTAGAACGTTTCTGGTTGTCTCACCGGTCGACTGCGGGATGAAAGTCGAATAGAGCGAGAACGCGCTCTGGTCGTCTCCCGGTGCCTCCATGGTGAGGTAGTAAGCAGGCTGCAGGGTGCCAAGGCCAGTGCCATCGACTGGATCATTTGGTGTCATCCAGGCATCCTGCTGGGAATAGAACGCTCCTGCCTCGGTCACGTGGTAGCGACCCAGGACCGAGCGCTGCATCTTGAAGAGATCTCCCGGGTAGCGGACGTGCGCGAGCAGCTCGCCCGACATGTTGGACTTGGGCTGGATGATATCCGGATAGATGCTCTTCCATGCCTTCAGAATCGGATCGGTCTCGTCCCACTCATAGAAGTCCACTGAGCCGTCATAGGCGTCAACGGTTGCCTTGACCGAGTTTCGGATGTAGTTGATGTCTCCGATGTTTCGGTTGAAGGTCTCGCTGGCAGAGTCCAGAATCGCCAGGTTGAAGGCTTCCTGGTTGGAGTATGGATAGTTCGCCGAGGTGGTGTAGCCATCCACAATCCACTTTATGCGGCCATCAACCACTGCTGGATACACCTCGGTGTCCACGGTCAGGAATGGAGCAAGAGCGCTCACCCTCTCGGCAGGGTTGCGGTTGTAAAGAATCTGGGACTCTGCGTTGATTGCTTCTGAAAGCAAGATCTGCTCGCTCTGGAACTTCAGGGCGTAGGCAACGCGGTTGAACAGGCTTCCCACGCTTGGACCACCCTCTCCTGAGAAGGTCGTGTAGGTCTCGCGCTGGCCATCCTCACCAGCTGGGAAGTCGAACTCGAGCGGGCTGCCGCCATCGGGGGCACCAACAATCGAGTACTCGGGAGAGTTAAGCCCGAAGTAGATGCGAGGTTCAAAATCACCCAGCAGTCCTACCGGCGGGATTCCCGACTGCAGGAACAGCGGCTTTCCGTCGCTGTCGCGACGGTTACCGTAGGCAGCAACAAAGCCATAGCCGTGGGTGTAGACAATGGTCGAGTTGTACCACGACTGCGAGTCACCCAGACCCGCCTGGTTGAGCTCGCGAACCGCGACCACCGTGTCTTGGGTCTCCCCATCAATCACATAACGATCAACGTGAAGGCGGTTTGGGAAGCTGTAGTACTGGCGATACTGCTCGAGCTGCCTGAAGGCATCAGAGACCAAAGCCGGATCCAGGATGCGAATTGAAGCCGTGGTTTTAGCGTCGGAGCGAAGGGCACCTGGCTCAGCCACCACCGTTGCGTCATATTCGATGACCTCCACCTGGTCCAGCCCATAGGCGGCCCTCGTTGCCTCGATGTTCTTCTGAAGATAGGGCGATTCCAGGGTTCGCTCGTTGGGAACCACGATGAAGGTTTGAACGATCCAGGGGTAGAGCCCACCAACGACCAGGGAGCTCACGACCATAAGTGCGGTCGCGATTATGGACAGTCTCCAGCGAGCCAAGAAGGCGGTTACCAAGAAGGTGATTGCGACCGCGACAGAGATTAGCGCGAGGATCTGCAGACCCGGAATAACGGCATTCGCATCGGTGTAGCTAACTCCGGTGAAGAGCGACCCTGTTGTCACCACCGATGTGTACTGGTCAAGCCAGAGGCTTGCCCCCTGGAGAACCAGGTAAACCGCAACCAGAATGGAGAGCTGCACGCGAGCGGGCTTGGAAACCGAAATTTCCCTGCCGTTGAAACGGATTCCGCCATAGACGACGTGCACGCCGAGATTAATCAGTGCGGCGAGAAAGACTGCTCCCGAGAGGTAGCCGACAACAAATGCCAGGAACGGGAGGTCGAAAATAAAGAAGCCCAGGTCAAAGCCAAAGTGGGCATCGGTCTGGCCGAATTCGCCACCGTTGAGCCAGAGCATGGCAGTTTGCCACTCTCTGGCAGCAACCAAACCGCCACCAAGCCCAATTAGCGCAGGGACACCGAACATCACAATCTTTCGCAGGCTCTCTAAGAGCTGCTGATATGCCTGGAACGGAGACTCATCAGGCATCCGCAAGTAGATCGGCCGGGTCCGCCAGGCCAGCATGAGCCCTACCGAGATGACAACGGCCATGATGGCGAAACCAATGGTGAAAGCCACCACCTGAGCAACTATCTGGGTAAAGAAGACGACCTCAAAGTCCAGTTGCCTGAACCAAAGCCAATCGGTGTAAATACCGGCAGCGCTCAGCAGCACAAACACGATTGCGGCCAAAATACCGAAGGCAATCGATAGCGGTGAGACCCTTCTCGATGCGGCTGAGTTGGCTTGAGTCAATGTTTTTCCTTACCTTTCACAACTTACGGCGGGCAGTTGGGAGCCGCTGGCTAGGCCCTCAACCACACTTACCGCTTCCTGCAAGTCTCTCACTATTGCAACATCCAGGCCGTCCGGAATCTGCCCGATGGCCTCGTTGCAGTTGTCCTGCGGGATCAAAAAGAGATTGGCACCCGAGTTCTTTGCGGCAATCATCTTGAGTCCGATTCCACCAATTGGGCCCACTTCGCCGCCGGCCGAAATGGTTCCGGTACCTGAGATGTGGTTACTGCCTGCCAGGCTTCCCTCCTCGAGCGCATCGATGATTCCAAGGGTGAACATGAGGCCTCCACTCGGTCCTCCGACATCGCCGAGCTGAAGCTGGATATCGACCGGAAAGTCATAGGTGTAACCCACCATCGCGCCGATGACCCAGGCATCTTCTCTTTGCTCAGGGCTAATCAGAAACTCGTTCTCCACGCCATCGCGAACCACGCCAATTGCGATAGGGGAACCCTCGCTCTTTTGGATTTCGCCCCTGAGCTCCTCGAATGTTGCTACTGCCTTGCCCCCGGCGCTGGTCACAAAATCTCCGGCAACCAATATCCCCGATGAAGGTGCGTCCGCGATGACCGATGCAACGTAAAGCTTGCGAGGAACCGCTATCCCGAGGTGGCCCAAAGCCGCTGCGATTGCATCCTGCTGAGAGATCTCCATCTGAGCGGTCGATTCAGCTCTAATCTCTTCGGTGGAGACATTGGGTGGGTAAACCTCATCCAGCGGCAGGACAATTTGGTCCGGATCGGCCCAGGCAATCAAAACCTGAACCCAGCTCGGCGTTGACTCACGGTTGCCCAATAGTGAAATCGTCGTGACATCAAACCTCGACTCACTCGGGTATATGGTCATGTCTGGCGAGCTGATAACAGAGGTTCCGGAGACCTCCCCCATGACGTTGAAAACCTGGCCTGGTCGCTCAATGACGTAGCCGGTCGGAAGTAGCGAAAGCGATCCGAAAGTAATCAGCAGCAGGCTGATTGTCACCCAGCGCATGGCACCTTTGGGCGGTCTCGGCTTAGAGCTGAAGAAGGTCATTGGAACCATCGTAAGTAACGAGCTTGAGCCTTTGCTGAGCGCCACTAACGCCCTTGGCGAACACAGCCGCAGTTCATAGCTTTGGACCCTCGGCGCGGTTAGCCTGTCAAGAAGATGAGCGAAGAAGAGAACAAGGACGAGCTGGAAGAAATGATCCAGCGCATGCTCTCTAGCGGCCAGATCGACCCGGAGGCAATGTCCAAGCTTGCCGGCATGGGGCAGAACCCGCAAATGATGGCCCAGCTGTTTTCGCAGGTGCGAAACCTCATGGGGGACGGCTCGGGAAGCATCGACTGGAAGATGGCCCAAAAACAAGCCCTCGAGATCGCTGGGAAAGAGCAGC
>JAPOHQ010000062.1 GCA_029979375.1 Microbacteriaceae bacterium
GGCTCGGCGTAGGAGAAGTTGGCTATCTGATCACCGGCGTCAAAGATGTTCGCCAGTCCAAGGTCGGAGACACCGTAACGACCAAACAGCATGGGGCAAAAACGGCCTTGAAGGGCTATGCCGAACCAAAACCCATGGTGTTCTCTGGCATATACCCGATTGATGGGAGTGACTACCCCGATCTTCGCGATGCGCTGGACAAGTTGCGCCTCTCGGATGCCTCTTTGGTTTACGAGCCTGAAACTTCGGCTGCTCTTGGTTTTGGGTTCCGCTGCGGATTTCTTGGTCTTTTACACCTCGAAATCATTACAGAGCGTTTGGAGCGCGAGTTCGACCTGTCCTTGATTGCCACCAGTCCCTCGGTTGTTTATGAGGTGGAAAAAGACGATGGTGGCGAGCTCGTTGTCACCAATCCATCTGAATACCCAGACGGCAAGGTCAGGGAGGTTAGGGAGCCTGTCGTCAAGGCCACAATCCTGACACCCAAGGACTACGTCGGCACCGTGATGGAGCTCTGCCAATCTCGCAGGGGGTCGATGATCGACATGCAATACCTTGGCGAGGACCGCGTTCAGCTTAGGTATCGACTGCCGCTTGCCGAGATCGTCTTCGACTTTTTTGACCAGCTCAAGAGCAAGACCCAGGGTTACGCATCTCTGGACTATGAGGACGATGGCTACGCAGCCGGCGATCTTGTTCGAGTAGATCTCCTGTTGCAAGGCGAGAAGGTGGACGCCTTTTCGGCCATAGTTCACAAAGACAAGGCCTATGCCCATGGCGTGAGGATTGCAACCAAGCTCCGCGAGCTGATTCCTAGGCAACAGTTCGAGGTTCCGATTCAGGCGGCCATCGGCTCGCGAGTCATTGCGCGAGAGACCATCCGCGCAATTCGAAAAGACGTCCTGGCAAAGTGCTACGGCGGTGACATAACCCGAAAGCGCAAGCTGCTCGAAAAACAAAAAGAGGGAAAGAAACGCATGAAGATGGTTGGTCGCGTGGAGGTTCCGCAGGAAGCCTTCATAGCGGCACTCAGCTCAGAGGACTCCAAGGCAGGAAAGAAGTAGTTGCCATCTGCCCTACCTCTCGGTGAGCCCTGGCCCGAAAACAATCGGCTTCAGGCAGTTTCGACAGGAGCGAAGAGCTTTCATGCATACGTGCACATCCCCTTCTGCGAGGTGCGCTGTGGTTACTGCGACTTCAACACCTACACCGCAAATGAACTAGGTGGCATAAAGCGCAGCGACTTTCACAAACCGCTAATTGAAGAGGTGCTATTCAGCGCCAAGGTCCTCAGAGACTCCAATCTTGAGCAACAGCCGCTCAGTTCGGTTTTCTTCGGGGGCGGAACTCCTTCGCTTTTTGCAGCCACTCAGGTAGGTGAGATTCTCTCTGCCCTAAATGAGGCATTTGGCTCTCTCGCGGATTGCGAAGTGACCTTGGAGGCCAATCCCGAGTCGGCTTCCGAAGAGCTATTGGAATCCCTGGCCATAGCGGGGGTGAATCGGATCTCGGTCGGAGTTCAGAGCTTCGACCCGTGCGTTCTGAACACGCTGGATCGAGTCCACGATGCAGGCAAAGTCAGGGCTGTCATCGCTGCGGCCAAGTCTTTGGGATATCGGGTCAGTGCCGATCTGATTTATGGCGCTCCCGGAGAGACCCTTGAAAGCTGGCGAGAGACGCTGCTTGCCGCCCTCGAACTTGGCACCGAGCACATCTCGGCGTATTCGCTGATTGTCGAGCCCGGAACAGCGGTAGCTCGCAAGATCAAAAAGGGTGAGCTTGAAGATGTCGATGAAGATCTGAACGCTGAGAAGTATGAGCTGACAACGGAAATGCTCGAGGGGGCTGGGTATGGCTACTACGAGACCTCGAATTTCGGACAACCATCCATTCACAATCTTGCCTATTGGACATCACAGAATTGGTGGGGCTATGGTCCGGGTGCTCATTCGCACATCTCGGGAAGTCGCTTTTGGAACCACAAGCACCCGCAGCGATATGCCGTTGCGCTGCCATCCAGTCCGGCCGCAGGCATGGAGGTTCTTAGCTTGAGGCAACGGCTCGAAGAGGAGTTGCTCTTGGGACTGCGCCTCTCAAGCGGAGTCAGGGCGAATCTCTTTGATGATCTGGAAATTGCCCAGGGCAAAATCGACCAATTGGTAGCCGAGAACCTCCTTGAGGTCCGCGGCGAAAGGGTGCTGGTGACCAAGGAGGGCCGACTGCTGGTTGACAGGATGGTTGTTGATTTCCTGTCCTAGGGCGGCGTTTTGTTTAGAATTGGCACTCAAGGGAGGTGAGTGCCAGTGATTCCAGAGAGATCTCTAGAAGTCCTTAGGGCTATTGTCCAGGACTTCATTAGCTCTAACCAGCCCGTCGGCTCGAAAGCCCTACTAGACAGGCACCCCCTTGGCGTCTCTGCCGCAACCATTCGCAACGATATGGCTCTTCTTGAGGAGGAGGAGCTAATTACCGCTCCTCACACCTCCTCGGGTCGTATCCCAACGGAAAAGGGCTACCGGCTCTTTGTTGACCGTCTCGGTGATGTCAAGGTGCTCTCGAGCGCTGAGAAGAGCGCGATCGAGAGCTTTTTGGAAACGGCCAATGACCTGGATGATGTCGTCGAGCGAACCGCGCGATCGCTTGCTCAGCTGACGAATGCATTGGCTCTGGTTCAGTACCCTTCGCTTGGCCGCTCTGCAGTTAGGCACATCGAACTGATACCAATCGGAGAGCGGCGAGTTCTGATTATGTTGATTGCGGACTCCGGAAGGGTGCAGCAGCTTCACATCGAGACCGAGAAGCAGGTGGCAGAAGACCTCCTTCAGGAGCTGCGCGGCCGGCTAAACGGAATGCTCGCTGGATCGCAACTGGCCGGTGTCGAACAGAAGCTCAAGCAGCTAGAAGACGAGTTTTCGCCAGAGCGCCGAATTGTGGTCAGGCAAATTCTCGAGGCGCTGCGCTCTCTAATCGACGCCAATCGACAGGAAAAGCTTGTTGTCTCAGGAGCGGCAAATCTAGCGAAGCGTGACCTGGATTTCTCGGGAGAGCTCTCCAGAGTCCTGGAGGCGATTGAGGAGCAGGTGGTTTTGCTCAGGCTGATTGATGAGTTGCATGCCGATCAGCACGGAGTTGGCCTACGGATCGGCTCAGAGCTAGGTCTTGAGGGTCTAACTCACGCCAGCCTGGTTGTGAGCGGCTACGAGAATCGCGGCACCGAGGTCGCAAAGCTTGGTGTGCTGGGGCCAACCCGCATGGACTACTCGGGGAACATTGCTTCGGTCCGGGCTGTTGCTAGGTATTTGAGCAAGACCTTGGAGGGCAACGCTTGACCGACCATTACGAGGTCCTCGGTCTCTCGCGAGATGCCACGGCAGATGAGATCAAGAAGTCTTACCGCAGGCTCGCTAGAGAGCTTCATCCCGACATCAACCCAGCGCCTGAGGCCCAGGACCGATTCAAGCAGGTCACTCATGCCTACGAGGTGCTCTCTGACCCGCAAACCAGGGCGCAATACGATCGGGGAGGCGACGGGGCGTTTGGGCTTGGCGATATCTTTGAGACATTCTTCGGTAGCCCGCAGCGGGGCCCAAGGTCCAGGTCGCAGAGGGGTCAGGATGCCCTGCTCAGAATCGATCTTGAGCTATCCGAGGCCATTTTTGGCGCAAACAAGACCTTGACAATCGACACTGCAGTAGGTTGCGAGCCTTGCGGTCAAACAGGAGCAAAGCCGGGAAGCACCGTTCGCACCTGTGATGTTTGCCGCGGGTCAGGGCAGATACAGCGGCAGGTGCAGTCCTTCATGGGCATGATGGTCACCACTACCCCATGCACGGTATGTAAGGGGAGCGGTGAGACCGTACCTTCACCCTGCCCGGACTGTCGTGGACAGGGTCGAGTGCGTGCCAAGCGCGATCTCGACGTTGAGATTCCGGCCGGAGTCTCCGATGGATTGCGCCTTCACTTGCCTGGCCAGGGAGAGGTTGGTTTCGCGGGTGGCACCCCGGGTGACATTTACCTCGAAGTATCAGTGACCCCGCATCCGATTTATGGCCGGAATGGCGATGATCTGACTGCAATTCTTGAGGTTCCTGTGGCGGACGCAGCGCTTGGGTTTGAGACTGAAATTGAGACCCTTGACGGCAGCGCCAAAGTTGAAGTCAAGCCCGGTGCCCAGCACGGCGATGTGGTAACCCTGAAGGGACTTGGTGCAAATCGTTTGCGAGGCCGGGGTCGAGGTGATCTGAGAATCGAGCTAAAGGTACTCACCCCATCCAGGCTTGACTCAAAACAAAAGGACATTTTCAAGAAGCTCCGGGACCTCCATCGCGATGACAAGCCAAGGCTTGGTTCTAGAAGGTCTCGGGGCCGATTCTGATGCACTGGTTTTACGATCCGACCTTTACCCAGCGCTCGACTGAGCTGACCAAGGATGAAGGCAAGCATCTTGCCGCACTGCGCATCCAGCCGGGTGAGGAGATTGTTGTCACCGATGGCAGGGGGCAGTCGTTCACCTGCGAGGTAAAAGATCCCCGATCGGGCAACCTAACCGTCACTGCATCTAAGGGGTATGAGAAACCCGCTATTTCGATTCACCTGGTTCAGGCGCTTGCGAAAGGCGGCCGCGATGAGATGGCGGTGCAGGCGGCGGTTGAGCTGGGTGTTTCGAGCATCACGCCCTGGGAAGGCGCAAATTCGGTCGCGAATTGGCGAGGCAAGGAAGAAAAGGCCCTGCAGCGCTGGCAGCAGATTGCAATATCAGCCATGAAACAGAGCCAACAGGCCTATCTGCCGGTGGTTAGACCACTTTCTAGAGATCCTGAACTACTTGGTGAGGGAATTGCCTTGGAGCCGAGCTCTCTTACTCCGCTATCACAAGCGCCGGCAGCAACCGAGTACACCGTCGTGGTTGGTCCTGAGGGCGGTTTTACCCAAAAAGAATTGGAAG
>JAPOHQ010000063.1 GCA_029979375.1 Microbacteriaceae bacterium
GCAAACTGCCGATCGTCGTAAACAACATGAACATCCCAAAGCCAGCCAAGGGAAAGCCGGCACTGATGACCTTCGACGAGGTAAACACCCTGTTCCATGAGTTTGGCCACACCCTCCATGGACTTCTCTCAAATGTTCACTTTCCAAGGTTTAGCGGCACCAGCGTTGAGCGTGACTTCGTTGAGTTCCCGTCTCAGGTGAATGAAATGTGGATGCTCTGGCCTGAGGTCTTGGAGAACTATGCCGTGCACTATGAGACGGGTGAGAAGCTCGATAAGTCCTGGATAACAAAGATTCAGGCCACCGAAGCTTTCAACCAGGGCTTTGAGACCACTCACTACTTGAAGGCTGCGATTCTCGACCTAGCGCTGCACGAAAGCCAGGAGACTGTTTCGGATCTGTCCAAATTTGAGTCAGATGCGATTGCCAACTATGGACTGGACTTCGATACAGTACCCACCCGCTACTGCACAAACTACTTCGCACACATCTTTGCCGGTGGCTACTCGGCCGGCTATTACGGCTACATCTGGAGCGAGGTGCTAGATGCCGAGTCCGTGGACTGGTTCAAGGCAAATGGCGGACTTACGAGGGAAAATGGCAAGCGCTTTGCCGACATGTTGCTCTCCAGGGGAGGAAGTTCCGACACCATGCAGATGGCTAGTGATTTCCTCGGCCACGAGCCGAGCGTCGAACCTCTGATGAAGCGAAGAGGACTGGCCGACTAAGCCGTCTTGTCCTTCAAACGCTGCCTCAAGGGGAGAATCTTGGGCATCGACTTGTTGCTAACGATTTCAGGCGTGATCACGACCCTGCCCTGATCCTGCGAACCTGGAAGCTCAAACATAATTGGGCTCAGCAGCTCCTCCAGAATCGCCCTTAGCCCGCGAGCCCCAGTTTCACGCTCGACCGCCAAATCAGCAATCATCTCAACGGCGGCTGGTTCGAATTCGAGTTCAAAACCATCAATTTCAAACATCCGCTGATACTGCTTGATCAGGGCATTTTTTGGCTCGGTGAGAATCGATATCAGCGCATCTCTGTCCAGCTGATCCACGGTGGCAACAACGGGAAGTCTGCCGATGAACTCTGGAATCAGGCCGAATTTGCGGAGATCTTCTGGTTGCACCTGACGGAAGATGTTGGTCTCGTCTGACTTCTCACGCAGCGGCGAACCGAAACCGATCCCCTTCTTTCCGGTGCGCTCTCCGACGATTGTTTCTAGTCCGGCAAAGGCACCGGCAACGATGAACAGCACGTTCGTCGTGTCAATTTGGATGAATTCCTGTTGGGGGTGCTTGCGTCCGCCCTGCGGAGGAACAGAGGCAACCGTTCCCTCGAGAATTTTGAGCAGTGCCTGCTGGACGCCCTCGCCCGAGACGTCCCTGGTTATTGAGGGGTTCTCTGCCTTCCGAGAAATCTTGTCGATCTCATCGATGTAGATGATGCCGGTCTCGGCGCGTTTTGCGTCGTAATCGGCGGCTTGCAAGAGCTTCAGCAGGATGTTTTCGACGTCTTCGCCGACATAGCCGGCCTCTGTGAGGGCCGTAGCATCGGCGACCGCGAAAGGCACATTGAGTCTTTTTGCGAGGATCTGGGCCAGATAGGTCTTGCCACAGCCTGTTGGTCCAATCATCAAGATGTTTGACTTGGCAATCTCCACCTCGTCGTGAGGCTTGCCACTTGAAGTTAGTGTGCCGGTTGCGCGAATGCGCTTGTAATGGTTGTAGACGGCAACGGACAGCTGCTTCTTGGCGTCGTCCTGGCCGATGACATACTCATCAAGAAAGGCTTTGATTTCCTTCGGAGTGGGAAGGTCAAGCGATTGGGTCTGCTCTTGGGCCTGGTTGCCGAGCTCTTCCTCGATGATTTCATTGCACAGGTCGATGCACTCATCGCAGATATAGACCGATGGTCCCGCGATGAGTTTTCTAACCTGCTTCTGGCTCTTCCCGCAGAAAGTGCACTTCAGCAGATCGCTAGTCTCGCTCAAAGTCATAGCTAAACCCTATATCGGGCATATGACATCGCCCTCGCGATAGTTCGGAGTGTTCTAGCCCTTGCGTGTCGTGAGAACCTGATCGATAAGCCCGTATTCGACCGCCTCTTGAGCCGTGAGAATCTTGTCGCGGTCAATGTCCTTGTGGACCTGGTCCTTGGACTTGCCAGAGTGCTTTGCGAGGGTGTCCTCGAGCCACTCTCGCATGCGCATGATCTCCTTGGCCTGAATCTCGATGTCAGACGCCTGCCCTTGACCCGAGCCTCCGGTTGCCGGCTGGTGAATCAGGACCCTGGCGTTTGGAAGCGCGAGGCGCTTGCCCTTGCTGCCGGCGGCAAGCAGCACCGCTGCTGCCGAAGCCGCCTGCCCTAGGCAAACAGTCTGAATCTGTGGCCTGATGTATTGCATGGTGTCGTAAATCGCAGTTAGCGCTGTGAAGGAGCCACCCGGGGAGTTGATATACATTGTGATGTCACGCTCGGGATCCTGACTCTCCAGCACCAAGAGCTGGGCCATAATGTCATCCGCGGAGGCGTCGTCAACCTGAACTCCTAGGAAGACAATCCTGTCCTCGAAGAGCTTTGTGTAGGGGTTGTGGCGCTTGAAACCGTAGGAGGTGCGCTCCTCGAACTCGGGAAGGATGTAGCGGGCCTCTGGCATCGCGATGCGCCCGGACTTGCTCTCTAGGTAACTCACTTCTAGGCCTTCCCTACGCCGGTTTGCCTGGAGGCAAACTCCTGGATGTGGTCGATGAATCCATACTCAAGCGCCTCGGCGGCGGTGAACCACCTGTCGCGGTCGCCATCCTCCATAATTTGCTCGACGCTTTTGCCGGTCTGCTCTGCCGTCAGCGCGGCCAACTGTCGCTTCATGGACATAATGAGCTCGGCCTGGGTCTGAATGTCTGACGCCGTTCCGCCGAAGCCGCCTAACGGCTGGTGCAGTAGAACTCTGGTATTCGGAGTCGCATAGCGCTTGCCCTTGGTGCCGCTGGAGAGCAGGAACTGGCCCATTGATGCTGCCATGCCGATGCCGACTGTGACAATGTCGTTGGGCACATACTGCATGGTGTCGTAAATGGCCATTCCAGCAGTGATCGAACCACCGGGCGAGTTGATGTAGAAGTAGATGTCTTTTTCGCTGTCCTCAGCTGCAAGAAGAAGAATTTTGGCGCAGATCTCGTTGGCGTTTTCGTCACGAACTTCGCTACCAAGCCAAACGATGCGGTCTTTCAACAGCCTGTCGAAGACGTTGTTTCTCTCCATTTGTGGCACTGCCATTCGCTAGCTCCTTATCGGCTCTCAACAAAGTTAATCAGCCAACGGAGCTAATTTCGCCCTTGTTCGCCTTGGGCGTTAGGCCTGGTATTCGACCTTTTTGCCCTTGGTGTCGGTGATTTCGGCATTTGCAACTAGGAAGTCCACCGCCTTGCGACGAGACAACTCTGCGACATAAAGCGGGACCTGGCCATTGCCGGCAACCTGCTTGATGAAGTCGTTCGGCTCCATGCCATAGCTCTGGGCATTCAGGGCGAGGTACTCGATTAGCTCGTCGTCCTCCACCTTGATCTTTTCTCCCTCGACAACCTTGTCCAAGATGAGTCGGGTCTGGAAGTTCTTGGTTGACTCCTCGGTGACTTCCTTGCGGTGGACATCGTCCTCCATTCGACCCTCTGACTCGAGGTGGCTGTCGACCTCACGTTTGATTGCGACATCGCTTACCGGAATCTTGGCCTTCTCAATCAGCTCAGAAACAATTAGGTCTCTTGCCTGCAATACCTGCTTGCGGGCAAGCTGCTGCTCAACCCGCTTCTCGATGTCCTTGGTCAGCTCATCAAGAGTGTCGAATTCGCTAGCGAGCTGAGCAAAGTCGTCGTCAGCTTTTGGAAGCTCGCGCTCCTTAACGGCCTTGAGGGTTACGGAGACCTCAGCCTCTTGGCCGGCTTGGTCCCCGCCCACAAGCTTGGACCGGAAAGTGGTTGACTCACCAGCAGTCAGTGTGTCAAGCGCCTCGTCAATTCCGTCCAGGAGCTGGTTCGAGCCGATTTCGTAAGAAATGTCCTGAGCAGTGTCGATCTCTTTGCCATCGATGCTTGCGGTCAGGTCGATGGTTGTGAAGTCGCCACTCTTCGCTGGGCGATCAACTGTCTTTAGGGTTCCGAAGCGGGCTCGCAGAGCATCCAACTCGGTCTCGACGTCCATCTTCGCGACCTTGACGGGCTCGACCTTGACCTTGATGCCCTTGTATTCCGGCATCTTGAACTCTGGCTCGACCTCGACCTCGAGCTCGACAACAAGCTCCTTTGTTGGTTCCTGAGCGTTCGGAGCGGACTTGATGTCTGCCTGTGGAGTATCAAGCGGACGCAGCTTCTCGGAGATTAGCGCCTGACGGTAGAAATCATCGATTCCGTCGTTGATGGCCTGGGCAATAATTGCATCCTTGCCAACTCGTTGGTCGAGGACCGGAGCAGGCACCTTGCCCTTGCGAAAGCCAGGGATGTTGACCTGGCCTGCAATGGTGGCGTATGCCCTGTCGAGAGCGGGCTTGAAAGCCTTCTGGTCGACCGTCAAGGTGAGCTTGACGCGTGTTGGGTTTAGTCTCTCGAGTTTGGTCTTCAAAGGAACTCCATGATTGTTGTGCTTTGTCGGGATGACAGGATTTGAACCTGCAACCCCCTGTACCCAAAACAGGTGCGCTACCAAGTTGCGCTACATCCCGGGGATTGTTTGCTTCCGCTAGGGTCGCAAACCAGAACACTCTATCCCATAGAATGGGGTGTCGTCTAACGATGCGCGAGTGTAGCTCAATGGTAGAGCCTCAGTCTTCCAAACTGATGGTGCGGGTTCGATTCCCGTCACTCGCTCCAGCTACTCCCCCAAGTCCATAAGCTCAACAGCCTTCGCAAAATCAGGTACCGACTTCTTGAGCTCGGCAAACG
>JAPOHQ010000064.1 GCA_029979375.1 Microbacteriaceae bacterium
GTCGAATGAGCGTGGCAGCTTGATGAGGATGAGAGAGACAAGAACCTTCGGCGGGAGCTGCATGTCGCCCGGGAGCTCCGCGTGCATCGTGAGCATCTCCGAGATGTCGCTCTTCACCGTGCTGCTCTCGCTGGTTGTCTCAACAGTCGAATCCGTCATTTGGCCCGCCGAGGAGGTAGTGCTCGATGCCGACTGGATGCAGAACCTCGAGAGCCTCTCGGCGCAACCAACACCGATAAGCAACTTTCTCTCGTTTGCTCTTCTGATACCAAACCTGTCGGTAACCGCAAGGCGCTTCCACGATGCCGGATTCTCAGCAAAGTGGCTCTTTCTGCAGCTTGTTCCGCTTGGCTACGGCATCTTCGCGGGTGTGGGCGTGGTCGCGGTGCTGACCGCCTCGGCCCCGGGCCAGATGCTTTCGAGGGAAGAGCTGATGTCGCTTGTGTTCCTGATTCTGCCGATCTTTGCGCTCCTCCTTGCAGTGCTGGTTATTTACATGGTCTTTGCTCTCAAACCGTCCAAGAGCTTCTTCGATGGCAACCGGTATGTCGAGCCGGAACCGCTGGATAGCTTCGATGAGGGAACTACCGCCTAGCTTTTTGCCCGGTTATTGCCTAAGCTTTAGCGGTTGCCGTGTATCGGCCGCGGAATCAGAGAGCTTCTAACAACGTGTTTGGAGCGCCGCGCTGCGGATAGGAAGGACTAGCTATGGCACTGGACCCAAAGGTCAAGAAGGAAATTATTGACGAGTATGCGACCGGACCAAATGACACCGGAAGCCCAGAGGTACAGATTGCGGTCCTAAGCCGCAGGATCTCAGACCTCACCGAGCACCTCAAGGATCACCAGCACGACCACCACTCACGTCGTGGCCTGCTTCTCCTTGTCGGTCAGCGTCGTCGTCTGCTCGGCTACCTGCAGAACGTAGACATCGAGCGCTACCGAAAGCTGATCGAGCGCCTCGGCCTTCGTCGCTAAGGATTTCCCAACTACCCCCGGCAACTTGCCGGGGGTTTTTGCTTCTAGGCATTTTGTAACCAAGTTGTTAGGCTTGTGGCAGGAGGAAACGAAGGCGGGTCCTCGGTTGAAGAGTGTGGGTGCTTCTGACCCCAGGCTTTTTTACTGACGACCAGCACTTCCTCCTCCAGTACGCACGAAGCGCGAGAGCGCGGGTAGTTTGCGTGCGCGCATAGTTAGGAGGGGCCATGGAAGGCCCAGAGATTAAATTCGCAGAAGCCGTTATTGACAACGGCAAGTTTGGAAAGCGCACCGTGCGCTTCGAGGCGGGCAGGCTAGCCCAGCAGGCTGCTGGTAGTGCCGCCGTCTACATCGACGAGGAGACCATGCTCTTCTCGGCAACCACCGCTTCAAAGCAGCCGAAGGATCAGTTCGACTTCTTCCCGCTGACTATCGATGTCGAAGAGCGCATGTATGCCGCTGGAAAAATTCCGGGCAGCTTCTTCCGTCGCGAGGGAAGGCCTTCGACCGAGGCGATCTTGGCCGCAAGACTCATTGACCGTCCGCTTCGCCCATCCTTTGTTGATGGCCTCAGGAATGAGATTCAGGTCGTAGTAACCGTCATGTCCATTCACCCCGACGAGCTCTACGACGTGGTGGCAATCAACGCAGCTTCGATGTCTACCCAGCTTGCAGGCCTGCCGTTCTCGGGTCCTGTTGCCGGTGTTCGCGTGGCGCTCATTGAGGGCCAGTGGGTAGCTTTCCCGAAGCACTCAGAGCTTGTAAACGCAGTGTTCGACATGGTCGTTGCGGGACGAGTTGTAAACGAGGGTGGCAAGGAAGACGTCGCGATCATGATGGTCGAGGCCGAGGCCACCGACAACAGCTGGGACCTAATCTCCTCTGGAGCCCAGGCTCCGACCGAAGAGGTAGTCGCTGCCGGCTTGGAGGCTGCCAAGCCTTTCATCAAGGTTCTCGTTGAGGCTCAGAACAAGCTGGCTTCGCAGGCAGCGAAGGAGACCGCAGAGTATCCGCTGTTCCTTCCTTACTCGGATGAGGTTTACGAGGCCGTTGCGACCCAGTGCCAAGACGACCTTGCGAAGGTCTACCAGATTGCCGACAAGCAGGAGCGTCAGGATGCTGACGACGAGCTCAAGGCAAAGGTCAAGGAGGCCCTCGAGGGCAAGCTTGATGAGGAGCAGATGCTCCAGTTCTCGGCTGCCTACAAGGCCGTTTCCAAGAAGGTCATGCGCACCCGAGTCCTCAAGGAGGGCATCCGCATCGACGGTCGTGGCCTGAGCGACATCCGTGTCATTGACGCCGAAGTTGCGGTTATTCCAAGAACCCACGGTTCGGCAATCTTCCAGCGTGGCGAGACCCAGATTCTGGGTGTAACCACCCTGAACATGCTCAAGATGGAGCAGCAAATCGACGCTCTGACCCCAGAGACCTCGAAGCGCTACATGCACCACTACAACTTCCCGCCTTACTCAACCGGCGAGACCGGTCGCGTTGGTTCGCCAAAGCGTCGTGAGATTGGTCACGGAGCCCTGGCAGAGCGCGCGCTCGTGCCGGTGCTGCCGGCCAGGGATGAGTTCCCATATGCCATCAGGCAGGTCTCGGAGGCCCTTGGCTCGAACGGCTCGACCTCGATGGGATCTGTCTGCGCCTCGACTTTGAGCCTGCTCAACGCGGGTGTGCCGCTGCGTGCACCTGTTGCGGGCATCGCAATGGGTCTGATCTCTGACACCGTTGATGGCAAGACACAGTACGCGGCTCTCACAGACATCCTCGGTGCCGAGGACGCACTGGGTGACATGGACTTCAAGGTTGCCGGTACCAGGAACTTTGTGACCGCGATTCAGCTCGACACCAAGCTCGATGGCATTCCATCGGCAGAGCTTGCGAAGGCCCTCACCCAGGCCAAGGAGGCCAGGCTGTTCATCCTCGACGTCATGAACGAGGCAATCGAGGAGCCAGACGAGCTTTCACAATTCGCCCCACGAGTGATCTCGGTCAAGATTCCTGTCGACAAGATTGGTGAGGTCATTGGTCCTAAGGGAAAGATGATCAACCAGATTCAGGAAGACACCGGTGCCGATATCTCCATCGAGGACGACGGAACCGTATACATCGGCGCTACCGATGGAACCAGCGCGGATGCTGCCAAGGCGGCCATCAACGCAATTGCTAACCCACACGTCCCAGAGGTTGGCGAGCGCTTCCTCGGAACGGTTGTGAAGCTGGCAACCTTCGGTGCCTTCGTTTCGCTGCTTCCTGGCAAGGATGGCCTGCTCCACGTCTCCGAGCTCAAGAAGCTTGCTGGCGGCAAGAGGGTTGAGAACGTCGAGGATGTTGTCGAGGTTGGACAGCAGATTCTCGTTGAGATCACCAAGATCGACGACCGCGGCAAGCTCTCTTTGAGCCCGGTAGTCGAGGACGAGGCGGAAGCTAACTAGCTTGCTGCTACCGCTAGAGAAGTCTCTATCGTTCACCGCTGAGGCATCCAGGGTCTCCAGGACCCTGCTGCCCAGCGGTGTTCGCATATTGACGGAGGAAGTTCCATCCGCGCCCTCGGTTGCCCTGGCGGTCTCTGTTGGGGTGGGCTCTCGGGACGAGGAGGATGATCACCTCGGCTCCACCCACTTCCTGGAGCATCTGCTCTTCAAGGGCACCGAGCGCAGAAGCGCTAGGGATATCTCTGTGGCGTTTGATTCGGTTGGTGGTTCCTCAAATGCCGCAACGGCTAAGGAATACACCAGCTATTACGCCCGGGTTCAGAACTCGGCACTCTCGCTCGCGCTGGACGTGCTGGTGGACATGTTCACATCGGCACTGATTGACTCGGAAGACTTTGAAACCGAGCGCACGGTAATCCTCGAAGAGCTGGCCATGAACGAGGACGATCCGGAGGATGTCGCTCACGAGAGCTTTGCCGAAGCCCTCATGCCCGGAACGGCCCTCGGAAGGCCGATTGGTGGCAGTAAGGAATCCATACTCGGGGTCTCGAGAGACCGAGTCATCGAGCACTATCGCGAGCACTACCACCCAGGATCGCTTGTGGTTACAGCTGCCGGCGGGCTTAGCCACTCCCAGTTGGTCGAACTCGTTGAGCGGCAATTGGCCGAGGTTGGCTGGGTTGAAGCGGGAGCTCCGCTAGCGAGGCGCGACCAAAGCGAATCAGAGCGCCCAAAACCAGAGCCATTCCGATTTGTTTCTAAGGACGTTCAGCAGGCCAACGTTCTACTTGGTTTCCAGAGCCCCAGAGCGCTCGACGAGGAGCGCTACGCACTCGGCATCATGAACACGATTCTGGGCGGGGGAATGTCTTCGAGGCTTTACCAGGAGATTCGTGAGGAGCGCGGCCTTGCCTACTCCACCTACTCCTATCAGCACGGTTACTCAGATGCCGGATTTTTTGGCCTGTATGCCGGCTGCTCTCCTGAGAGTGCAGAGCAGGTGACTGTATTGATGCGCGAGCAACTTGATGCTCTCGCTCAGCATGGACCAACCACGGGTGAGTTTGACCTTGCGCTGGGGAACATCACTGGTTCGCTGGCACTGCGTTTTGAGGGCACGCTCGCGCGCATGAACCGGTTGCTCGGCTCGGAGCTCGGCTCTGGGGAGTTTCTCTCGGTATCGGAATCCCTCGAAAGATTCAAAGCCGTGAGCATCGATGATGTTCAGCGAGCGGCTCAACGAATTGCGTCCTCACCAAGCACACTGGTCGCGGTTGGCAAATCTCTCGGGCACCTCGAGAAGCTTGCTTGATAGGTTTACAGCAATGATTTCGGTTTCAATCGTCGGCGCAACAGGGCGCATGGGTACACTCACGAGCGAGCTGGTCGCCGCCAGCGAGGACCTTGTCCTCCACTCGGCCTTGAGCTCGACATCTAACCTGGACGAGATTGCCGGCGCAGATGTCGTGGTTGACCTCA
>JAPOHQ010000065.1 GCA_029979375.1 Microbacteriaceae bacterium
GTTTTGTGCAAGATATGTTTTGTATGGAACAAAACCTTGGGGGGATTCGATTCGATTCAAATCAATCAAATTCAGAACGACGGATACTGGTCACCAGCTGGACATTCGGAACAAAATCTAACGCGATTGTCGATTCACTGCTGTCTGCCGCGGGCTTGGGAGATATCGGTTCCAACTTCGGCACCGACCGAGCGGAATACGCGGGAGCCTCCGGTGAAAGGTTCATCAAGGAGTCACTCGAGCTATTGGCCAAGGCCGGGTTTGTTCCTGCCAATGTGGCGGTTCAGATCGTCGCCGAGAAGCCAAAGATTGGGCCACGACGCCTCGAGCTGGAGCAGCACCTCAGCGAGGTGGTTGGCGCTCCGGTATCGGTTCTGGCTACCACAACGGACGGCCTTGGCTTCCTGGCAGATTCTCGCGGTGTAGCGGCGGTCGCAACGGCTCTGGTTAGAACCCAAAGCTAGGCTTAGCCCATGAAGCTTTTCGACACTCGGCTCGGTGAGTTGAGAGAGTTCGAGCCTCAGCAGCGCGGTGTAGTTGGCATGTATGTTTGCGGACCGACGGTGCAATCTGAACCCCACATCGGCCATCTTCGCTCGGCCCTGGTCTACGACCTCCTCGCGGGCTGGCTCAGAGCCAGTGGTAACAAGGTCACCGTGGTGCGCAATGTCACAGACATCGACGACAAGGTCTTGGAGAAGGCTAGGGAGACCGGCACACAGTATTGGGAGCTGGCCCATCGCAACGAGGCGCTCTTTGCAGCCGACTACCGCAGACTGAATCTCGAGCTCCCGAGTGTTGAACCGAGAGCCACCGGCCACATCCCCCAGATGCTGGCACTGATTGAGAAGCTGGTGGACTCAGGTCACGCCTATCAGGTGGAGGGTTCTGCCGACGTCTATTTCGATACTTCCTCGTGGTCTCGCTACGGCGAGCTGACCCACCAGAAGCTTGAAGACATGGAGAGTGAGGAGACCGGCGGGGGCAAGCGTGCCGCCCAAGACTTTGCACTCTGGAAGAGCGCAAAACCCGGTGAACCTGAAGGGGCAGCTTGGGAATCAAGGTTTGGCAGGGGGCGACCAGGTTGGCATATCGAGTGCTCGGCGATGGCGACCCATTACCTAGGCGAGAGCTTCGACATTCACGGCGGTGGCCTTGACCTTAGGTTCCCGCATCACGAGAACGAGCTCGCACAGTCCAGTGCGGCTGGTCACGGATTTGCCAACTACTGGATTCACAACGGTCTGGTGAGCATCGCGGGTCAAAAAATGTCCAAGTCCCTTGGCAACACCGTGAGCTCGTCCGATCTGTTTGCCCTCGCAACTCCGCAGGCGGTTCGCTACTACCTGGCCAGCGCCCACTACCGCTCGGTGCTTGATTACCAGCCGGGCGTTCTGCAAGAGGCCGAAGCTGCGCTGGAGCGCCTGCACGGCTTCTTGGCTCGTGCGCAGCGAGAGCTCGCCGAGACCCAATATTCGGAGATGGATCACGGAGCCGGTCTGCCAGATGCCTTTGTTGCCGAGATGAATGACGACCTGAATATTCCAGCGGCGCTCGCTGTTATCCACGACTCGGTTACCAGTGGCAACACCGCACTGGATGAGCAACAGCTCAAGCAGGCTGCTGAGCATCGGTCCGAAGTTCACAAGATGCTCTCTGTGCTCGGATTGGCACCCGACCAGTGGTCCTCAGGAGCCTCCGAGGAGCACCAGGCACTCGACGCTTTGGTCAGGGAGCTCATTGCAGAGCGCAACCGAGCTAGGGAAGAGAAGAACTTTGAAGTCGCGGATCGAATTCGGGACCAGCTGCTGGCAAGTGGTATTGAGCTTTCGGATTCGGCAAGCGGAACACATTGGAGTCTTAGCTAATGGCAAAACCAGGTAGGCCGGGAGCGGCCAAAGGCAAGAAGGGTCCAACCAAGGGCACGGGAGGTCACGGCCGCAAGGCACTCGAGGGTAAAGGGCCCACGCCCAAGGCGGAGGACCGTCCGTACCACAAGGCCTACAAGGCAAAGCAGCGCAGCCAGCAGGCGCCAAAGCCCAAGAAGGGCAAGTTTGTGGCTACCTCCAAGGGGGTTGGAAAGAGTGCCTCCGAGGTGCTCTCTGGTCGCAACGCGGTAGTTGAGGCGCTTCGGGCCCGCATCCCAGCGACGGCCTTGATGATCGCCCAGCGAATCGAGCTTGACGATCGGGTTCGCGAGGCCATTGCCCTTGCGAACAACCGAGGTATCCCGGTGAGCGAAGTCACCAGGGCGGAGATCGATCGACTCACAGGCGGGGACTTTGTTCACCAAGGCATCGCTCTGCAAGTTCCTCCCTACAAATACACCGATCCCAATGAGCTTTTGGATCGTGCGCTTTCGCTGTCCACTCTTCCGCTGATTGTTGCCCTCGATGGCATCACGGACCCAAGAAACCTAGGTGCCATCATCCGCTCCGCGGCAGCCTTTGGCGCTCAGGGCATATTGCTTCCCCAGCGCAGAAGTGTCGGTGTTACTGCCTCGGCATGGAAGACCTCGGCCGGAGCTGCAGCGAGAGTTCCGGTTGCTCTAGCCGCGAACCTCAATCAGGTCATCACCGAATACAAGCGTCGCGGGGTATTTGTTATTGGTCTAGATGCCGATGGCGACGTTCAACTCCCAGAATTCGCACTTGCCGACAAGCCACTCCTGGTGGTCGTTGGAAGCGAGGGCAAAGGTCTCTCCAGGTTGGTGAGCGAGCGTTGCGACCAGGTCGTGTCGATCCCGATCAGCGCCAGCACCGAATCCTTGAATGCGGGAATTGCGGCTTCTGTTGCGCTGTATCAGATCGCTAGCATGCGCTAGACCTTATCTCGCCAGTCACCCTCTTCATCATCGTCAGCCACCACGATCAGACCCGTTGGCACGGGCTCAGCGAGGGTTAGACCCTCGGTAATGGTTGTCGTGCCCAGATAGGCGGCCTCATCCCGACGCGTGGCGAGCACCTCCCTGACGTAGCTGTTTACCGCCTGCTCAAGGCTGACATCGGCCCCGGCCTTCTCCGAGATATACCAGCGGTGCTCAAGGACCTCGTGGAAGATCTCAGCGGGCTCCAGCTTTCCGGTTAGCTCCGCTGGGATCGCGGTCACCACCGGCTCGTAAATGTTTGAGAGCCACTCGTGAGCCATGACCTCTTCGTCTGCGCCGGGCCTGCCGTGCTCTAGCCGGTAGTGGTCAATGTCGTTAAGAAGCCTGCGCGCCTGGTTTTCCTCGACATCGAGGCCGGTGAGCAGCAGCAGTCTGCGCGCGTGGTGCCCCGCATCCACCACCTTGGGTTGAATCTTGACCGTGTGGCCCTCGTCGTCTTTGACCATGGAGAGCTCTTCAATGTCGAAACCGAGTTCGTTGAGGCGCTCGACACGCCTTGAGATGCGCCAGCTCTCGGAGCTGTCGAAGACCTCAACCGCAGTCAGCTCCTTCCAGAGCTCGTGATACTTGTCGACGATTCGCTGGCTGATCTGGTTGGGGTCAATATCGCTGGCCTTGCCCGATGCCAGCAGGTCCATTAGCTCTCCCGCGATATTTACCCTGGCAATCTCCAGATCGTTCTCGCGCTGACCGTTTGAAAGCCTTCCTTCAAACAGCTGCCCCGTTTCAGCGTCCACGAGGTAGGCGGCAAACTTGCCGGCATCCCTTCTGAACAGCGTGTTAGAGAGCGAAACATCGCCCCAGAAGAAGCCGATTAGGTGAAGCCTTACCAACAGCAGAGCGAGGGCATCCACCAGTCGCTTCGCAGTTTGCTCCCGTAGGCCCTGCGACCACATCGCGCGGTAGGGGAGCGAGAACTTGAGGTGCCGGGTGATAAGAACCGCGGGCAGTTCACCACCATCGGAATCCTGCCTGTTCGAGATGATCGCAAATGGCTCCACGCAGGGAACATCTCGCTTCTCTAGCCTGCGGAGCATTTCGTATTCGCGCTTTGCCAAATCAAGCAGGGTCTCCTTGATGGCGATGACGTGATTGCCTAGGTGCGCGAAGCGAACTGTGTGACGGGAGAGGCCTTTGGGAAGGGCGGCGATGTTTTCTTTTGGCCAGGTCTCCAATGGCAAATGCCACGGCAGATCCAGAAGTGCGGGATCTGCCGTGGCAGCCGTGATATTGAGGCTGGAGGCCATCTACTAGTTCAGGCGCTCTCCAGTTTCTGCATCGAAGACGTGGACTGCGTCCTTGTCTGCGTGCAGGTGAATCTTGTCGCCAGCCTTTGGGTGGTCGATTGGATCGACGCGAACAACCATGTTCTGCTCCGAACCATCAAGCTGGGCACGACCGTAGAGGTAGCCATCGCTTCCGAGCTCCTCAACCACGTCAACGTCTACAACGAGACCGTGTGGCGCTGGGCTGAGCTTCTCTGGACGAATACCTACGGTTACCTTGCTACCGGTTGCCTTCGAGAGCACCGCCTTGTCGATCGGTAGCACCTCGTCACCGAACTGCACTCCGCCGTCAACGATTGGCAGCGATAGCAGGTTCATGGCAGGTGAGCCAATGAAGCCGGCAACGAAAACGTTTTGTGGCTTGTCGTAGAGGTTTCTTGGGGTGTCAACCTGCTGCAGAAGGCCGTCCTTCAAAACAGCAACCCTGTCACCCATGGTCATGGCCTCGACCTGGTCGTGGGTCACGTAAACGGTGGTGACACCGAGGCGACGCTGTAGTGAGGCAATCTGGGTACGAGTCTGGACACGAAGCTTTGCATCGAGGTTCGATAGCGGCTCGTCCATCAGGAAGACCTGAGGCTTACGCACAATCGCACGACCCATTGCAACACGCTGACGCTGACCACCCGAAAGGGCCTTTGGCTTGCGGTTTAGGTATGGCTCGAGGTCAAGCAGCTTGGCTGCCTCTAGCAC
>JAPOHQ010000066.1 GCA_029979375.1 Microbacteriaceae bacterium
GTTCGTTTGCGTTCACAACGCGGGGAGGTCCCAGATGGCCCAGGGGTTTCTTCACCATCTTGCCGGCGACCGGATTGAGGTTCGCTCCTCCGGAACGATGCCCGGGGATCAGGTAAACCCGTCCGCGGTTGCGGCCATGGCCGAGCTTGGAATTGATATCTCTGCGGCAAAGCCCAAGGTGCTGACCGATGACGATGTCAGGGCATCGGACTACGTGATAACAATGGGTTGCGGAGATGCCTGCCCCTTCTACCCGGGCAAGATCTACCTCGACTGGAAGCTCGAGGATCCGGCTGGCAAAGGCGTGGAATCGGTGCGGCCAATTCGGGATGAGATCAAGAATCTGGTTGAAAACCTGATTGCCGAAATCGACGCTAAATCAAGCTAAAGCTTTCAAACCCGCTTCTACACTTGTTGGAATGCGAAGACTAACCGCAGTTTTAGTGGCGTTGGCGCTAACTCTCACCGGCTGCGCAAGCGAACCGGAACCAGAGCCAACACCCACTCCCACCCAGACTCAGACCGCTACCCAGACACCCGAGCCGGAGCCAGAGCCCGAACCGGTTTATGAGATTGCACCGCTGACTGGCGTTCCCTACCTAGAGGGGGAGAATGCCAATCTGGCTCTGCCAGCCGTTATGGCCAAGATCGATAACACGACCTATGGTCGCCCTCAGCTCGCGTTGAACTCCGCAGATGTGGTTTATGTCACAAGGGTTGAAATTGGTCTGACTCGGCTTTTGGCGGTGTGGCACTCCCGGATGCCGGAGGCAATTGGGCCAGTCCGCTCCGTGAGGCCGGTGGATGCGGTAATCATCGATCCCTATGACGGAGTCTTTGTTTACTCGGGAGGCCAGGCACCGTTCAAATCGGCCGCAAAGAAGACCGGTCTTGTCATGAGCGATGAAGACACCGAGATGAACAACGACACCTATTACCGGGAGAAGTCTCGCGTAGCGCCTTGGAACCTCTATTTCGAGGCGGCCAAGTTGCAGGAACTTTATGCTCAGGAGCAGCCAGCGCCGGAGGCAAGCTTCGAGTTTGATGCCATACCAACAGCCGTTTCGCTCGGCACCCCGGTACTGGGACTTGGTGTGAAGTATCCCCAGATGCACTCCGAATGGGAGCTCGGCACCAGCAAGTTCCCCTGGTCCTTGGCCGAGGAGGCCGCTTGGCTCAGAACTCAAGACGGCACCCCACACCTCCAGCTTGGGGAGGAGCGCGTGGTTGCCAAGAACGTTGTCGTGATGGAGGTCGCCCACGACCTCAGCTTCGTTGATCCAAAGTACGGTGCTATTCCCAAGGCCATGCTTGAGAACAACGAGGGCATCGCCCACATCTTCTCCGACGGCTACTACTACCAGGGCATCTGGTCAAAGGGAGACATCGAGGCACCAATCCTGCTATCGACTCAGGAAGGCGAACCCCTGAAGCTGGCCGTCGGAAACACCTGGATCGAGATGATGGATCTGCCCAAGAGCAAGCTCACAGTCGTCACACCTGATAGTCAGTAGCTTGCGCGGGGTAAAGAAGCAGGATCTCCCAAGCAAGAACTGCAAGCGCTGCGGCAGGGAAATGGTCTGGCGAAAGTCCTGGGCGAAGAATTGGGACGAGGTTCGTTACTGCTCCGAGAAGTGCAAACGGACTAAATCCCTTTAGCGAAGTCCTTAAGCCAGGCTCTCAGCTCGCTGCCGAGGTCCTCGCGATCGACCGCAATCCTGAGGGTTGCCTTGATGAAGTCGAGCTTGTCTCCGGTGTCATAGCGGCGACCTGAGAACACAACTCCGCGAACGCCGCCAGCCTTCTCGGGATGCTTAGCGGCATGCTGCAGGGCATCAGTGAGCTGAATCTCTCCGCCGCGACCAGGCCCTGTGTTCTCCAAGATGTCGAACATTTTCGCGCTCAAGACATACCTTCCGATTACGGCAAGATTGCTTGGGGCGTTGCTCTCGGGCTTTTCCACCAGTCCCTCAAGAACGAGTTCATTGCCTGAGGTGCTGGCCACCTTAGCCGCTCCATATAAATGTATTTGGCTCTCCGGAACCTCCATCAGGGCCACAACGTTGTCCCCGGTTCGCTCGTGAACCTCAAGCATCTGGTTCAGCACATCGTCGCGTGAGTCGATTACATCGTCACCCAGGAGGACGGCGAAGCTGTTGTCACCAACGTGGCTCTTGGCGCGCAGGACTGCGTGGCCGAGGCCCCTCGGGTCGCCCTGTCGGGTGTAGTGGATGTCGGCTAGCTGGGACGACTCTCGGACGGCAAACAAACGCTTCTCGTCGCCCTTCTTCGAGAGCGTTTCCTCGAGCTCGGCGACGCGGTCAAAGTGGTTCTCGAGGGCGTTCTTGTTGCGGCCGGTGATGATAAGCAGGTCCTGGAGACCGCTGCGGACCGCCTCCTCGATTACGTATTGAATTACTGGCTTGTCTACCAGCGGAAGCATTTCCTTGGGGAGGGCCTTCGTGGCGGGCAGAAAACGAGTCCCAAGTCCTGCTGCAGGAATTACGGCTTTCCGGACCCAACCGAGTGATGCGATCATGACAAAAGCCTAGACTGCTATGGGCATTCGCTCGGAAATCAGCGTTGCCTAATAAAGACGCCGCAAGAGCAAGGACATCAATATGCGTAGGTGGTTTGGCTTCCTCTCTATTCTTATTCTGACGCTTGGGAATCCAACTGCCGCCAATGCCGTTACAGACTCTGCCTGGGACATGATGCGAGTGAAGGCAGTTTGGGACGCAGGCTACAAGGGCGAAGGCGCGTCAATCGCATTTATTGATCAAGGTGTAAACCTAAATCACGAGTATTTTCAAGGAAAAGTCGTAGATGGCTATTGCCTCTACGCGTCATACACCGCTAACTATTGCCCGAACGGCACAAAGTTCCAGACCGGCCCTGCTGCTGCATCCCAGAGAACTGTGGCTGGGTATCCCGTTCTGGCAGAGAACCATGGGAACATGGTGGCTGGAATTGCAGCTGGCACGCCAAATGATCAAGCTGCCGGAGGAATCGCCAACGAGGCGAACATAGTGATGGCTAACGTTGACCTCACCCTCGATGGGATAACTGCCGCCGCCAGGTATATCGCCGATCGGGCAGAGGCAAACAACACGGTTGCCGTATCCCTGTCTTTCGGGGGTTTGTTTACGGAAATGCCCCGAAGTTGGCTGCTATGCGACAACAATCCCGCCCTTGTAGAGCTGGCGAGCATATTTGAAGAGCTTCGGGAAAGGGGAGTTATCACTTTTGCGGCTGCGGGCAACACTCCAATGCTTGATGTGGCAACATCAATCTTCCCGAGCTGTCTGAAAGATGTGGTTGCGGTAGGTTCGGTCAATTCCGCGGCGGAGATTTCTTGGTACGTCACGATGTCGAACAAGATTGAACTGCTAGCGCCTGACTTTGCAAAGTCCGCCGACACCTACGGTTACCAAACGGGCTCTGGCACGTCGGCAGCCACCCCAGCCGCCGCCGCCGCCTTCACTGTGCTTAGACAGGCTTTTCCAGAAGTTTCGAGTGAGCAGATTCTTGCGGTCATGAAGAGCACGGGCACAAAAGTGGACGACGTCTTGCGCAAGGGCATTCCCCTAGTCAACCTTGAGGCCGCCTATCTTTCTCTAAGTCAGGGCCAAAGCCAACCAGAGACATCAGAGAAAAAGGTCACGATCGGAACCTATAACGGCTACATAGCAATCTATACAAAGGGCTATGAGGGCCGCCGGCTCACTGCGAAGGTTGCAGGGAGATGGCTCAAAGTCGACCCAATTGAACTTGCCCCAGGTAAGACTTATTCATTGACCAAGCGCAACACTGGAGCGGGCTACACAATCAACATTGAGGTTTATATCGATGGAGAATTGCTCGCCGAGGATACTGTCTTGACGCGCTAACGGCCCCAAATGAATTTCCAATAGCTCTGCAAGCCGCCCAATTACGCTAACCGCCTGAGACCAAACAGTGCTCGAACCACTGGCGCAAGCCTGCCAAAAACTCTCGTAAAGATTTTGCTTCGGGCAATGCGATCCCTTTCCGAACCCCAGCCTGAACCCGAGGAGTCTTTGGGATGTTTCGCAATCACTATCGGTAGGTAGACGGCTTTGAGACGAGCGGCAAGAAGGTCGCATATGAAGATGTACTCATCACCGAGGTAATTTGCTGCTCCAGCACCAAAATTTGTGTCGAAAGTTATTCCTTTACTTCTCACCCGTTCCGCTCGAACCACCATTTCGTAGGTTGCGGCGCGGGCACTATTGAATCGATTGAGTTTCTGGCTTGTGGAAGGGTATCTCTTCCTCTCGTGTCCAGACTCATCAATTGCCTTGGCCAAAGCCAAGTCCACATCCGAATGATCATCGAGATATTTGACCACTGCGTCTAAACCCTCTGTGAAAACTACGTCGTCGTCTGCGAAAACTAAGTACTCACCCTTGGTTTGAAGTAGCACCTCATTGCGAGACTTGGCAACTCCAGTGTCCGTCATCTGAATGTGCCTCGAGCCGATGGGTGCTCTGCACTTCCCCCCTTGCGTGACGACGAGAAATTCGAAGTCACCTTGCCATTTCGGAGGCTGAATGTTGCTCACTCGATCCGAAAGTGACGAGTAGCCAAATGTCAGCTTTGTCATTAGAAGGAGTTCGCCTTGGCCCTTGCAAACCTCATCAGAGCGGAGGAGATAGAACTAAATGTCGTGTTCTGTAAGCGCAAGCCCAGGAAAAACACAATGGTGTTTGAGAGCGTCAGCAGTCCGGCGAGCGAAAATGCGAGTAACGATGCAAACATCACGATAAGGCCGCCACTGGCGAATAGAGTGCCAACCTCGGCCTGTTGGATTCTTACC
>JAPOHQ010000067.1 GCA_029979375.1 Microbacteriaceae bacterium
CCTAGGGCCACGGTGGTCTTTCCGACGCCACCCTTTAGCGAACTCACACTCAGCACGTGCATTGAAATAGGCTACCTTTTTATGTGTTGTCCGCACTGAGGCGGGCTTAGTTTCAGTGAGGTTCAATGTTCAAAAAGATTCTCGTAGCCAACCGCGGAGAGATTGCCGTCAGGGCGTTCCGCGCGGCTTTTGAGGTTGGGGCAAGCACGGTTGCCGTCTACCCCTACGAGGATCGCAACTCCGTTCACCGCCTCAAGGCCGACGAGGCTTACGAAATCAAGGCAGAGGGGTCACCGGTTCGCGCATACCTGAGCGTCGAGGAGATGATTCGGGTCGCCAAGGAGTCCGGAGCCGATGCAATTTATCCCGGGTATGGCTTCCTCAGTGAAAACCCCGACCTCGCAACTGCCGCGAGAGAGAACGGCATCACCTTTGTTGGTCCCGCTCCGGAGATCCTTGAGCTAGCGGGGGACAAGGTAAATGCCAAAGCCGCAGCCATCAGGGCAAATGTCCCAGTTTTAGCCTCCACCGAGTCCTCAGATGATGCAAAGAAGCTCCTGAGCCAGGCAGCCAAGATTGGCTTTCCGCTGTTTGTAAAGGCCGTGGCCGGCGGCGGTGGCCGCGGCATGCGCAAGGTCGAGAGCGAGAAGGAACTGTCGCAAGCCCTTGAGGCCGCCATGACCGAGGCGGGCAGCGCCTTCGGAGACCCAAGAGTTTTCCTCGAGCAGGCCGTAATCCGCCCTCGCCACATCGAGGTTCAGATCCTCGCCGATACCCACGGCAATGTGATGCACCTTCACGAGCGCGACTGCTCCATTCAACGTAGAAACCAGAAGGTGGTTGAAATCGCGCCGGCCCCGAGGCTTGATGACGAGCTCAGGCAGCAACTCTTCAGAGACGCGATCGCGTTTGCAACGGAGATCGGCTACCAAAATGCCGGAACCGTTGAGTTCCTCATCGAAACCGATGGCCCCAACACCGGCAAGCACGTATTCATCGAAATGAATCCCCGAATCCAGGTGGAGCACACCGTTACCGAAGAGGTAACCGATGTTGACCTGGTTCAGTCGCAGCTCAGGATCGCGGCGGGGGAGACGCTCGAGGAACTTGGGCTCAGGCAGGAGGAGATTCGACCTCACGGCTTCGCGCTTCAGTGCCGCATCACGACCGAGGACCCGGCAGCTGGATTCCGCCCTGACACCGGAATGATCACGACCTACCGCTCCCCGGGAGGCGCAGGTATCAGGCTCGATGGCGGCACCGTAACCACCGGTGCAGAGGTCTCTCCTCACTTCGACTCGATGCTTGTCAAGCTGATCACCAGAGGCCGAGACTTCCGATCCGCGGTCGAGAGAGCTAAGCGAGCTCTGGCCGAGTTCAGAATCAGGGGAGTTGCTACCAACATCAACTTCTTACAGGCGGTCCTCGAGGACGAAACCTTTGCCTCTGGTGAGCTTTCGACCCACTTCATCGATGAGCGCCCAGAGCTACTCGAAGCAAAGGTCTCCCAAGACCGCGGCACCAAGGTGCTGCAGTGGCTGGCAGAGGTCACAGTCAACAAGCCCTATGGGTCACGTGAGGGCAAGATTGAACCAAGCAGCAAGCTCCCAGCAGTTGACCTCGATGCCGCTGCGCCAAAGGGCTCGCGAGACCTGCTGCATGAGCTTGGAGCTAAGGGCTTCGCAGATTGGATGAAGAGTCAAAATCGAGTCTTGGTCACCGACACGACCTTCCGCGATGCTCACCAATCACTGCTAGCCACGAGAGTTAGAACCAAGGACCTAGTTGCCGCCGCGCCCTATGTTGCGCGGATGACCCCGCAGCTTCTCTCCGTCGAGGCTTGGGGTGGGGCAACCTATGACGTCGCACTCCGCTTCTTGGGTGAGGATCCGTGGGAGCGGCTCGAGGCACTGCGCGCGGAGCTTCCAAACATCTGCATCCAGATGCTGCTTCGCGGCCGAAACACTGTGGGCTACACGCCCTATCCCACCGAGGTGACCGAGGCCTTTGTCGCTGAGGCGGCAAGCACCGGAGTGGATATCTTCCGAATCTTCGATGCGCTGAACGATGTCGACCAGATGACCCCTGCAATCAACGCGGTTGGCCAAAGCACAGGTTCTCTTGCCGAGGTTGCGATGTCCTACACCGCTGATCTGAACAACCCCGCAGAGAAGCTCTACACCCTTGACTATTACCTCCAACTGGCCGAGAAGATCGTCAAGGCCGGTGCCCATGTCTTGGCAATCAAGGACATGGCGGGCCTGTTGCGACCTGCCGCCGCAACGAAGCTCGTCGGTGCTTTGAAGGAGCGCTTCGATCTGCCGGTGCACCTGCACACCCACGACACAGCAGGGGGACAGTTGGCTACATTGCTTGCGGCCATCGAAGCTGGTGTAGATGCGGTCGATGTTGCAAGCGCACCAATGGCCGGAACCACCTCGCAGCCATCGGCATCGGCGTTGGTTGCGGCCCTTGCCAATACCGAACGTGACACCGAGATTGATCTCGATGCGGTCACCGACCTCGAGCCCTACTGGGAGGCCGTGCGGAGGGTCTACGCACCGTTCGAGTCAGGTCTTCCGGGTCCAACCGGACGTGTGTATCGACACGAGATTCCAGGGGGTCAGCTCTCTAATTTGAGGCAGCAGGCGATTGCCCTTGGACTCGGAGACCGCTTTGAGCTGGTGGAACAGATGTATGAGGCCGCAAACAAGATTCTGGGTAGGCCCCCCAAGGTCACCCCTTCGTCGAAGGTGGTTGGAGACCTTGCCCTCCACCTGGTTGCCGTTGGGGCCGACCCTGCCGACTTTGAGCAGAATCCCGAGAAGTACGACATTCCGGACTCCGTGATTGGATTCATGGCCGGCGAACTCGGTGACCTCCCTGGCGGTTGGCCCGAGCCATTCAGGTCAAAGGTTCTCAAGGGCAAGAAGGTGAACCTCGAGCTGACCCCGATCAGCCAAGAGGACAGCGCAGCCCTTAGCTCAGAGGACGCATCCGAGCGCCGGGGCAAGCTAAATCAGCTGCTCTTTCCGGCACCCACCAAGGAATTCGAGAGGGTTAGGTCAAACTACGGAAGCCTTGACTCGGTTGCAACCCTTGACTACCTATATGGCCTGGAGCCTGACGGTGAGCACGTTGTGGAGCTCCGCAAGGGTCTACAGCTGTTTGTTGGTCTCGAGGCAATTTCGGAGGCTGACTCGAAGGGCTTCCGCACAGTTATGGCCAAGCTCAATGGCCAGCTCAGGCCTGTCACCGTCCGAGACCACAGCATCCAGGTTGCAGAGGCCTCCGCGGAGAAGGCCGACCCGACCATTCCGGGTCACGCCGCTGCGCCATTTACCGGTGTTGTGACGCCAAAGGTTGAGGTTGGCGCTCAGGTCAATGCGGGAGATCCAATCGCCTCGATTGAGGCGATGAAGATGGAGGCGAGCATTGCGGCTCCAATTAGTGGCAAAATTGTAAGGCTTGGAGTTGCCGGCCCCACCCCTGTGGAGGGCGGCGACCTGATAGCAGTTATCGAATAGGCGGAGTATGCGAAACGCATCCGAAGATTTCTCATCGGGGGAAAAGGCGGATTTCTCGGATCTTGAGTTGGATCCAGAGACCGGCCAAATCGTTTCAGTCTCGGCTGATGGCGAGCAGGTCCCTGTCGACCCCGTTATCCAGGAAGCTTCCGAACCCGCGAGCATGCTCACGGCTGACAGGCTCCTGCGGGACGAGGCTCGCCCAAGGGTCGTTCCCGAGACCTTCTGGCGCCGCACCCTCTACAAGCTGACCTTCGGAAAAATCAACCCGGGTGATAACAAGAAGGTTCGAGCCCGCAGGAATCTCGACACCAGAATTAACTCGAACCTTGAGGGTGAGACACGCTTCGTTCCAGTCTTGACTCGCAAGGGTGGCGTAGGCAAGACCACCATCACCACGCTGATTGGCATGGCCATGGCGCTGGTTCGGGAGGATCGAATCCTGGCTATCGATGCCAACCCCGACAGAGGAACACTTGCCGAGCGCGTTGAGCAAAAGAGCGAGCGGACGGTTCGCGACGTGGTCAAGAAGGCGGGTGGCATCACGAGCTTCACTGTCTTCTCGGACTATGTGTCCAGAGACAAGACGCGACTGGACGTGCTCGCATCTGATACCGACCCGATGCTCTCGGAGGCCTTCGACGAGGGCGATTACAACGTGGTTGCCGACATTGCTTCCCGCTATTACAGCGTCTGCCTCACCGACTGCGGAACAGGCATTGTTCACAGCGTCATGCGAGCCATCCTTTTGCGGGCCGATGGTTTGGTAATCGTGTCCGGTGGCTCGGTCGATGAGGCCAAGCTTGCCTCTGAGACCCTCACTTGGCTTGAAAGCAATGGCTTTGGAGATCTGGTTAAGAATTCGGTTGTGGCATTGAACACCGCCACCTACGGCACCCAGCTGGTCAAGCTGGATGAGATTGAGAATCACTTCAAGACTCGAGTTCGTGCGGTTGTGAGAATCCCTTATGACCCAATGCTTGCCGCTGGTGCCGCGATCCAGTTTGACAAGCTTCACCCGGCAACCAGACAGGCCGCGAGGGACCTCGCTGCGCTTGTGGTCGACGGCCTGGCGGCTTGAGCGAAAGAGAGATAAGGCTCTTTGGGGATCCAGTCCTCAAGAGTAAGTGCGATCCGGTAGCAGACCCAACCAAGATCGCCGCGCTGGTTCAAGATCTAATCGATACCACATCACTACCAGGCAGAGCCGGAGTTGCGGCCAATCAGATCGGGGTGGGCTTGAGGGTCTTCGCCTACAAC
>JAPOHQ010000068.1 GCA_029979375.1 Microbacteriaceae bacterium
ATGTCTCCTCACCAACCTCCCCGGTGGTTCGCTACCCGAACTAGGCCCGCGCCATTCGCGACACGCCCAAGCTGCTAACCAGATTGCGTGGCGGCAACATCTACCTTCTTCCCGCTAAATGAAAACTTCTTCAAGAGTTAAGCCTCAGCCTTAACTTGAGAGTTTCAGAGCAGGAGGCAGAGAAGTGAACCAGCCCAATTACCAGGCAGTTATCAAGGTCGTCGGCGTCGGAGGTGGCGGTGTAAACGCCCTAAACCGCATGATTCAGGCTGGCCTGCGCGGTGTCGAGTTTGTAGCGGTCAACACAGATGCTCAGGCACTTCTGATGAGCGACGCAGATGTGAAGCTAGACATTGGCCGCGACATCACTCGTGGTCTGGGTGCTGGTGCCGATCCCGAGGTGGGTCGACGCGCTGCTGAGGAGCACGAGGGCGAGATTGAGGCAGCCCTCAAGGGTGCCGACATGGTCTTTGTCACCGCCGGCGAGGGCGGTGGTACCGGAACCGGTGCTGCCCCGGTGGTAGCTCGCATTGCCAAGCGCCTCGGCGCTCTGACGGTCGGTGTCGTGACCCGTCCATTCAACTTTGAGGGTAAGCGCCGTGCAGTTCAGGCCGATGAGGGCATCAAGGCGCTGCGCGAAGAGGTAGACACTCTGATCGTGGTCCCGAACCAGCGGCTGCTTGAGATGACCAACAAGAAGATCTCCGCGCTAGAGGCCTTTATGACTGCGGATGACGTGCTTCGAGCTGGTGTGCAGGGAATCAGCGACCTGATCGTGGTTCCAGGCCTTATCAACCTGGACTTCAACGACGTCAAGAGCGTGATGCAGGGAGCCGGTTCGGCCCTGATGGGCATCGGCACCGCCAAGGGCGAGGACCGAGCTATTCGCGCTGCAGAGATTGCGGTCTCTTCACCGCTACTTGAGGCAACCATTGAGGGTGCGCACGGAGTGCTGCTGCTTGTTCAGGGTGCATCCGATTTGGGTCTGCACGAGATCGACGACGCCGCTCGCTTGGTGCAGGAGGCTGTCCACCCCGAGTCCAACATCATCTTCGGTGCCACAATCGAGGACACCCTGGGCGACGAGGTGCGAATCACGGTTATTGCAGCTGGCTTCGACGGTGGAGCTCCGACCTACCGCAAGTTTGAGTCGGCAGCCATCGTGGCAGCAGAGCCGCAGAGTATTGCTGGCGAAGCTCCTGCAGAGGCCGTTGCAGCAGAGCCGACCGAGGTCGAGGCGATCGAAGCTCCTAGCTTTGCGGCCGAGGAAGAGCTCGAGCCAGCAAATGCCAAGCGCCAGAGCGATGCCGGCCTTTTTGGTGACGATCTAGATCTCCCAGAGTTCTTCCGCTAATGGGGCTTGCTGAGCGATACCGCTCAGTTCAGGAGCGAATCAGGGCAGCAGAACGAGCAGCCGGAAGAGAATCCGGCTCCGTAGATCTGATAGTGGTGACTAAAAATCACCCAGCACAATTGGTGCTTGACCTGCATGCCCTCGGGCAGCGCTCTTTCGGTGAAAATCGTGACCAAGAGGCTAGGCCAAAGGCGCTTGAGGTGAGCCAGGCAGGCGTCGGCGATGCCGACTGGCACTTTGTGGGGCAGCTGCAGTCAAACAAAGTCAAGAGCGTGCTGGAATACGCCAGCTGCATCCATTCGATTGACCGCGCAAGCCTGGTTCGTGAGCTCAGCAAGCAGCTCGGCCGCACACCAAGGGCAGTCTCGGGCTTCATTGAGTTGAACCTCACCGACGATCTAAACCGCGGCGGTGTAGCGGAGGCTGACCTGCTCCCGCTTGCCGAGTCGCTGCACGAGATTGATGGTTTCAATTTGCTCGGCGTGATGGCTGTGGCCTCCCTGGATGGACAGCCGGAGCGTGATTTTGAGCGAGCGGTGGCCACGTCTGAGCAGCTGAAGACCTTAGCCCCGACGGCCGACAAGATCTCTATGGGTATGAGCGATGACTTCGAAATAGCGATTTCCATGGGTGCGACACACATCCGAGTTGGTAGCGCAATAACGGGCCCGCGCCCTACTACCGCCTAGTCTGGAGGGTAAGTTCTAGGAGCAAATCATGGGTGTAATGAATTCTGTAATGTCATTCTTCGGCTTCGGGTCATCCGAGTCAGCGTCAGCAGACGCTCCGGCAAAGCCAAAGCCAGCAGCGCCCCGGCCCCGTCGCAGTGCCGACATGTCGGAGATCGTGACGCTTGAGCCACAGGGTTACCAGGACGCTAAAGAGGTTGCCGCACATTTCCGCCAGGGAGTTCCGGTGATTGTGAATATCGGCGCACTCAGCGAGGCAGATGCCCGCAAGATGCTCGACTTCATGATTGGTCTGAAGGAAGGCCTTGAAGGCAGCGTCAAGCGCGTCACCCCGAAGGTATTTTTGCTCAGCCCAGCAAGCGTCACCGTAACCGACGCAGACGCTGACGATGACGGCGACGAGGAGCTCGCCGGCTTCTAATGAGCATCGTAGGTCTCGTTCTCTACTGGGCGCTCCAGCTTTTCTTTTACGCGATGATCGGGCGCTTTGTGGCCGATCTCGTAATGAGCATGAGTCCAGGTTGGCGTCCCAAGGGTTTGCTGCTTCCGATTTTGGATTTTGCCTACACCCTTACAGACCCTCCGCTGAAGTTTGTGCGCCGCTTTGTTCCGCCGCTGAGGTTGGGTCCAATTGCCCTTGACCTGGCTTGGACCCTGGTGCTGTTTGCCGTGATTATTTTGCAGGGCTTTGCTCGCAGCCTCTAGAGGGGAATAACATAGTCAAGGATTTTCCAAACGCACGGAAAGGCAGACGATGGCGTTGACCCCTGAAGACATTCTGGCCAAGCGGTTCCAGATCACTAAGTTCCGTGAGGGATACGACCAGGATGAGGTGGATGACTACCTAGACGAGGTGGTCGTCGAGCTCCGCAAAATCATCGCTGAGAATGAGGAGCTGAAGACTCGCAGCGCTGCAGGCGTGGAGGGGGATTCCGCCGAGATGCCAGCCTTCCCAGTGGCTGCTGACCCGGTGCCGGCACCAGCCGCCGAGGACACTGATGCCTCACGAAGCATCATCGAACTCGCTCAAAAGCTGCACGCAGATCACGTGCACGAGGGCAAGGTCAAGCGCGAGCAATTGATCCGCGATGCTCAGCGCGAAGCAGCTCGCCTGGTTCGCGACGCTGAGGCTCAGGCTCGCGAAATCCTGAACCAGATGGAACTAGACCGCAGGAGCATCGAGTCCTCAATCGAGGACCTTAAGCGATTTGAGTCTGAATACCGTTCCAAGCTGCGTGATTACATCCAGGAGCAGCTATCGCAAATTCTTACCGAGGAAGCGTTCGGCGACATCTCTGGTGAGGTTGAGCCGGCAGAGAACGCCGAGGTTGAGTTTGAGTACTACGACCAGGAGCCAGCCCCAATCGGTTCCCCCGTCGCTGCAGCATCCCTAGCGGATGAGGCTGATGACGAGGAGCTGGAGGACGACGAAGAGCTCGAGAGCGAAGAAGACGAAGTAGAGGGTGAAGGCAAGCGCTAGGCGCCTGCTATTTATTCCGATAGCCCTTGTCGTTGTTGGATTAGATCAGGCAACGAAGTACTGGGCTGAGTCAGAGCTTTTCGGCCAAGGGTCAGTTCCGGTAATTGGTGAACTACTGCAGTTTCGCCTGGCCTACAACGACGCAGCTGCCTTCTCGCTCGGCGTCGGGGCCACCTGGGTCCTCACCACGATTTCGCTCGTCGCATCAATTGCAATTGGCTATTACGCGCTCCGCGCCAAGACGCTGGTGTGGACGGTGATTGCCGGGCTGGCACTTGGTGGTGCGGTCGGTAATCTGATTGATCGCGCACTCAAACCACCGACTTTCTTCAACGGACACGTGGTTGATTTCATCCAGATTCCGTTCAACTTCCCGATTTTTAACCTTGCCGACACGTTCTTGGTGACAGCAGTCTGCCTCGCTATCCTGCGCACCATGCTTGGCGACGAGATTGGTGGCGGGCGTGCCAAGTAGGGTACTGCCGGTCCCAGATGCCCGGGTTGGTGAGCGACTGGATGCAGGCCTGAGCAAAATGCTTGGCATCTCTCGCACTCGAGCAATTGCCCTGATCGAGGATGGCAAGGTTCTAGTCGATGGCCAAATCGCACCCAAGAGCCTGAAGCTAGAGGCTGACCAACTGATTGCGGTCGATCTCGACGAGGCGGCCAGTGAGGTGCGGGTTGAGGCTGAGGATGTGGCTGAGCTGAAGATCGTGTTTCAGGACGAGCACATCATTGTCGTGGACAAGCCCGCCGGTGTGGTCTCCCATCCCTCCCAGGGGTTTGAGGGACCGAGTGTGCCCGGTGTGCTGCTGGCCCGAGGCATTCAGCTTTCAACTTCTGGGGCAAGCGAGCGGCAGGGAATCGTCCAGCGCTTAGATGTGGGAACCAGTGGTCTGATGGTGTTGGCCAAGTGGGAGCGAGCCTACTCGGTTTTGAAGCAGGCCTTTCGTGACCGCAGCGTCAAAAAGACCTACCACGCTCTCGCGCAGGGTCATCCGGATCCCGCAACTGGAACCATCGACACTCCGATTGCCCGGAGCATGCGACACGAATACAAGTTCACAATTTCTCACGATGGCAAACCGGCGGTGACGCATTACCGCTGCATCGAACTGTTGCCAACCGCCGCGCTTATGGAAATTGGCCTGGAGACAGGACGAACACATCAGATTAG
>JAPOHQ010000069.1 GCA_029979375.1 Microbacteriaceae bacterium
TGCGGTTGAAGACGCCGACGGCAGCTATCGCTTTCACAAGCCTTTCCCGACCTACGCATTAGGTGAGCACAACTTCGAGACTCCACTCGAGGAGCTATTGCATCACCCGGTGAGCAGGGTGGTGGTGCTTTCACCCGACCACGATGTCGATGAGTTTCTCACCCTCATGGAGTCGGTTGGTTTGCAGAGCGTGTCCTATGCCATCGGCTACACCGCCTGGCTAGACATCGCACCTAAAGGCATCGACAAGGGTCATGGCCTAGAGCGACTTCGAACAGAGTATGAGCTCAACCCAAGCCGAGTGGTTGTCATCGGCGATGGCAGAAACGACATCGAGATGTTCCAGTGGGCAAGGCAAAACGGCGGCTACGCGTTTGCGATGGGACAGGCTCCGGATGAGGTGAAGCTGGCGGCAACGGCAACAACTGCGGCCGTGGATGACGACGGTGTCGCCCAGGTCTTGGCATCTATCGAGGGCTTGGAGTATCTGGTTTAGCTACTAAACTCCTACACGGAGGTCTGTCCGAGCGGCCGATGGAGCTGGTCTTGAAAACCAGTGGGCAGCAATGCCTCGTGGGTTCGAATCCCACGGCCTCCGCCATTTCTCCCCTCAACCCAATCCCAGCTAACTAGGCAATCACATGGCACTTAGGCTCCCAGATCGATGGATTTGGGACAGTTGGTATGTGTGGGACGGTGATGTTTGCCACGCCTTTTACCTGTGTGCCTCGAGGGGGCTCGGAGATCCGGAGCGCCGGCATCGCAACACCAACGTCGGCCATGCGATCTCTAGGGACCTTGTGAGCTGGGAAGTTCTGCCCGATGCCCTATCACCGAGTGAGTCACCAGCGTTTGATTCTTGGACCACCTGGACCGGATGCACAGTCAAGGGCGACGACGGCAAGTGGAGGATGTTTTACACCGGCACCTCAAGGGAGACACAGGGCAAAGTGCAGTCGATAGGTGCTGCGATTTCCGATGACCTGATTACCTGGCACAAACTCGACAACCCTCTCGTGGTGGCTGATGGTGAGCACTATGAAAAGGTCGGCCAGGTCGGGCATGACGGCAATGAGCACTGGCGTGACCCTTGGGTCTACAAGCAAGAGGGATCGAATATCTGGCACATGCTGATCACCGCTAGGGGTCGGACAAGGGGCGAAAAGCACTCGGGGGTAATGGGCCATGCGGTATCCGAGGACCTAAAAAACTGGCAGGTATTGAAACCGCTTTCAGATAGTGATTCCAGCTTCGCCAACTTGGAAGTTTTCCAGTATGCGGAGGTCGACGGAGTTCCACTGATCATCTTTTGTTGCGGTTGGCGGGAGCTCAATGACGAATTGTTGGCCGCTTATGGAAAGGTTGACTACACCTACTCGGTGCCCTGCTCAAGAAACCTCGAAGGCCTTGATTTCCGCGGTGCAAAGCCATTTATGCCAGGTGAGCTCTATGCCGGTCGCGTCATTCAAAAGCCATCCGGCGAGTGGTTCTTTATTGGTTTTGTGAACTTTAGAGATGGCAAATTTGTTGGCGAGTTGTCAGATCCGATTCCAGTCACGGCCACTTTCGAAGAGGGTCTGATTCCTAGGCTATAAATTGTAAAAACTGTAAGCGATTACAATTTCATAACCTCTGTGTCAAACCGCGTGATTTTGAGGATGAGAAGCCTTACCCTTTCTGCAGCGCCGGGGCTCACTCTGGTCTCGCGCCCATGAAAGGAAAGCTATACATGAAGAAAGCTTCGAAGTTCGTCGCTCTTTCAGCAGCTGCCCTGCTAGGACTAGCAGGTTGTGCTACTGACAGTGGCTCAGATTCAGACACTTCAACAAGCACCGGCGGTGGCGACACCGTTGACACCAGCGGACTTCCTGCTGGTGATGGCAAGGTATCCATCTTCGGTGGTTACGGCGAGGCAGATGCCGCAAACTTCCAGGCTGCACTGACTCGTTTCGGTGAGGCCAACGGAATTGAGATCACGTTCACCTCGCTTGCTTCCTTCGACACCGACATCAAGGTGAAGATCGAAGCTGGTCAGGAGCCAGACATTGCTCTTTGGCCACAGCCAGGTGGTCTAAAGGACCTCGCTGACTACCTACTTCCTCTGAACCAGGTATTTGACACCAGCGGTGCGCTTTCGACCTTGGTTCCTGGTTGGGACCAGCTAGCCGTTGTTGACGGCGAGCTATACGGTCTGCCAGTTTCGGCAAACATGAAGTCACTTGTGTTCTACAACCCAACTGAGTTCGCCGCTAACGGCCTAACCGTTCCAACCACTGAGGCTGAGCTGATCGCTCTCGAAGAGAAGATCATGGCTGAGGGCCTCGGTTACCCATGGTGCGCCGGTATTGAGTCCGGTGGAGCCACTGGTTGGGCATTTACCGACTGGATGGAGCAGTACGTTCTCATGTTCCACGGTGCTGAGAAGTACGCACAGTGGATCGCGGGAGACCTAGACTTCGCATCTCCTGAGATCACCCAGGCTGCTGAGTACGTTGCCGCACGTCTTCTTGCTGATGGCAAGGTCAACGGTGGCGGTGTAGGTATGGCCGCTGATGGCTTTGGTAACACCGCTCCTCTATTCGAGACCGGTGGAAAGGCAGCTGGACAGTGCTTCATGCTCCGCCAGGGATCGTTCATCGTTGCCTTCACCCCTGAAGAGATTCAGGCTGAGGTTGCAGCTGGTGACTACAGCCACTTCGACGCATTCGGCATCACCACCCCTGAGGGTGCACAGGCCGGTGTCATCGGTGGTGGAGACATCTTCGCTATCTTCGATGGTCACGCTGACCAGGATGTTGCTGCAGTTGCAGCCTTCATCGCCAGCGGTGACGCTCTGAAGGAAATGGTCTCCGCTGGAGCCATCTCCCCTCACAAGAACTTCGACAGCTCGCTCTACCCGAACGACCTGAACCGCAAGATCGGTGAGGCAATGGCAGCTGCTGCTGTATTCGGTTTCGACGGTTCAGACCAGATGCCTGCAGAGGTAAACGCTGAGTTCTGGGCTGCTGGTACCGACTTCGTCGCAGGTAACATCACCTGGGCCGAGGCCGCAGCACGCATCGACTCCAAGTACTAATCAGACGACCCCTAGAGGGTCATCAATTAGACAGTCCAAGTGGTGCCGGGGCATAAGTCTCGGCACCACTTGGTGTCTTAGTAGCTAAAATCTCGAATAGCAGGAGGACCAATGGCGGGAGACATTGCATTTGCGATAGTCGCAATCATTTTTGGTGTCGTCGCCAGCTACGGTCTCTACTGGCTCCTTAGTTTCCTGGTAAACCTCCTTCCAACTCGAATCAGCCAGAAGGTTCAGGTTTGGGCCTTCCTAACTCCGGCCCTAGTGCTGTTGATTGCCGTCTCAATCGCGCCGCTCATTCAAACCGCTGTCTGGTCCTTCATGAAAATCAAAGGGAAGACCGAAGAGTGGGTTGGAATCGCAAACTACGCCGAGCTCTTCACTGATGAAAAGTTCCTCGGTATTTTGCTCAACAACTTTCTCTGGGTTCTCTTCGTTCCGGCAGTGACCGTGGCGTTCGGAACCCTGGTTGCCCAGCTGGGGAACAACGTGGGTCCGAGGCGGGAAAAGATTTTCAAGAGCCTGATCTTCATGCCCATGTCGATCAGCTTCGTTGCGGCCGCGACAATTTGGTCTTATCTCTACGCCTACTCTGCACCCGGCCGCCCCGTGATCGGACTGGCTCAAAAAATTATTGAGGGCTTCGGTGTGACCGAGCCTGTTCCAATCATGCAGATTGACGGCCTGAGGTTTAACAGCTTCTTGCTGATGGCCGTTATCGTCTGGCTCCAGGTCGGCTACTCCATGGTCATCATCTCTGCCGCCATAAAGGCTGTACCGGAGGAGACCCTGGAGGCTGCCCGTATCGATGGGGCCAATGCGCTCCAATTGTTTATGCGGGTCATCTTGCCCCAGGTTTGGGGTTCTGTGATGGCCGTATTCGTGACCGTCGTCATCATGGTCATGAAGATCTTTGACATCGTCCTGGCGATGACTCGAGGCAACTTCAACACGAGCGTGCTGGCCTTTGAGTGGTACAAGCGTTACTTCGAAAATTCAGACATCGGCTCCGCGTCTGCCGTGGTCATGGTCCTCGTGGTTTTGATCATCCCGCTGGTTTGGCTGCAGATCAGAACCGTTAGACAGCAGGAGACCCTCCGATGATCGCTGTGAAGAACTTTTTGAAGAGGACCAATCTGGCTTCGACCATCTCGCTGACCATCCTGGTCGCCATTTGGTCGATTCCAACCATCGGCCTTCTGATCACCTCACTCAGGCTTCGTTCGGAAGCTGAAATCTCACCGTGGTGGGAAGGGTTCTTTAACCCGCTGAGCACGGTGTGGTCTTTGGAGGCTTACGAAAACTCTTTGGAGTCGGGCATGCTCGACTCCCTCATTAATACCTTCGCCGTGACGATTCCGGCGACCATCCTGCCTCTGATGATTGCGGCAAACGCTGCCTATGCCTTTACCTTCCTGAAGTTCAAGGGCAAGG
>JAPOHQ010000006.1 GCA_029979375.1 Microbacteriaceae bacterium
AGCTGACATTCGTGATGCCATCGTCTTGGAGCTCGAGACTGCGGGACTCTCGGTTGAGCGCTCGCACCACGAGGTTGGCACCGCCGGGCAGTGCGAGATCAACTACCGGTTCGACCAGCTCCTCAAGAGCGCGGACGACATCCTGAAGTTCAAGTACATTGTCAAGAACGTAGCCAACCAGTTCGGCAAGACCGCTACCTTCATGCCAAAGCCTCTATTTGGCGACAACGGTTCCGGTATGCACGTTCACCAGAGCCTCTGGAAGGACGGCAAGCCACTGTTCTACGACGAGAGCGGTTACGGTGGCCTAAGCGACATGGCTCGCTGGTACATCGGTGGAATCTTGAAGCACGCTCCAAGCATCCTTGCCTTCACCAACCCAACTATCAACTCCTACCACCGTTTGGTTCCGGGCTTCGAGGCGCCAGTTAACCTGGTCTACTCGGCAGGAAACCGATCGGCCGCCATTCGTATCCCAATGACCGGTTCAAACCCCAAGGCCAAGCGAATCGAGTTCCGCGCACCAGACAGCTCAGGTAACCCATACCTAGCCTTCTCAGCGATGCTGATGGCGGGTCTGGATGGAATCAAGAACCGTATTGAGCCACACGAGCCAGTGGACAAGGACCTGTATGAGCTGCCACCAGAGGAGGCAAAGGCAATTCCTCAGGTACCAGGCTCTCTCGACGGCGTTCTAAACAACCTCGAGCAGAACCACGACTTCCTCACCGAAGGCAATGTCTTCACCGAGGATCTCATCGAGACCTGGATCGACTACAAGCGTGAGAAGGAAATCAAGCCAATGGCTCAGCGTCCTCACCCTTACGAGTTCGAGCTCTACTACGGCGTCTAGAAAATTCCAAAGATTGGAGGCAGGGAAACCTGCCTCCTTTCTACTTTAGGAACAACTCCTCATAGACCGCTCGGCTCTTTCGAGTTGCCGAGAGATAGTCCTGTTCCAGTTGCGCTGCAGAACCGGGGGCATATTCCATGATTCGTGCCATGGCCTCTAGCTGCTTAATGTCGGTTGGCAAGATGTCCAGAAGCTTGTCCACCGACAGCACCAGAGCGCTCCTGCAGCGCGAGGAGATAAGCCACCCGGCTCTCAGCACCTTGGCCTGCTGCACAGAGATGTGGCCGAGGTCGGCTAGGGCGTCAAGGGCATCCAGAGTTCCCTGTGTTCGAAGTCGCTGCCCCCCCGCCGCATAACGTAACTGGAAGAGCTGCACCAGCCACTCGACATCAGAAACCGATCCCTTGCCGAGCTTCAAGTGTCGGCTCGGGTCGGCGCCCTGCGGAAGCCTCTCTGTCTCAACACGAGCCTTGATGCGTCTTATATCCGTCAGTTGCGAGTTAGAGAGTTTCTCGGGATAGCGGTAGGGGGCAACGAGTCCGTCAAATTGTTCCCTGAGCTCTTCGCTTCCAGCCACCATCCTTGCTCTCAGTAGAGCCTGGTATTCCCAGGTGTCAGCCCACTTTTCGTAGTAGTTGGCATAGCTTCCGAGCGAGCGAACCCTAGGGCCATTCTTGCCTTCTGGTCTGAGGTCGAGGTCGATCTCGAACTTCATCAGGGAGTCCTTAACGAGGACCTGAAGGCTTGAACTGATTCGCTCAGCCTCACCCTGGGCCGCTTGATCGTCCGACAGGTAAATCAGCATCGCGTCAGCATCTGAACCGAAGCCAAGTTCGGCCCCACCCCAGCGACCCATCGCGATAACCCCAAAGTCGATTTCAGCACCGCCTGACCTGATTGCTATCGCAAGCATGCTTCTGATGTAGGCGTCCATGATCGCGGTTAGACCAGCTGAGATCTCACCCATGTTCAGGGCTCCGAGAACAGCACCGATAGCGACCCTGAGAACCTCACGGCGCCTGATCTGACGAACGAGCTCCGCCGCTGCCTGACCATCCTCGTAGCGCTCAATCAGCGCACGCATCTCGGCCTCGATCGCCTCAAGAGAGCTCGGGCGAAGTGCTGACTCGTCCCCAAACCACGCTGAGCTGTCCGGAATCTGGTCAAGAATCCTGGCGACAAAACTTGATGAGGACAGGACCCTCATGAGTCTTTCGGCCGCCCCTGAAGAGTCGCGCAGCATCTTTAGGAACCAATGCGTTTCTCCGAGAGCCTCGCTTAAACGCCTGAAACTCAAGAGTGCGCGATCGGGTTCGGTGCCCTCGGCCATCCATCGAATCAATACCGGTAGCAAGGTCCTCTGGATTGTGGCTCTCCGGGAGACACCTTAGGTAAGTGCGGTGATGTGATTAACGGCCCCTTGAGGGTCGCTGAAGCCAAGGGCTGAGAGACGAATCAGCACGTCTTCACTGCTTAGCTGCACCTCTCCCGGAGATAGTGATGCGGTGGCGGTTAGCAGCGGCCTGTAGAAAACGGAGTCGTGCAGGGCCGCTACCTCTTGCCTAACTCGCTCGTGCAGGGCGAGTAGTTGGTCAACGCTCATCTTTAGATCCAAAGAACGAGCGATACGCCTGAGCTCTCCCTGGTCTATGGGTAGCAGGTGAGTCCGCTTCAGCTTTAGAAGTTGGATTCTGTGCTCCAGGGTTCGCAGGATGCGATAGTTCTTGTCCAGAACAGCTCTGTCATCGCGCGAGAGCAACCCGGCATTGCTCAGCGCTTCGAGAGCATAGAGGGTGTCCATTACCCTGAGCGACTCATCAGCTGCGCCGTGGACGAGCTGCATGAGCTGAGCAGTGAACTCAACGTCGCGCAGGCCTCCTCGACCTAACTTCACCTCGCGCGTTTGCTGGTCGGCTGGAATCTGTTCCAAAACCCGGCCCCTAAGGTGTCGAGCGGATTCAACGATTCTGTTGCGCTCGGGAAATGACCAGATCATTGGCTTGATGGTCTCTATGTAGCGATTGCCAAGCTCTTTGCTGCCGGCAGCGAAGCGAGCTTTGAATAGCGCCTGAAACTCCCAAGGTTCAGCCCATTTCTCGTAGTAGCTGCGATGAGCCTCAAGAGTGCGAACCAGAGCTCCCTGCTTCCCCTCGGGACGTAGGTTTGCATCTAGTTCCCAAAGGCCAGGTTCGACATCGGCTTCACCCAAGACAGCGGCAAGTCGGGTTGCCAGGCGTGTTCCAGCACCAATTAGGTCGTCGTTATCACCGGCAACTACGTAAATCACATCGACATCCGAGATGTAATTCAGTTCCTGTGCGCCGGTCTTACCCATTGCGATAACCGCAAGATCTACTCCGGATAGGTTGAAGCCAGTTTCCGCCAGCTCAGACTTTGCAACCACTAAGGCGGCTTCCAGGACCGCATCGGTGAGATCGCTGAGTGCCCTTGAAACCTCCGGGTAAGCGTCTGCGTAGCTTGCTTGAGCCAAGTCCCAGTCGGCAATCTGTAGCAGTGCATTCCGGTATGTCACTCTGAGCTCGGCGCGAGATGCGCTTGAGATAGCAAAGGATTTGGGGATAGTCGACTTTTTGGCGAAGATTCCTAGAGCCTGAGGATGCCGAAGAATGTGATCGGTTAGACCTTCGGATAACCCCAAGACCCTGCAGAGCCGAATCGCCGCGTCGCTCTTTTGCAACAGCTTGCCGAGGGGCTTGGGATCTTGCTCGGCAAGCCTCAGGAGTTGATTTAGCGCTCGGTCAGGGGAGGCGGACTTCGAAAGAGCATCTAATGCGCTGTGGCCCCAGTCGCCGACGAGATCGACTAGCTTGTCGAGCTTTCCAACCGTCTCGCCGAGGGATTCGAAGCCAAACTTTGCCAGCTCGCTGAGCGGATTGCTCCGATTATTCATCTAGAGGGTGCGGAGATTTTGCTCGATTTCGAAGGGTGTTACCTGGGCGCGATACTCAGCCCATTCATTGCGCTTATTGGCAAGAACGTAGTTGAACACCGACTCCCCCAACACCTCCGCCGCAAGTTCTGAGGTCTCGAGCTTCCTAATTGCGTGGTCTAGGGATTGCGGCAGTGCCTCGATCCCAAGTGCTCTGCGCTCCATGTCATTCAGTGCCCAGACATCGTCTTCTGCTTCAGCTGGAAGTTCGTAGCCCTCCTCGATGCCCTTCAAGCCGGCAGAGAGCAGCAGTGCGTATGCCAGGTAAGGATTTGCTGCGGAGTCCATTGCGCGGTACTCGATGCGTGTGCTCTGAGCCTTCTCGGGCTTGTGAAGCGGGACCCTAATGAGAGCGCTTCGGTTGTTATGGCCCCAGCTCACATAGCTCGGAGCCTCACCACCGCCCCAAAGGCGCTTGTAAGAGTTCACGAACTGGTTTGTAACCAGGGTGATCTCGGGAGCGTGGCGCAGGATTCCCGCCATGAACTGCCTGGCCACATTAGAGAGGTGGTAGTCCGCCGCAGCGTCAAAGAACGCGTTCTTGTCGCCCTCGAAAAGAGAGAAGTGGGTGTGCATACCGCTGCCCGGGTGTGACGTGAATGGCTTGGGCATGAATGTGGCATAGACACCCTGCTCGATCGCGACCTCTTTCACAACGGTCTTGAAGGTCATCACGTTGTCGGCCATCGAAAGGGCGTCAGCGTAACGAAGATCAATCTCGTTTTGTCCGGGTCCACCCTCGTGATGACTGAACTCAACGGAAATGCCCAACTGCTCGAGCATGGTAACCGCACGGCGCCTGAAGTCGTGCGCTGTACCTCCGGGAACGTTGTCAAAGTAACCAGCGTTATCAACCGGTTGGGGTTCGCCATCCTCACCAAGCTCGGCGTTCTTCAGGAGATAGAACTCGATTTCAGGGTGGACATAGAAGCTGAATCCCTTGGCGGCTGCCTTGTCTAGCGCTTTTCTAAGCACGTTCCTTGGGTCGGCCGCGGCAGGCTTACCGTCTGGAGTTGCGATGTCGCAGAACATGCGGGCGGCAGGATCTACGCTCCCCCGCCAGGGAAGAATTTGGAAGGTGCTCGGGTCAGGAATGGCCAGCATGTCGGCCTCAGAGGTGCGAGCTAAACCCTCGATCGCAGAGCCATCAAAACCGATACCCTCGGCGAACGCTCCCTCGATTTCGGCCGGTGCGACGGCCACAGACTTTAAGGTTCCTGCAACGTCGGTAAACCAAAGCCTGATGAACTTGACGCCACGCTCTTCGATGGTCCTAAGGACGAACTCCTGCTGCTTGTCCATTCCAGCCTCCTGACACTGCTAATAGGCTAGTGCTTGTGCAGGAATTCCGTATTGGCTTTGGGCAGATAAACCCCGTGGTTGGGGACTTTGAGCACAATTCTGCTCAGATTCTGAAGCTAATGAGCGAGGCATCAGCTAGCTGCGACCTTCTTGTTTTCGGTGAGCTCGCACTCTGCGGCTACCCCCTCGGTGATTTGAGCTATCGAAGCGACATAATCGAGCGATCTGAGGCGGCTTTGGAGAGCCTTGTCGCCGCTTCGGCGAGGTTCCCTGAGCTCTGTGTCGTTGTCGGACACGTCTCGCAAGCGGCTACTGGGCCCAGCACTCAGGTGTCCTACGCCAAGGCTCACAACTCTGCAACGGCATTTTCCGGTGGCAAGGTGCTCGCCAGGTATGACAAGCGCCGCCTGCCCAACTACGACGTCTTTGACGACTGGAGAAACTTTGTGCCAGGCACCAACGAAGGAACGTTCTACTTCAAAAACCGAAGCATTGGTATGGCCATCTGCGAAGACATCTGGGGCGATACTGAGCGGGCCGATGAACTTTCCGCCGCTGGGATAGATCTCCTTGTTGTACCGAATGGCTCCCCCTACACCCGAACAAAGCAAAACGACCGTAGGAGAGCCGCTCGGGATTATCAGCGGGGTTTTGCACTCGCCTACGCAAACCTCGCCGGAGGCCAGGACGAGTTGGTATTCGATGGCGACAGTTTCCTTCTCGACAAGGGCGGCAACGAAATCATGCGAACTGGCTCGAAGCCCGGACTCTACAGCGAGCGAAGTTCAGCAGTTGAAATTCTGGATGACGATCCCGCCACCTTGTATGAGGTCTTGGTTACTGGACTCCGGGACTACTGCGCAAAGACCGGTCAGACGAAGATCGTGCTTGGCATCTCGGGTGGAATTGACAGTGCGCTCTCGGCTGCCATCGCCTGCGAGGCGATCGGCTCTGCCAACGTCCTAGGTGTCATGCTGCCCTCTCGCTACTCCTCAGAGCATTCGTTGAGCGACGCGAGAGAACTCGCCAAGAACCTCGGATTTGAGGCCAGAGAGGTTCCCATAGATGGCCCCCACCAGGCATTCGAAGCACTGCTGTCGCTTACCGACCTTGCCGCAGAGAACATCCAGGCTCGGATCCGGGCAGTGATCCTGATGGGAATATCCAACAGCGAGGGCAGGCTGCTGCTGACCACGGGAAACAAGAGCGAAGTTGCGGTCGGCTACAGCACAATTTACGGCGACTCGGCTGGGGGTTTCGCTCCAATCAAAGACGTCTTGAAGACCGATGTTTGGCGACTTTCTCGTTGGCTGAACAGCTCTCGTGAGCAGGTGCTCATTCCAGTGAGTTCAATAGAGAAGGCACCTTCGGCCGAACTTAGACCCAATCAAACGGACCAGGACAGTCTCCCCGATTACCGTGTGCTTGACGACGCTCTTCGTTTGCTGATTGAGAAGTTTGCCACCGTCCCCGAGATCGTTGCCCTCGGTTTCGACCACGAACTCGTGGCTGAGATTGACGAGATGGTCCGTAAGGCCGAGTGGAAGCGATCCCAGGGGGCCATCGGCACCAAAACAACTGCGCTCTCCTTTGGCAGTGGGCGTAGAGTTCCCATCACAACTAGGTTTGGAAAGCTATGAAGATAAGGACCCTGACGCTCAAGGAGCTAAAGGACAAGGGGCAAAAGTTCGCCTGCCTAACCAGCTATGACCAGCAGACCGCCCAGATATTCGACGAGGCCGGCATAGAGGTGCTTTTGGTCGGCGACAGCGCCTCGGACAATGTTCTGGCCAATTCCGGAACAGTTCCGGTAACCCTGGACGAAATGATTGCCTTCGGAAGGGCTGTTGCCCGAAGTGCAAAGAGCGCCCTGGTTGTTTTTGATCTTCCCTTCGGCTCCTACGAAGAATCCGCCTCACAGGCACTTGCAAACTCAACCAGGGTGATGAAGGAAACTGGTGTTGCCGCGGTGAAGGTTGAGGGCCCCCGACTCGAGCAGATTCGCAAGCTGGTTGACAGCGGTATCCCGGTGATGGGTCACGTAGGGTTCACCCCTCAGTCCGTACACGCGCTCTCTGGCTACAAAGTTCAAGGACGGGACAGCGACGCCGAGCGAGTGCTCCAGGAATGCCTGCAAATCGAAGAGGCAGGAGCCTTCGCGATCGTCCTGGAGATGATTCCTGCAGCCCTGGCAAAAGAGATCACGAGCAAGCTCTCGATTCCAACAATTGGGATTGGTGCTGGGCCTGACACCGATGGGCAGATCCTGGTTTGGATGGACTTCGCTGGTCTCGGAAACCGAAACCCCAGCTTCTCAAAGCAATATGCAAACCTTCGGCAGGTGCTCTCTGATGCGGCAAAGTCATACCGATCCGAGGTGCGCTCGGGTATCTTCCCAGAGGCTGAAAAGAACTTTAGTTAGTCCTCCTCGGCTTCCTCTTCCCTGAGTCTTCTGGCTCGCTCCGCGATGATCTGTTCCGCCCTGGCAGCCTCTTCGGCAGAGTCAAATGGACCCAGGCGATCCAGCGCGATTGACTTTGGTCCGACTTCGACCTGCCCGGTTCTTTGGTTAAACCAATAGCTTTGCTTTTCAGCCACGAGTAAAACCTAGCCTGCTGGCAAATAAACTTGCCGCAATGCCAAAGAATTCAGCCGGCCATTTGCTCCCGGGTCGCCTTTCTCCAATGCGTAGCGTGCCGGCAGGCATCGTGAAACCCGAATACGTAGGAAAGCCTGCCCCGGCTCCTCATGTTGGTGGTGATGTCTATGACATCCAGACAATTCAGCGCATTCGGAAGGCAAGCAAGCTGGCAGCTCAAGCGCTTGAACTGGTCTTGAGTAGCGCAAAGGCCGGCATGACCACCGATGAACTCGACCAGATCGGGCACGACTTTTTGGTATCACAGGGTGCCTATCCCTCAACACTGGGTTATCGCGGTTATCCAAAATCGCTTTGCTCATCACTCAATGAGGTCATCTGCCATGGGATTCCGGACAACACCGTTCTGGAAGAGGGTGACCTGATAAACATCGACATCAGCGCCTACCTAGACGGGGTCCACGGCGACACAAATGGGACAGTGGTTATCGGTTCCAACCCCGAAGCGGAACTTCTCGTCGAACGCACTCACGAGGCGATGATGCGAGGCATAAAAGCAGCACTCCCCTCAAGGCAGGTCAATATTATCGGCCGGGCCATCGAGAGCTATGCCAAGCGCTTCAACTACGGGGTGGTGCGCGATTTCACGGGGCATGGAGTCGGAACTAGTTTCCACAGCGGGTTGATCATTCCCCACTATGACGACCCCGGCTATGACACCGAGATAGTTCCAGGAATGGTTTTCACGGTCGAACCCATGATTACCACTGGAGGAATCGAGTGGGATCTCTGGCAAGACGACTGGACTGTGACCACCAAAGACAAATCACTCACCGCGCAATTCGAACACACCATCCTGATAACTGAGGATGGGCCAGAAATACTTACCATTGCCTAATGGGTAAAAAAGCAATCGGAGTAGATGTCGGTGGCACCGGCATCAAGGCTGCGGTTGTCGATACGAAAACCGGCGAGCTTACCTCAGAGCGCTTGAAACTGGGCACACCCGATGGCGGAGAGCCGGAGGACATCGCCCAGGTCGTCAAGGCCATCGTCAATTCGCTGCCCGGGAGTAAGCCAAAACCCATTGGAATCTGTTTCCCCGCGGTTGTGCAGAACGGCTTTACCCAATCGGCCGCAAATGTCAGCGACCGGTGGATCGGCCTGGATGCCAAGACGCTTTTCTCCGAGGCGCTGGGCCAAGAGGTTTTGGTCATGAACGATGCCGATGCCGCTGGGGTTGCCGAGGTTGACTTCGGAGCGGGTAGATCGGTCAAAGGCCTGATAGTGATGACCACCTTGGGAACCGGTATCGGAACTGCACTGTTTTACAAAGGGCGGCTCATACCTAACGCCGAACTTGGGCACATCGAAATAGACGGAGTGGACTACGAGACCATGGCCGCCTACTCCGCGATGGAGCGTGAAGGCTTGAGCTTTGCCCAGTGGGCAGAGCGACTGCAGCGCTATTACAGTCAGTTGGAGAAGCTGCTTAGCCCTGCACTATTCATAGTCGGCGGAGGAATCAGCAAGTCGTCTGATGAGTTCTTGCCCCTGCTTGATCTAAAGACCCCGATTGTCCCTGCTCAACTACTGAATGCCGCCGGCATCATTGGTGTAGCGGCGGCGGCCAGAGAGAGTGTTTGACGGGTCGGCCGATACGCCGGGTTCTGTCGCGCTAAGCGCTGACGGTCATCTATCTCGACCCTCGATTACTCGGGGGTTCTAGCAACCTACCCGGAGGCTTGAGCGAGCAGCTCTCGAACGCCTCCTGCTTGGTCTTGCTCCAGGCGAGGTTTACCTAGCCAAACAGGTCACCCTGTCTGCTGGTGGTCTCTTACACCACCGTTTCACCCTTACCCTTGCGGGCGGTTTACTTTCTGTTGCACTATCTCTCGGGTTACCCCGGGTGGGAGTTACCCACCACCTTGCTCTGTGGAGCCCGGACGTTCCTCGACAATGTCGCGACCGCCTGGCCGACCCATCAGCTACAAGCCTACTTTTCGAGCAGGTGAGCGCAAGAGTTGACTGTGAATACCTCGGCGAAGTCCGCAAAGAAGCGATAGATGCTGATTCCGCCCGGGGAGCTGTTAATGCCAAAGTGGATGGAGCTTGCACCCGGCATGGCATAGGCCGCAATGGCCCTCGTCGGCATCATGTGGGTTGCTATGGCAACCGTCTGACCGCGGTTTGCAGAGACAATCTCCTGCAACGCGGCTTGAACCCGAACCGCCAGGTCATTTACAGACTCCCCGCCCGGTGGTCTTGAGTCAAGCGAGCCTCGCCACGCAGCAACCTCGGCAAGGGCGTCGGTCTCGAGATCTGCCATCGAAGCCATTTCCCATTCGCCGAAGCCAATCTCCCGGAGCCTGGCATCGGGAACCATCGGCAGCTTCTTCCCAATTGCCAGAGCAGTCTGAGTCGTGCGCAGCATTGGCGAGTGGTAGACCTTCGAGATTTCAGGCAACCCAAACTGCTCCAATAGGACCGTTGTAGCTTCGGCAGCCCGCTCGACCTCCCAGAAACCCAGTTTTGAGAGCTCGGGGTCGGTGCCATCGCCACCGGAAATGAGGTTCTTCTACGTGTTTACGGTGTGACCATGGCGAACGACGACAACCGTGGTTGGCTCAACAGTCTGCCTAGGAGCCCTAATGCTGCGTGGTTGGATCGTGGCAAGCTCAACTTGGCTATCGCCGCGAGATTCGAAGTTCCCAGAGTCCAACGCACGATTCGCATTTGCATCGGCGGCGCTATTTTGCTCCCTTGGAATCCATTCGAGTTTTGCGTCGAAGTCCCGTAGTAATCCCATAGCCTCCGCGGCAAGCTCAGCCATGTTGGCATTCTTGATCTTCCAACGCCCACTCAGTTGCTCCACGACGAGCTTTGAGTCCATGCGGATGGTGACGAGAAACTCTCCCAGCTGAGAGGCAAACCTCAAACCTGCTATTACACCTGCGTATTCAGCCTGGTTGTTCGTGGCAATTCCAATGGCCTCGCCAAAATCTGCAATCGTTGTGCCCTTGTCGTCCTGGATATGCACGCCGTATGCTGCGGGGCCGGGATTGCCGCGAGAGGCTCCATCTGCATAAATAAAAATCATTAGCGAACCAGAATTGCTCCACACTCGGGGCAGGAGCACAGCTCATCTTCGGCAACTGCTGAGATCTCGCTCATCGCGGTCGAATTCAGCGACATGTTGCAGGCCGAGCAGTTCGAACCCGTGAGTCTGCCAATAGCGATTCCCTTGGCAAGACGAGCCTCGAAGAGCTCTAGCAGTTCGCCAGTAACCTGAGTCTTCAGGGACTGAATCTCAGAGATTAGGCGGTCGCTGTCCTGCTTCAAGCCTGCAAGTTTTTGCTGGAGATCGGACTTAGCCGCCTCGAGCTCAGCCTCGGCAGACAGATGCTCTGCCTGGAGCCTGGTTAGTTCCGCCTTTGAGATTTCAACCTGATCCATCAGTTCAAGCTCATCGTCTTCAAGCTTGCTAAGGCGGGACTTGAGTGACTCAATCTCCACCTGGATGCCGGCAATGTCTTTGCTGCTGGATGATTCATTTAGGCGCTGATTGTCCTTTATGAGTCTGTTCTCGACTAGTTCGACATCATTCTCGAGGCGCTTCAGATCCCGCTCGAGTTCCTCGTCTCTTAGCCGCTGATCACTGATTGCCTCGCTTAAGGTCGCAATGCGGTCGCGAACCTGATCAATCTCGCCGCCACCTCTAATCTCATTGGCCTCGGCAACCAGCTTGCGCTGCGCGAGGATGTCGCGCTGAATCTCAAATAGCGTTTCCAGTTCTGAGGTATTTACTTTCATTGCATCACCGCAAAGTCCCACGGATCGGTTCTGAGATCCGAAACTACAAACTCGCACTCTGGATGACGCTGCGAGAGCTCGCGCGCTGCAAGGTCAAGCCACAGCCACTCGGCAGCCCAGTGGGCGATGTCTATCAGCGCCGGCCCGTCCGAGAGCTTGGACTGCTCGATGAAATCCTGGCTTGGATGGTGACGAAGATCTGAAGTTATGAAGACATCGGCGCCTGACCTAAGAGCAAGACCTAGATAGCTGTCCCCCGCACCTGCAACAAGCGCGACACGAGAGACGTTTTTGTCACCAGCTCCAGCGACTCGAACACCCTGAGCAGTTGGAGGAAGCTTGCTTGCAATAAACCTTGCGAAATCCAGCAGGGTTGTTTCGGAAATCTTGCCAACTGCGCCGTGTCCGGTTTCCTTGTCCAGCGGTTCTATTTCGGTCATCCCGAGACTTTCGGCAAGAGCCCGCCCGACGCCTATCTCGGCAATGTCGGCATTGGTGTGCGCGGCAAATACCGCCAGGCCGGATCGAATCGCTTTAGCCGCAAGGTTTCCCTTGAGGGTCAACTCCCCCAGTTCGTTGACACCGCGCAACAGCATGGGGTGGTGGCTAAGCAGTACTTGGGCGCCTGACTCGCTGGCCTCCGCGATGACCTCCGCGGTGACATCAACGCTTAGAACAACCTTAGAAACCTCTTGGCTGGGGTGGCCAAGCATCAAACCTGGGCGATCCCAGTCCTCGGCGGTGGCGCTAGGCCAAAGCGCTTCGAAGGTTTTGATGAGATCCGAAAGTTGGGTCATAGGTAAAGCAAACCAGATATTTGCCACTGGCGGGTCGAGTGGGCCCTACCGGGCTCGAACCGATGACATCCACGGTGTAAGCGTGGCGCTCTACCAACTGAGCTAAAGGCCCGTCGAAGATGCTACTACAGAACTTGGGCTAGAGAAGATCCAAGGCAGCGCGATAGCTCTGCATATCTCTTGCCTCGGCCGGAGAGGTAGTGAACTTAGCAACTACCAGGCCGTCGGCATTGATGACAAAAGTTGCTCGAGTTCCATGCCCGCGCTCTTCAATGAAGGCTCCGTAAGCCTTGGTCACCTCGCCATGAGGCCAGAAATCAGCAAGCAATTGGAAGTCGTAGTTTTCGGCCTTTGCGAATGCGGCCTGGGTGAATTTGCTGTCAACCGAGATGCCTACGAGTTCGACCTTGGCATCCTTGAAGGCAGCGATGTTGTCGCGGAGCTCGCAAAGCTCACCGGTGCAGGTTCCGGAAAACGAGAGCGGATAAAACACCAAGACAACCGGCTTCCCTCGATATTCGGATAGGTCAAACTCTTCCCCATCCTGATTGCTCAAAACAAACTGCGGTGCGATATCGCCGACAGAAACGCTCATCATCGACTCCTTCTCTCTGTTTAGGTCTATAGCTAAGCAAAAAAATCTCTGCCTCAATAGACTTTATGGGTCCCCAAAAGGGAATTTTCAGTAAACAGCCACGAAAAGAGGCTTTCAGTGTCATTCAACAATCAGGATGCATTCGCCGTCAACACCCCCGACAAGGATCCCCAGGAAACCGCCGAGTGGGTCGAATCACTAGATGCCCTGGCAAAGACCCAGGGACGGGGTAGGGCGAGAGAGGTAATGCTCAATCTGCTTCGCCGCTCTCACGAGCTGCAGTTGAATGTCCCGCTGGTTCCCACCACCGACTACATAAACACCATCAGCCCAGAAGACGAGCCGGCTTTTCCAGGTGACGAGGCAATCGAGCGCACCTACCGAGCATGGATGCGCTGGAACGCGGCCATCATGGTTCACCGCGCGCAGCGACCCGGGATTGCGGTTGGAGGACACATTTCCTCATTCGCTTCCAGCGCTTCGCTATACGAGGTCGGCTTCAACCACTTCTTCAAAGGGCATGACCACCCGGACGGCTCAGATCAGATTTACATCCAAGGCCATGCGGCACCGGGCCCCTATGCCAGAGCATTTCGTGAGGGTCGTCTAAGCGAGGACGAGCTCGACTCGTTCCGGCAGGAGAAGTCCAGGCCGACGCGTGGTCTGCCTTCCTACCCGCACCCCCGGCTGATGCCTGACTTCTGGCAGTTCCCCACCGTCTCGATGGGGCTGGGCCCGATCAGCGCCATCTACCAGGCGCAGTTCAACCGCTATCTGCAAGCGCGTGGCTTCAAGGACACCTCAAACCAGCATGTTTGGGCTTTTCTGGGCGACGGCGAGCTGGACGAGGTTGAGAGCCGCGGAGCACTCCAGCTCGCAGCAAACGACGGTCTTGACAACCTGACCTTCGTGGTCAACGCCAACCTGCAGCGTCTTGACGGACCGGTGCGTGGAAACGGCAAGATCATTCAGGAGATTGAGAGCTTCTTCCGCGGTGCCGGCTGGAATGTAATCAAGGTTATTTGGGGTCGCGAGTGGGATGCCCTGCTATCCAAGGACCACGATGGCGCCCTGGTTGACCTAATGAACAAGACCCCGGATGGCGATTACCAGACGTATAAGACCGAAGATGGCGCCTTTGTCCGAGAAAACTTCTTCAATCGTGACCCAAGGACCGCAGCGCTGGTAGCCGACATGACCGACGATCAAATATGGTCGCTGAAGCGAGGCGGCCACGACTACAACAAGATCTACGCCGCATACCAGGCCGCTGTGAACCACAAGGGTCAGCCAACGGTCATCATCGCAAAGACCATCAAGGGTTACGGACTCGGCAAGAGCTTTGAGGGTCGCAACGCCACCCACCAGATGAAGAAGCTAAAACTGGACGATCTAAAGCAGTTCCGCGATGAGATGCGGGTTCCAATCGCGGATTCGCAACTTGAGGCTGACCCTTATCTGCCGCCTTACTACCGCCCAGAAAGCGGCTCACCAGAGATCGAATACATGCTGGAGCGCAGAAGGGCCCTGGGGGGCTTCCTCCCGGAGCGCAGGAGTAAGTATGTCGACTTCAAGCTGCCAGATGAAAAGGCCTACGAGGTTCCTCGAAAGGGCAGTGGCAATCAGGAGGTAGCCACCACGATGGCATTCGTGAGAATGCTGAAGGACATTCTTCGCTCCGAGGGCACCGGCGAGAGGGTTCAGCTCATCATTCCCGATGAGGCTAGGACATTCGGTATGGACGCCTTCTTCCCGACCTCCAAGATCTACAACCCACACGGTCAGCACTACATCTCCGTTGACCGCGAGTTGTTGTTGAACTACAAGGAGAGCGAGAGCGGCCAGATTCTGCACACCGGAATCAACGAGGCGGGATCGGTCGCTGCCTTTACTGCAAGTGGTTCGAGCTACTCCACGCACGGCCAACCCATCATTCCGATCTACGTCTTCTATTCGATGTTCGGATTCCAAAGAACAGCCGATTCGCTTTGGCTGGCTGGCGACCAAATGGTCCGCGGTTTCCTGATCGGAGCTACCGCCGGGAGGACGACTCTGACGGGCGAGGGCCTCCAGCACGCAGACGGCCACTCCCCGATCATTGCTAGCACCAACCCAGCCGTGGTCGCATACGACCCTGCCTACGGTTATGAAATCGCCCACATAGTTCGTAGCGGTTTGGAGCGGATGTATGGTGGCGAGCACCCGGACCCAAACGTGATGTACTACCTGACCGTTTACAACGAGCCGATGCTGCAACCGGCAGAGCCTGAAGATGTTGATGTCGATGGAATCCTCCGAGGCATCCACAAGATTTCTGACTCCGATGGTTCCGGTATTCCGGCTCAGATCCTCGCCTCCGGTGTTGCGGTGCCATGGGCGCTCGAGGCTCAGGCTCTGTTGCGAGAGTGGGGAGTTAGCGCAGCAGTTTGGTCAGTTACCAGTTGGGGTGAGCTAAGAAAGGACGGTCTGGCGGCCGACCAGCAGCGCTTCCTCTACCCGAACCAAGACGCGCCCATGCCTTACATCACTCAGAAGCTTGCCGATGCCCAAGGACCAGTAGTCGGAGTCTCGGACTACATGCACGCACTTCCAGACATGCTCAGACCGTGGATACCCGGTGACTACGCGACCCTGGGAGCTGACGGGTTCGGCTTCTCTGACACCAGGCCTGCGGCAAGGAGACACTTCAAGATCGATGGCCCTTCAATTGCCGTTCGAGTCCTTCAGCAACTCGCCTCGCAAGGAAAGTTGGATGCAAGCGTGTCTCAGAGTGCGATCGACAAATACCGGCTTCACGACGTAACTGCCGGAACCAGCGGATCGGCTGGTGGTGACGCCTAAGCACCTCCCCTGGCTCAAATCCATTGCCGGAGACTTGGCAACGGCAACCCTCTCGCGCCTGGAAGAAACACTTCCCTGGTACTCGCAAATGCCGCCGGCGCGCAGGGCTGCTGTTGGATCCGTCGCCCAAAGCGGAATAACCAGCTTCATCCAGTGGTACGAGGACCCAAGCAGCCAACCCTGGGTCGCGGCCGACGTGTTCGCTTCAGCACCAAGAGAACTGCTCCGCTCAATCTCGTTGCAGGAAACCTTGCAATTGATCCACGTGGTGGTTCAGATGGTTGAGGAGCGGGTAGTTGAGGAGCATCCCGAGCTTAGGGAAGCGGTGCTGCGCTACTCCAGGGACATTGCCTTCAGCGCTGCCGATGTTTATGCCCGAGCGGCAGAGGCCAGGGGGCTTTGGGATGCGAGGCTCGAGGCCCTGGTGGTCGACAGCATCATCAGCGGCGAGACTTCCCAAGAGATCAATTCCAGGGTTGCTGCCCTGGGCTGGCGGGCGGATGGGCAGGTTGCGGTCTTGCTCGGTTCTGCACCCGAGAGCTCGGATCCAGACGGCATGCGGAAGTTTGCCCGCAAGGCCGGCGCAGACCTGCTGCTTGGAATTCAAGGCAGACGCCAGGTTGCGGTCATTGGGCTAGTTGAACAAACCAAAGAGGCCGAAGGAGCCATTCAGACAATTGCAAGCGGTCTTGCCGACTTCTTTGGAAGTGGGCCCCTAATGCTAGGGCCGGTTGTGCCGACGGTTTCGGATGCTGCACGCTCTGCAAAGGCGGCGCTGAGCGCAAACGCCGTCGCCGCTTCTAGGGAGCTAAACAGGCGGCCGACACTTGCCGATGACCTGCTTCCGGAACGTGCGCTGGCAGGCGACCAGCTTGCTAAGCAAACGCTCATCGGTCGCTACTACCTTCCGCTCGCTGAGCACTCATCCGATCTCATGGAGACACTCAGGCGTTACCTTGAAAATGGTGGCTCACTTGAGGCAACGGCCAAGGCGCTTTTTGTTCATGCCAACACTGTTAGGTATCGACTGCGTCGGATTCAAGACCTAATTGGAGAAGATGTCACGCTGGCCCGGGTTGCCTACGTAATGCAGGTTGCAATCTCGCTTGGACTCGTCAGTGACTCCGAGAACGGTATAAGGAGATAATTTGAAAATCATCGGTGCACCCGGTCAGGGCTCTCAGTCGGAGGGCTTCCTCAAGCCTTGGGTGGAGGCTTTTCCAGGCATTGAAACTCGTTTGGAGGCGCTAAGCGCCGTTGCAGGTAGAGATCTCATGCGCCTTGGCTTGACGGCTCCTGAGGATGAGATCAAAGACACAGCCAACGCCCAGCGCTTAATCGTTGCCGCTTCAATCGCGGTTTATCGCGAAGTCTTGGCAGAATCTGAATTTGATGGCGTCGTTGGTCACTCCGTTGGTGAATTTGCGGCCGCAGCCATCGCGGGCGTACTAAGCGACGAGGATGCAATTGCACTCGTTGGGGTTCGGGCCGATGCGATGGCCGATGCAGCCGCGAGGGTTCAGACCTCAATGGCCGCAGTTCTGGGCGGTGAGGGCGAAGAGATTCAGGTGCGACTGGGCGACCTTGGACTTCAGGCGGCAAACTTCAACGGAAGCCAGCTGGTGGTTGCCGGCTTGAAGGACTCGATCACAGAACTGGGCGCTTCTCCACCAAGCGGTGCACGAGTGATCGAGCTCAAGGTTGCTGGCGCCTTCCACACCGACTTCATGTCATCAGCAGTCGAAGCCCTCGGAGAAGCTGCTGCCGCGATTGAGGTCTCGGATCCAAAGATGAAGCTTTGGACCAATAGGGATGGCTCAGTCGTTACAAATGGTCGGGAGTTTGTCGACACCATGGTCCTGCAAACTGCATCACCTGTTCGCTGGGATAAGTGCATGGCCAGCATCAATGCGCCGGGTGGCAAATTCGTCGAACTGCCTCCTGCCGGAGCTTTGGCTGGTCTTGTGAAACGAGGTGCACCAGAGCTATCTGCACTAGCCTTGAAGACCCCGGCGGACCTGGAGAAACTGGAGAGCCTTTGAAGACTCTGAATCAAACACCGCAGACCCCCTACACCCGAATCTATGCACTCGGTGCATCTCGCGGTGAGATCTCCGTATCCAACGATGATGTAGCCGGACCGATTGACTCTTCTGACGAGTGGATCAGACAGCGCACCGGCATCGTTACCCGTAAACGCGCTGGAAAAGACCGCTCACTGATGGACATGAGCCGCGAGGCGGCCAATGAGGCAATCTCTAAGGCAGGTATCTTTCCCTCCGAAATTGATGCCGTAATTGTGGCGACCATAACCTTCCCCTACGCCACACCGTCTGCGGCAACACTGCTCGCAGAGGAGGTCGGCGCGAAGGGCGCTGCTGCCTTCGACATCTCCGCGGCGTGCGCGGGTTACTGCTACGGCATTGCTCAGGCAGATTCACTCATTCGCTCAGGAGCTGCCAAGTATGTACTCGTTGTGGGGGCCGAAAAGCTCTCCGATTTCATTTCCCCCACCGATCGTTCCATCAGCTTCCTGCTCGGTGATGGCGCGGGTGCCGCTGTAGTTGGCCCGAGCGATCACCCCGGGATATCTGCAACCGTTTGGGGATCCGACGGAGGGAACTGGGACAAGGTCGGCATGACCGGTTCGATCACCGATTACCGAGACGGCAAGACGGAGTGGCCAACCCTGATCCAGGAGGGTCAATCGGTGTTTCGCTGGGCCGTCTGGGAGATGGTTAAGGTTGCCAAGGAGGCCCTCGAGGCCAGTGGGCTTGAGCCTGAAGACCTCGCAGCCCTGGTGACACATCAGGCCAATGTGAGGATTATCGACGAGTTCGCAAAGCAGCTCGCCCTGCCGGAGTCGGTCGTAGTAGCGAAAGATATCGTCGACACCGGCAACACATCTGCAGCCAGCATTCCACTTGCCATGCACCGTCTGTTGGCTGAGGGGCAGGTCAAATCAGGCGGCTATGCCTTGGAAATCGGTTTTGGTGCAGGGCTTGCCTATGCCGCCCAAGTTGTAGAACTCCCATAAAATAAACCCGTAAACGACAATCCCTTTAGGAGAAAACCATGGCTCTATCTGAACAGGATGTGCTGGCCGGTCTGGCCGAACTAGTTAACGACGAGACTGGCATTGCCGCCGACGCGGTTCAGATGGACAAGTCCTTCACCGACGACCTTGACATCGATTCAATCTCGATGATGACCATCGTTGTCAATGCAGAGGACAAGTTTGGCGTCAAGATTCCGGACGAAGAGGTCAAGAACTTAATCACCGTGGCCGACGCCGTCAATTACATCACCTCAAACCAGGGCTAAATGCGCCGAGTCGTAGTCACCGGTATTGGTGCCACCACCCCACTCGGTGGTGACGCCCAATCGAGCTGGCAAGCCCTGCTCGAAGGCAAGAGCGGTGTCGCGACTTTAGAGCAAGAATGGGTTGCTAGGCACGAGTTGCCAGTCACCTTTGCCGCTCAGGCGAAGGTTCCCGCGGCAGAGGTTCTGACGCCCCAGGAAGCAAAAAGGCTAGATCCCTCATCTCAGCTCGCGCTTATTTCTGGTCGTCAAGCCTGGGAGGATGCTGGATCTCCCGAGGTTGAGCCAGAGAGGCTTGCGGTCGACTTTGCCACTGGAATTGGTGGCGTTTGGACCCTTTTGGATGCCTATGACGCTCTTAATGAGCGGGGTCCTAGACGCGTCCTCCCGATGACCGTTCCGATGCTCATGCCGAACGGACCGGCGGCGGCAATCGGCATGGACCTTGCAGCCCGCGGGGGCGTAAGAACCGCAGTTTCCGCCTGCGCTTCCGGCAACGAATCAATCGCCAATGGTTTCCACCGCGTGCAACGAGGTGAAGCCGATGTTGTGGTGGCCGGCGGGGCAGAGGCCGCTATTCACCCCCTACCGATAGCAGCTTTTGCTGCCATGCAGGCCTTGAGTAAGCGCAATGACAATCCAGGTGCGGCCTCAAGACCCTATGACACCGATCGGGATGGATTCGTGATGGGCGAGGGTGCCGGAGCACTTGTCCTGGAGGAATACGAGTCCGCCAAGGCTCGTGGCGCCAGGATCTACTGTGAGATAGTCGGCGGCTCGGTTACCTCGGATGCCTATCACATAACCGCCCCGGACCCGGAGGGCTCCGGTGCTGCCAGGGCTGTCATTGCGGCCCTGGAGCAGGCCGACGCAAAGGCGAGCGACGTCGAACACGTGAATGCTCACGCCACCTCAACACCGGTTGGGGACATCGCAGAGTTCACCGCCTTGAAGCGGGTGTTTGGTTCCCACATCGACAACCTAGTTGTCACCGCGACCAAGAGCGCCACGGGTCACCTGCTCGGCGGCGCTGGTGCTGTAGAGGCAATTTTCACGATTCTGGCTCTGAAAGAGCAGATGAGCCCTGGCACCCTAAACCTGGACAACCAGGACCCGCAGATTCCGTTGAATGTTCCTCGCAAACCACATTCGCTGAGCCGAAAAGAAGCGGTTGCCATCAGTAACAGCTTTGGCTTTGGCGGCCATAATGCCGTTCTAGCGTTCCGCAACGTTTAAACAGCCCGCAACATCCCTTTGACTCGCATTTCGGATTTGCGATATTGCTCAAGTAGATCAAGCCAAGGTAGTCCCTGTTCGACGCGCAGAGAGCGCCGCAGTTCTTGAACGTTTCCGTTCGACTCAAGAATCAACTGTTCCAATCTGGAGTGGCGAATAACTGGCTCGCCGGCCTGATCCAAGGAAATCTGCCTTACGCCTAGTCCAGGATGTCCCACAATCAGCAGGGGTTCTTCGCCAAAGACATTCAGCTCAAATACCACCGGTTGCCTTGCAAGGGAGCTTGCGAGCGTCTGGGCCTCGCCAACACTCAGCCTGCCGCTAACGCGAAACTGGAAGCTGTTTGGCCTAGATGGTTGTGAGAACCAAGAGCATGCAAATCCAAGGCCTCGCATCATTCTTGAGAGAGCCGGTTTGTTAGCTGCTGGGCAGCAAAGCACCCAGATGTCAACCTGCGACAGATTTCCTCCGATCCAGTTTCGTCTTCCCCAACGTCCTGAATCGGTGTCAAAAGAATAGGACTGCTAGTGCCCGAGTGTCAAAGTCGCCTTCTATTGTTTTCCTGTTCCATGACATCCTCGAGGTCAGTCAGTCGGCTGAGACCGGCGTAGGCGTTCCTGAGTCGAAAGTTTGATTTCAGCTGGGCACGGTTGTTCTCCATGAAGAACCAATAGCCTGCCGTAATTGGGCAGGCATCTTCGCCGACGCGCTTCTTGGGATTGAACCGGCAAGAGCCGCAGTGGTTGGACATGCGATCGATGTATGCACCACCGGCGGCATATGGCTTGGTGGACATTTGACCGCCATCTGCATACAGGCTCATTCCAATGACATTTGCGGGCATCACCCAGGGAGTGCCGTCGACAAAGGAGTCGATAAACCAATCGTTTACATCACCCGGGGCATAACCCCTCTGCAGGGCAATATTGCCCAGGATCATCAAGCGAGGAATGTGATGAACCCAGCCATTTTCTGCCACTTCTCTGATCGTGCTGGAAAGGCACTGTGCGTCAATTTGGCTGCCATCGAGCCCCTTCCAACTCTCCGGCAGTTCGGCTGAGGCTCCGAGCCTGTTCAGCTCTGTGTAGTGCTCGCCGAAGTGCCAGTAGAGATGCCAAACATAATCGCGCCAACCGATTACCTGACGAATAAATCCTTCGACGCTTTCCAGGCGGGCTTTGCCCTTAAGGTAGGCGTCCTCCGCCGCCCCGGCTACCTCTAATGGGTCCAGCAATCCAAGATTCATGGGGGCGCTGAGCATCGAGTGCGCCATCCAGGAGTCTCCGCTATCTATTGCGTCCTCGTATGGGCCAAAAAGGTCTAAGCGATTCTCGATAAAGTCCTCAAGGGCCCTGAGAGCCTGCTCCCTGTTTCCCGCAAACTTTCGTGGCCCATCCTCTCCGCGGAACCTAACCCCTTGCCTCTCAAGTTCGTCCAAAGTGGCACGAACCTCGTCATCCAAAGCATCCTGTTCCGGCCAGTAAGGTTCCGGCAAACCAAGTCCTTGCTTTGGTGGTGGAAGTCGATTATCTGAATCGAAGTTCCACCGCCCGCCCTCAGGCTCATCGCCATGCATGAGCAGGCCAAGCCGTTTGCGCTGCCTGCGGTAAAAGTTTTCTAGCCTCAGCTGCTTGCCCGCCGAAGCCAAGTCGGCAAACTCCTGCTCCGAGGAGCAGAACCCTCTCGACTGAACGACCTGGACGCCTAGGGAGCCGACCAGCCGTCTGAGGGGGTAAGAGGTTGGGTTGACCGCGATCGTCAGATCAGATCGTTCCCGGAGCGACCGGTAGTTGTCTATGCCGACAAGTTCGACCCCTGGGTCTTGAGCGCGCGATCTGATGGCATACAGAATCAGGTGCGCTTTTTGGCGGTGATACTCACGCTTTTTGAACTGAGACAGGACCTCAGGCAAAAGAATCTTCTGGTCCACAACGAAGTGGGGACCTAATTGATCCGCAAATAACAGCTGCAAGCCAAAACCGCCTATACACTCATCCCAACACTCATGAGCAAGCTTTACTTCCGCTTCGGGGCGATGAACTCAGGAAAGAGCACCGCTCTGCTACAAGCTGCCTTCAACTACGAAGAACGCGGGCAGTATGTGCTTCTGGCCAAGCCGGCGATTGACTCCAAAGGCGATCGCAAGATCGTCAGTCGGCTGGGCGTAACACGTGAAGTTGACTTCTTGGTTCAACCATCGGAGAGCCTCAGGGACTTGTTTCACGAGCACCGGATCGAGTTTGAGGAAAAGACCTCACAACCCATCGCCTGCCTGCTAATTGACGAAGCACAGTTTCTGACTGAGCAGCAGGTTAATGAGGCCCTCGAGATTGCTGTTCGGGACGGTGTCCCTGTTCTCGCCTATGGAATCCGCACTGACTTTCAGACAAAATCCTTTCCAGGTTCGCGGCGGCTGCTCGAGATTGCCCACAGCCTTGAGGAGCTGAAAACCATCTGTCGCTGTGGTCGAAAGGCAATGTTTAATGGGCGACTTGTGAATGGCCAGTTCACGTTCGCAGGAGAACAGGTGGCTATCGACGGTGACAAGGTGACCTATGAATCGCTTTGTCCGAAGTGCTTCCTGGATAAGGTTGGGCGCCTGAGCTAATTCACTTTCTGGACTGTGTCACGGAAAGGTAACAAATCGTTTTGGACTGTTCTAGCAAGCACTGAATCGCAATAGTTTTGAAGGGTTAATTCGACTAATCACGGAGTTGTTATTTGCCACTTCCTCCGTGCTATCGATCCATAGAAAGGGGAAGTGATGAGAAAAGCTCTAGCGCTATCTGCAGCGCTAACAGCCTCAGCACTGTTCCTGGCTGGATGTGCAACAACTGCTGAGGAATCAAGCAGTAGCACAACCACCACGAACACCAACACATCAACCAACAACGACAGCGCAGCCGCTGACACTCCATCGGTACTCGAGACAGTACTGGCCAACGGAGTTGTTCGCTGTGGAACTCGCGATGCCCTACCAGGCTTTGCGGTTCTTCAGGAGAACGGTGAGCACGTAGGTTTTGACTCCGACTTCTGTAAGGCAATTGCCGCAGCAGTATTCGGTGACGCCGGTGCCGTTGACATGGTTGACCTTGAGACCGCAGACCGCTTCACGGCTCTGCAGAATGGCTCAATCGACGTCCTAGTTAGAAACACGACCTGGACGGCTACCCGCGATGGAGCGGAGGCCTCCACATTCCTGCACCCCAACTTCTATGACGGACAGGGAATGATGGTCGCCGCTAACTCCGGTTACAACTCCGTGGGAGACATGGACGGCGCAGTTGTCTGTGTTGCCAAGGGAACCACAACCGAAGGTAACGCAGCCGTTGAGTCCTCTCGAAGGGGACTGGGCTGGGAGGTTCGCTCGTTCGACGAGACCGACCTGATCCTGGAAGCCTTCATTGCCGGACAGTGTGACGGATGGTCCTCTGACGTGAGCCAGCTGACTGGTTTCCGTTCCGCATACCCGGATGGCCCAGCCGCGCTGAAGATTCTCCCAGAGGTCTTCTCCAAGGAGCCTCTGGCTCCAGCTGTGCTCGATGGTGACACACAGTGGGCACAGATTGTCAACTGGGCAGTTCTCGCCACCATTCAGGCCGAAGAGTTCGGCATCACAAGTGCAAACGTGGACAGCATCCGCTCCAGCACCACCGATGTCGGCATCCTTCGCTTCCTAGGTGCTGAGGTTCCAGGTTCCGATGGCTCCGCCGTCTTGGATCCAGGCCTTGGCTTGCCAACTGACTTCGCTTACCAGATTGTTAAGCAGGTTGGTAACTACGGTGAAATCTTCGACCGCCACCTAGCACCGCTGGGCCTCGAGAGAGGCGTTAACGCGCTATGGACCGACGGTGGTCTGATGTACGCACCTCCTTACCGCTAAATCGGTAAGAAAACTAAAAACTAGGTGGATGCACTTGGAAGGGAGCTTGCTGTGACGAGTTCCCTTCCAGGTGTATCCCGGAAAGTCCCGATCTGGCGGGACATCAGAGCCCTGCGATGGGCATTCCAGATCCTCATCCTTGTTTTCGTTGGAGCGATTGTTTACTGGCTCTACAACAACTATCAGGTCAACGTTTCCCGCAGTAACATCCCAACAAACCTCAAGTTCCTGGACAATCCAGCCAGCTTTACAATCCCTGGCAATGACTTCGACCAGAGCCAACCCGTGCGGGTTGCATTCGTCGAAGGGTTCCTGAATACCCTTCGAGTGGCCTTCGTCGGAATTCTGATGGCGACTGTGCTCGGAACCCTTATTGGAATTGCCAGACTCGCCAAAAACTTCCTGGTCCGCACGCTCGCCGCAGCCTATGTCGAGATTGTGCGAAATCTGCCACTACTGGTTCTTCTTACGTTCATGAACCTAGCGGTCGTCCTGCAGACATTCCCCCGTATCGAAGACGCATGGACACCCTTTGATGTCATGGTGATTTCCAACCGCGGCATCGCCGTGCCGTGGTTCCTCGGGAGCGGTCTAAACCTGGCCGCCGTGATTGCGCTTGCCTTTGTCCTGGCCATGCTCGTTCGTTTTATGCGAATCCGCGCTAGTGACAAGACCGGTAAACCATCCAGAGACATGCTTTTTGCCTCCATAACCTTCGTGGTTTTCATTGCAATCGCTTGGGTAGCGCTTGGCTACAGCCTTGAACTGCCTTTTGTGGAGGGCAGAGGCACGACCGGCGGGCTACGACTTGATCCCTCATTCTTTGCACTCCTGGTGGCACTTGTCATCTACACGAGTAGCCACATTGCCGAGATTGTCCGCGGATCGATTCTTGCGGTGCCAAAGGGTCAGGGTGAGGCTGCGGATGCGCTCGCGCTAAATGGCTACCAGAAGATGCGAATTGTGATCCTGCCGCAAGCTTTTAGGGTTGCAATGCCGGCACTGGGAAACCAGTATTTGAACCTGATCAAGAATTCCTCACTGGGAGCAACCATCAGCTATTTTGAGCTGACTCAGATTGCTCAAATCACGGTTGGTAACGGATCGCCGGCCGTTCCGGCATTCACCCTAACCCTGTTGGTTTACCTTGCAATTTCGCTCGTTACAAGCCTGGTGGTGAACTTCTTCAACCGGAGATTGGCGCTGGTGGAGCGATGATGGTTTGGCTCAAGCGGAACCTCTTCCGCTCCCCCGCTGATGGGATCGTCACTCTGGTGGCGGGAAGTCTCGCGATTTATCTGATCTATCAGGCAGCGCAGTTTGTATTCGTCACCGGCCGCTGGGAGATTATCGAGGTAAATCTTAAGCTGCTGCTTGTGGGGCGTTTCCCGGAGGAGCAGATGTGGGTTCTCGGCGCCTCAGTGCTTGCCATTGCCTTTTGGGCCGGTCTTGTTGCCAGATCGCTTCGCCGTCAGGCACCTGCCAAACAAAATGCGCTCCGGATGATTCTTGAACTGGCCGGTCGCTTCGGCTTGGTCTTTCTACTTGCCGTGCTGCTGATACTGCTATCGGGAGACTCATCGAACTGGCTGCTTGCGGGCGGTGTCGTTGTGGCGATCTTGCTGGGGCGCCTCGTTGGATCGATTCGGGAAAGAGTTAGCCTACTCAGGCGCCTCCCCAGACTGCTTTGGGTCCTCCCCTGGACTTTGCTGCCTCTTGGATTCATCTACTACACCCTCAGCCTTTCTGCCCTTGAGGAGTGGGGCGGCTTCCTAATCAACTTCTACATCGCCATTCTGGCGATTGCGCTCTGCTTCCCGCTGGGAGTCTTGCTGGCGCTTGGAAGACGGTCGAGTTTCCCGATCGTGAGGCTGATAACAACTACTTATATCGAACTGATCCGAGGCGCTCCGCTATTTGTTCTGCTGCTACTGGCAGGAGTGGCACTCGAGTTCTTCGTTCCTCCAGATCTGGCACCAGATCAGATTTTCCGAGCGGTAACGGTGTTTACGCTGTTCACGGCCGCATACCTAGCCGAAATCGTGCGAGGAGGTCTGCAGTCCATTCCAAAGGGGCAGACTGAGGCGGGTAAGGCTCTGGGGCTTTCAACGCTGAAGGTCACCTTCCTCATCACGCTGCCTCAGGCGCTGAGAAATGTGATTCCGGCCCAGATTGGGCAGTTCATAAGCCTTTTCAAGGACACCACGCTTGCCGGTGCTGCGCTTAGTGTTCTTGAGATTCTCAACATTGGAACGGCCATTACCAAGCAGGATGACTTCTTGGGGCAGGGATTGATTTATGAATCCTTGGCTTTCGTTGGATTCCTGTTCTGGGTTGGTTCATACGTAATGAGTCGCGAGAGTCAGCGACTTGAAAAGAGACTGGGAGTAGGTCTGAGATGAGTGATGTTTACGCAGACGCAACGAAGCTGTCAGGTGAACTATCAAATGACGATGCCATTGTCGTCATGGATGGCGTTTACAAGCGTTTCAAAGACTTTGAGGCGCTGAAGAACATCAACTTCCGGGTTGGTAAGCAGGAAGTCGTCGTCATCATCGGGCCCTCTGGGTCTGGCAAATCAACACTGATTCGCTGCATCAACCGTCTTGAGGAACACGATGACGGGCGAATCATTGTCGATGGCACCGAGCTCACCACCGACATCAGAAACATCCAGGAGATTCGCAGGGAGACCGGCATGGTCTTCCAAAACTTCAACCTGTTCCCCCACCTCACCGTGCTGACCAACGTCGCCCTCGGTCCGAGGCAAGTGAGGAGCCTTCCCAAGAAGGAGGCCGAGGACATTGCTCGCTCGCTCCTCGAGCGTGTAAAGATCCCGGAGCAGGCCGAAAAGTATCCCGCTCAGCTCTCAGGCGGTCAGCAGCAGCGTGTCGCGATTGCCCGGGCCCTGGCAATGAAGCCAAAGGTGATGCTCTTCGATGAGCCAACTTCGGCACTCGATCCCGAGATGATCAATGAGGTTCTGGATGCCATCAAGGAGCTCGCCAACGAGGGGATGACGATGGTAGTCGTCACCCACGAGATGGGTTTCGCGCGAGAGGTTGCCGACAGGGT
>JAPOHQ010000070.1 GCA_029979375.1 Microbacteriaceae bacterium
ACTGCTTTTCAAGATCGCTTCCATCGACAAATATCACGCTCACGAGAAGCAGTTCCGCGCTCTGGTGATCCATCACGACGAGCGAATCAAACTGGGTGAATCGATAGAGCGGTAGGCGGTAGTCCTCGCCACCAGGTACCGGCAACCTTTCAACCAGATTTACCGCTCCCCAGCTTAGGTAGCCAACTAGGCCAGAGCTCAGCGGAAAATCAGTCGGCGCCTGTTTCCAGGCGCCCTGCATTTGACGCAGTGCCTCTGCTGGCTCTGTGCTCAGTTCGCCACTGGGAAGCGCAGGAGACTCTGAGATCCAGCTTGCCTCGGTGTCGGATGTCAGGATTCCCCGGCTGGTCACGCCGATAAACGAATATCTACCCCACACGCCCTGCTCCGCAGACTCAAGCAGGAAGGTGTTGGGTCTATTGCCACAGAGTTTGGAATACATGCCAACCGGTGTCTCCGTGCCTGAAAAGAGCCTCTGGACGACCGGGATCACCGAGTATTGCTCGGCGAGCTGCTTTACCTCGGCAAAGCTGATCACATTGGCTCCTCAAAGCATGTCTTGGTGCCGTTGTGACAGGCTGGCCCATCTGCTGACACCAATGCGAGCACGGTATCGCCGTCACAGTCGAGGCTCAACGCATTCACCCGCAGATAGTTACCAGAGGTTTCGCCCTTTAGCCACCTTGCGTTCCTTGAGCGTGAAAAGAAGGTCAGCAGTCCACTGGTCAGGGTTTCCTCCAAGGTCTCACGGCTCGCATAGCCGAGCATCAAGACCTGTTTGGTTGATTGCTCCTGGACCACGACGGGAACAAGACCATCTCTGTCAAACCTGACCTTATCAAGCTCCAGCTCTCTCATCGAACTTCCAAACCCGCCTCTTGCATTGCTGCTTTAACCTCACCGATGCTAAGTAGTTTTTCATGAAAAACACTTGCGGCGAGTACCGCGTCGGCGCCCGCTTTCGCAGCTTCGACAAAGTGAGCGACCGTTCCCGCACCACCTGAGGCAATTATCGGTACCGAAGAGACACCTCTGATCCTTTCGATGAGCTCAAGGTCAAAGCCTGACCTCGTACCGTCGGTATCGATTGAGTTGATTAGTAGCTCTCCGGCGCCGCGGTCCTGAACCTCAGCCACCCACTCAAACGCGTCAAGATCGGTAAGGTTTCTGCCGCCGTGAGTTGTTACCCCGAAGCCAGAGCGGGTGTCGGCACGCTTTAGATCAAGGGAGATGACTAGCACTTGGCTGCCATGAACCGCACTTATCCGGTTGAGAAGCTCGGGCTCCTCGACGCCCATTGAACCAACTGAAACCTTGTCAGCACCTCTTGCCAAGAGTGTGTCAACGTCGTCTAGTGTTCGGATCCCACCACCAACCGTGAGAGGAATGAAGACCTCGCCTGCGCAGCTGGTGACAACGTCCAAGGTCGTGTTGCGACCCTCCACCGAAGCAGACACGTCCAGAAAAGTCAGCTCGTCAGCGCCCTGATTGAAATACTCGTTAGCCAACTCAACCGGATCCCCTGAGTCCTTCAGGTTCTCGAAGTTGACTCCCTTGACCACCCTCCCGTCGTGAACATCGAGACAGGGAATGACTCTGATGGCCGGCATCAGATTCTTGCTGCGTGAATGGCGCTGACCAGGATTGCCTTTGCTCCAAGTTCATAGAGCTCGTCCATAACCGTGTTGGTGTCGGCAGAGCGCACCAGAGCGCGAATCGCAACCCAGTTCGGATCGGCTAGTGGAGAGATTGTTGGTGACTCGAAGCCTGGAGTAATCTTCGAAGCCTGCTCGATCAGCTCCTTGGGGCAGTCGTAATCGAAGATCACGTATTCGCGTGCAACGATTACTCCCTTGAGCCTGCGTAGTAACTTTTCAACCTCGCCGGCCTTACCAGGAGCGGCAATCAAACGAGCGGTTGACTCCAAGATGGCTGGGCCAAAGACCTTCAAGCCCGCCTTGCGCAGGGTGTTGCCAGTTGAGACCACATCAGCAACTGCGTCCGCAACCCCGAGCCGCACTGCCGACTCAACCGCACCATCGAGTGTCACTATCTGACACTCAACGCCATGGGTTTTCATAAAGTCGCGAATCAGCTGTGGATATGCGGTTGCCAGACGCTTGCCTTGCAGGTCTGAGACTTCCTGCATGCCTGCGGTCTCCGGGGCAGCAAACCGGAACATCGAGCCACCGAATCCAAGGTCTGCGACTTCAGTCGCTGCCGACTGAGAGTCCTTAAGCAGGTCAAGGCCCGTCAGTCCAGCATCGAGGCTGCCCGCGCCAACATAGGTTGCGATGTCTCTGGGGCGGAGATAGAAGAACTCGATCTGGTTGGCCTCATCGACAACGTGCAACTCCTGGGGGTCCCTTCGAGTTGCGTAACCGGCCTCCCGAAGCATCGAGATAGCGCTCTCCGAAAGTATGCCTTTGTTGGGAATGGCTACTCTAAGCATCAGAGAACCTCCTCGACCTTACTCAGCGGTACTCCCCGCGCAATCAGGGCCAACTGGATGTAATAGATCAGCTGCGACGCCTCCAGGGCGACTTGCTCGTCACCCTCGTGTTCCGCAGCCATCCAAAGCTCTGCGGCCTCTTCAACGATTTTCTTGCCAATCTCATGAATGCCGCTCTCAAGAAGTTGAACTGAGCTACTGCTCGCATCGGCACTGGCAACCTTGGCGGTTAGCTCGAGATACAGGTCGTTGAAGGATTTCATGACCTATAGGTTACTGATGAGAGTGGCTCAATGCCTCGTCTCGAAGAGCTGATATCCGCTCAGCCCTATCTTCCCCGGAAAATACGGCGGTTCCAGCCACGAAGACATCTGCACCAAGTTCGGCTAGTTTTCCGATGTTTGACTCGGTAACTCCCCCATCAACCTGAAGGCCCACAGACACATCTCGGGAGCGAATCAGATCCCGCGCCGAACCGACTTTTTGCAGGGTTTGTTCAATTAGCTGCTGTCCCCCAAAGCCGGGTTCAACCGTCATGATCAAGATCATGTCAACCTCAGTCACTAGCTCAGCCAGTTCGGAGACCGGAGTAGCGGGTTTTATCGCAACCGCCGCCTTTGAGCCAATCCGATGGAGCCGGCGCGCAAGAGCAAGTGGGTCTCTGCATGCCTCTAAGTGGAAGGTGACCGAATCGACCCCGAGCTCCGCATACTTTGGTGCATGTTGATCAGCATCGGAGATCATCAAGTGGACATCCAGCGGAATCGGAGAGAGCTCGTTCAGCCTTGCCACAACTGGCAAACCGAAAGTGAGGTTTGGGACGAAGTGGTTATCCATCACATCAACGTGGGCAGCGTCAGCAGAACGAATACTCTCAAGCTCATCCGCGAAGCGGCCGAAGTCTGCCGAGAGAATCGAAGGATGAATCCGCATGCAGCTAGCCTATTTCTTCCTCAAGGCAGCAATGAACATCGCATCTGAGGCATGCACGTGTGTCCAAAGCTGAACGCTCTTGCGGTTTTGGTTCAGTTTGATTCCGGGGCTCAGTGCAGTGAGTTCCGCGCTGATATCAACCAACTCAATGTCTTTGCGCTTTTCCAGCAGCCACGCAACCTGATCATTGGTCTCGCTCACCACCGGTGAGCAGGTTGAGTAGACAAGTATGCCTCCGCTTCTGAGCCCGTCCACTCCGGCCTCCAGGAGTTCGCGCTGAATCTTCCTGAGATCCGCCAGCTGCTTCTTGGTTTTGCGCCATCTTGACTCCGGTTTGCGCCGCAGCGAGCCAAGCCCAGAACAGGGGGCATCCAGGAGAACCCCGTCATAGCTCTGCTTTGGTATTGCCTGACCTTGACTAACCACCACATTTGCCTTGGTGCCCTCACCCAACGCCTCTCGAACCAACTCTGCGCGATGAGCGGCCGGTTCATAGCAATCGAGATTGGAAGCATCGGAGATCTCCGCCTGGAGGATTGCCGCCTTTCCACCGGGACCCGAGCACATGTCGACCCAGCGACCATCTCGGTCTGCGATTCTTGACAGCAATCTGGACACCAATTGTGAACCCTGATCCTGGACTCGGATAGTTTCGGTTAGCAGGGGTTCAGGGTTGCCCACGAGCTTGAAAGCCGTTGCTAGCAAACCTGCATTCTCTAGGCCGAGCTCATCGAGATGAGATCGGTCCGCTTCGGTAAGGGCAGCAAGGTTGACCTCCGGAGTCTCGTTGTTTGCGGCTAGTAGTTGTTCTAGTTCCCCCGACCGACCATCCAGCTCAAGCGCTCCCGCCAGCTCTGCAACCACCCATCTGGGATGAGAGTAGAGGATCGCCAAACGGTCAAAGGATTCAAGACTTGATAGGCAAGATTCAAGCAGCGCCTCATATCCTCGTCGGTCGGCATTTCTCAGCACTGCGTTCACATAACCTGCGGCGCGGGGCTGGAGCTTCTTCGCAAGGTCGACAGTCTCGCTAACCGCGGCGTGGGAGGGAACTCGCATGCGGAACAGCTGATGCAGACCTAGCCGCAGAA
>JAPOHQ010000071.1 GCA_029979375.1 Microbacteriaceae bacterium
CAGGTTTCTTGCCTGCTGAGCCCAAAAGGCCTCGCGGTTTTCCGCGGCCTGCTCATAGAGTTGGGGTTTGGCTATGGCATTCGCGACGAACTCATCGCTGGGTGGAAACCTGCGGTCTTCCTTGAGCAGGTTCTCGATTTCGTGTTCAACAGACATCTTTGTCCTCCAGAAGTTGCCTTTTCATCATGCCAGAAAACTGATTGGAACCCTCTGGAAATCAAGATTCAGCAAACTCAAAGCAAAAAGTCCCCCAAAGGGGGAACAAAAAGTTCGGTTTTCCTCTTAGACTCTTATAGCTGATGTAAATCAGTGTGCATCGGGGGCATTCCCCCCATAGTCCCCGGTGTTGGCGGCAGCTTTTCCCCCAAAGCTGCCGCCCCTTCTTTTTCCCCAGGTTTTCTGAAGCCTGTGTTTTTTCTCTCGAAGTTCCTGAGACTTCAGGGGTGTTACCTCCCGAGCTATCAGACCTGGTTGCGGTTCCCGGCATTACGGACTGCTTCATTTCCGGCACCAGGCCGGTTGTGCTCGATCGCGGAGCGGGGTTGGAGGAGGTTTACAACCCATTCAGAACCGACGCTCAATTGCGCGATGCGCTGGTTGCGCTCGCATTTAATGCCGGAGTTCGGCTCGACATCGCTCACCCAATGGCCGATGTTGTTCTTGGCGACAAGCGACTTCACATGGTCCTGCCCTACGGAGTATCTGCCAGGCCTGAGCTTTCCATCAGAGTCCACCGCGACAGTCCTCCAAGTTACGCAAACAGCGAGCTGCTTGATCAACTCGAGCAGCTTGTCGGAGAGCGGAAGACCCTCCTAGTTGCAGGCCCAACCGGCGCCGGCAAGACAACCCTTGCAAGACAACTGCTTTCGCCACTTAGTGAGCGCATCATCACCATCGAGCAGACCCCAGAGTTGAGACTGGGAGGCCGAGCCGTCCAGCTTTTCTCCCGAGAGCCAAACCAAGAGGGTAAAGGTGGGGTAACTCTCGCGAGGCTGGTAACCGAGGCGCTGAGAATGCGACCCGATCGCCTGGTAATAGGCGAGGTGAGGTCCGAGGAGTTTGGTGCATTTCTCCAGGCAGTTACCAGTGGTCACCCTGGAGCGGTAACCACCCTTCACTCCCACAGCTTTTCTGCCCTTGCCAGGAGACTCGAGATTCTCGGGCTGCTTTCCAATCTCGAACCCAAGCTGACCGCAAGGCTGGTAGTGGATTGCGTCGATGCCATCGCGCAACTCGGTTGGCGAAATGGCCAGCGCGCAATCCTCGGGATCGCCACCCCCAGGCTCAAGGGCTCGCAGCTGATTCTGGAGCCACTGGCATGAAACCGGGAGAGCTCGGAGCCTTGTTGGAGGCTGGGGTGCCAACCAAGGTGGCTATCGAGCACCTTGGTGGAAAGGTTCCCCCGCTCACCACTCTCGCCCTCGCTGCGGGCAGTGAGCTCGGCGAGGTGCTGCGCCAACTCGAGAGGCAATCGGTGAGCATTGAGCGCTCGCAGGCAGAGATCGCTCAGGCGACCGCACTGCCGTCGGCAACCCGCAAGCTACTGATATGGCTGCCCCCGTTTTCACTGTTGCTTGCAGTCGGCTGTGGCCTCGTCGCCCTGCGAGACCTGCTTCACCCGGTAGCGCTTTTTTGCATGGTGCTTGGTCTAGGGCTACTGCTAATCGGCGCTCAAATATCAAAGCGCATGGTTGCCAAGGCAGATTTGCCTCAGCTCAGCCTTGAGCCATTGCAAAAGGCCCGCATTTGCCTATCGGCCGGCATGAGCCTGAGAACGCTCGCTAGGCACTTTCCGGGTAGTGCGGCAGAGCTGGCGGACTTGATTGAGCTATCGAAGAAGACCGGTGCTGGACTGATTGATCTGATCGATGCGAGGGTTGAAAGCTGCATCACCGGGGAGCTAACTGAACGCTTGAAAGCTGCAAGAAATCTGCAGGTCCGGCTTTTGATTCCACTTGGCCTTACCACCCTGCCAGCATTTCTCCTATTTGTCCTACCGCCGATAGCGGTCGGATTTATCAATAACTGAAAGGAAGAGAGATGAACATCATCAAAAGAGAAGACGGCGCCATCACCGCCGAATATGCAATCGCCACACTCGCCGGAGTCGCCTTCGCTGGGCTGATGCTCCTGATCATGCGCAGCGAAGAGGTCCGGCAGCTGCTCTTTGGTCTGGTGGCACGTGCGCTGGGTATCGACTAGCGACAAGGGTGCGGTGACGGCAGAGACAATGCTCGCGTTTCCGGCCCTCGTCGCACTCTTTGCCTCGGCCCTGGGGCTGGTTTCCCTGGGGTTGAAGCAAATCAGGTTGGAGTTCGACACGTTTCAGTTTGCGAGAGGTCACGCCTACGGCCTGAGTGTCGATCCCGGCGATGAATACGTGGTCGAACAGTGGGCCTCCGGGGCACTGAGCTGCGTTCAGCTCAGTCGCCCAGGCCCCATAGTCCTGAGGAGCGACTATTGCGTTCTAAAAGCGGGAAGCTAGAAACGGGTTCGGCCCTGGTGCTGCTGGTGGTGGTGATTGCGCTTATCACCACCACTGCAACCACATTGGGGCTGGGCCTAGAACTGGCCCGAGAGCGCACCAGTACCCAGTTGATAGCCGATCTCGCGGCGCTGACCGGGGCCGACAATCTGGCTGGAATAGTTGCGGGTTATCCTTGCGACACCGCGACAGAAATTGTGCTTGCCAATGGCGCAAGTTTGGTTTCTTGTCGTATTGTCGGTGAGGCGCTGAGCGTCAGTGTGAGTAAAAAGGCCCTAGGGTTTGAATTGGTTGCCACCTCAAAGGCGGCCCCATGGGGAGTATGAAAGGTATCCGGCTTGGGTAAGAAACTGGTGATAGTCGAGTCGCCTGCAAAGGCCAAGACAATCTCCAAATATCTGGGCGATGACTTCGAGGTCCTGGCCTCGGTTGGCCACATCCGCGACCTAGCCGAACCCAAAGAGATACCGGCAGAAAAGAAGAAGGAGAGCCCTTCGCTTGCCAAGTTCTCGATTGACGTTGAGAACGACTTCGACCCCTTCTATTCAATCTCTCCGGGGAAGTCAAAGACCGTCAGTGAGCTCAAGACCGCTCTCAAGGGCTGTGATGAACTCTTTCTGGCTACCGATGAGGATCGCGAGGGTGAGGCAATCGCCTGGCACCTCCTAGAGGTTCTCAAGCCAAAGGTTCCGGTCCGCCGAATGGTGTTCAACGAGATCACCAAGGAGGCGATCACCGCGGCCAAGGAGAACACCCGGGAGATAAACGACAACCTCGTTGAGGCCCAGGAGACCAGGCGCGTGGTCGACAGGCTCGTGGGATATGAGATCTCTCCGGTGCTCTGGCGCAAGATCAATCGCGGCCTCTCGGCAGGCCGCGTCCAGTCTCCGGCGATGCGCATGATCGTCGAGCGCGAGCGCGAGCGCATGGCATTTGTCTCCGCCGGTTACAGCTCCCTAACGGTGACCTTAGAAAAAGACGCCATCAGCTTCGAGGCAAAGCTTCAGTCGCTCGGCGGCAAGAGGCTTGCCGGTTCTAAGAGCTTCTCCGAGTCGGGCGAGCTCACAGCTGACCACCTGATCTTGAGCCAGGAGCAGGTTGAGGCGCTGGCCTCGGGCATCCAGGGCAAGCCGCTCAGCGTGGTGAACGTTGAGGCCAAGCCCTCGACCCGCAGACCCTACGCACCCTTTACCACCTCGACACTGCAGCAGGAGGCCTCGAGAAAGCTCTCGGTGAGCGCAAAGCAGACCATGGACCTAGCTCAACAGCTCTACCAAGAGGGTCACATTACTTATATGCGAACCGACTCCCCGTCGCTATCGCAGCAGGCTACTTCCGCGGCCCGCGCTGCCGCTACCTCTCTATATGGGGCGGACAGCGTTGCCGATTCACCTAGGGTCTACGGCGCCAAGTCGAAAAATGCCCAGGAGGCCCACGAGGCGATTCGCCCTTCAGGCGAGAGCTTCCGGCACCCCGATGAGTTGAAAGGCTCACTGGGGGCAAAGGCCCACGCTCTTTATGAACTAATTTGGCGCAGGACCGTCGCCTCCCAGATGGCAGATGCCAAGCTTTCGACTACGACGGCAAAGCTGTCGGCCAAAGTCGAAGCGGACACTCTGGAGTTTTCGGCGAGCGGAACAGTAGTTACCTTCAAGGGCTTCCTCGCCGTCTATGACGAGACGCGTGAGGACGAGGATGAGGAGCAGGCCAAGCTGCCGCAGCTTACTGAGGGTGAAAGCCT
>JAPOHQ010000072.1 GCA_029979375.1 Microbacteriaceae bacterium
ATCGGCGGCATGCAGGCATGGGAAGCGCCACCTATGTCACCGGTAAGAAAATCTCCCATGGGTAGAGCTTATGGAATACCTCAGGCCGTTGTTTGTTGTTGAACTAACCAAGGTTTGGAGGTCAAGTGACTCTCGAGATACTGCTTATCCTGCTGGTAGCAGGTGCAACCGTGGTCGGTTTGGCCAGCTTCTTCATTGTGCCGATGAGCAAGAAGAGGAATCGGCACGAGCATGCCGCGCACGACATCGACAACCCTCAGCGCAACGTGGAGAACAGCTAGCCTGAAGCTGTGAAGAATCTCAGTTGGCTTCGGATTAGCTGGCTTACGACTCTGGTCGTGAGCCTTAGCCTGCACCTCACCTATCAACTCTCACCAAACTACATAGACCCCGATGGGTTCTTGGTAGAGGAGTTTTGGGCTCTCGCACTTGGGCAGCTCTTCCTCTTTACAAGCTTTGGGCTTGCGCTAATAGATTTTCTGCGATCGCTAATTCGAAGGCGCAGGTAGTTACTTCTGAGTTCCTGGCCTGATCGAGGCCAGCCACGCCAGCAACCCACCGATGAGGATCACCGAGGTTGCAAGAAGCACGAGCCAGGTGTTCTCGCGGTAGAGGTCATAGCTGGCCACCAGCCCGAAGAAGAGCAACGCATAGCCAGCGAGCAGAAGCTTGTTTTTCACACTGAACCTAACAACGCCAGCCCCCCGAGTATTCTCATGTTGGTGATAAGGAGTTCCCATGGCTAAAAACGATGGTTTCAGCGACGTTGAGAAAGAGGCCATGCGTGAGCGCGCTCGGGAATATCGCGAGGCTAGGAAGCAGGCTCAGAAGGATCCTCTGGGCGATCTCATGTCAAAGATTGCGGCCATGGGTCCTGAGGACAAGTCGATGGCCGAGCGAATCCACGAGCTTGTGATGAAAACCGCTCCCGAGCTGCAGCCAAAGACCTGGTACGGCATGCCGGCCTGGGCAAAGGATGGCAAGGTGATTTGCTTCTTTCAGTCCGCGGGAAAGTTCGAGGTCAGATTCTGCACCTTCGGCTTTAGCGAGCACTCCAACTTGGACGAGGACACTTTCTGGCCTACCTCCTGGGCGCTCACGAAGTTGACCCCGAAGGTTGAAAAGCAGATTGTTGCCCTTGTGAAAAAGGCGGTTTCCTAGCCCCAGAGCTCAGGTGTCGGTGGGTTTACTAACCCACCAGGAAGATACTCGAGCGAGTTCGCAATGTCGTCGGCAAGCAAGAGTGGACCGTCGATATCGACAAACTCACAGAACTGGCCAATCACAAACGCAGGTGCCATCGACAGTGAGCTTCCAGTCATGTTGCCCACCATAAGCTTCTTGCCATCCCTCAGGGCTACCTTTGCCAGCTCGAGGGCGGGGGTTAGACCACCACACTTGTCCAACTTGATGTTGATCACGTCGTAGAGGTCCTTGACGGCGTCGTACTCGTCGAGCGTGAGGCAGCTATCATCGGCGCCCAGCGGGATGGGCGATTCAAGCCCCGCGAGCTGGGAGTCTTCACCGCGCTTCACGGGCTGCTCAATCATCGCAACGCCAAGGTCTTGAAGGCCTGGGAGGAGGTCTTCGAGTTGGTCGCGATTCCAGGCCTGATTGGCATCAATAACCAAGGTTGCATCTGGCCTTGCGTCCCTGATTAGCCTTACCCGCTCCAATGGTCGCTCGTGGTCGAGCTTGATTTTGAGGTTTGGATAGTTGGCAAATGTCTTGGCCCGGCTGGCCATGAACTCATCGCTGCCAATGCCGACCGTTGCGACCGTGTTGAGCTTGCGGGGAGCCATTTCCAGCAGCTCCCAGATTGTTTTGCCCTCCGATTTGCACCTGAGATCCCAGAGCGCGCAGTCGAGCGCGTTCTTGGCTCCTCCTGGTGGCAACTTGGCTATGAGCTCTTCATGCCCTAGCCCCCAGGCCGCTTCGGAAAGCGAGTTCAATTGGGCAAGCATGCTCTCCTGGGTCTCGCCAAGGTAGTAGCTGCCGACTCCCTCGCCGCGACCGCGGTGGCCGCCCTGTTCCAACTCCACCCAAACCGCATTGAGGTTCTCAAAGGTGTAGCCGGTGATCTGGAAGGGAAACTCCAGCGGAAGAGTGACTTTCGAAAAGTTGCGCTTCACTAGAACTCCGAGACCAGCTTTTGGGCAATTGCCCTGATGCCAAATCGGATGGGGTCGGTGGCGGGGAGGTCATACTCCTGCTCAAGGGCATCCAGGTAGTTTCTAGCCTGCTCCTCGCTCAAGGTCGATGTGTTCACCGAAATGCCGACGGGTCGGATCGCAGGATTGGTTCGCCTACCCAGTTCGATTGCGCGCTCTATGACCTCTCCGATGGATGGAAGCTCATAGTCGGGCCAGCCTTCGATGGTTTTTCTCCCAGCTTCGTGGCAAACCACGAAGGCATCGGGCTGGCTGCCAAGCAGGAGGCCCACACTCACCGCGGCATAACCGGGGTGGTGTAGCGAACCCTGGCCCTCGATGACGTCCCAGTGGTCGGCCTCATTCTCTGGTGAAAGCACCTCGGCGGCTCCCGATACGAAGTCGGAAACCACGGCATCGATTGGTATCCCGGCACCTGAGATAATGATTCCGGTTTGGCCCGATGCCCTGAAGGTAGCCTTGGCCCCCTGCTCCCTGAGCTCATCCGTTAGGGCTAGGGCAGTGTATTTCTTGCCCAGCGCACAATCTGTTCCAACCGTCAGCACCCGCTTGCCGCTGCGCCTTTTGCCATTGCCGACCGGCAGACCCTTGGGCGGAACCCGAACATCAATGAGCTTTGAGCCCGTTTCTTTGCTCGCCTGAGCCAATCTTGGGATGTCGCTAAGTCTGGTGTGGACTCCGGCAACCACGTCCATACCCGATCTCAGCGCTGCCTCAAGAGCATCAAGCCAGCTGTCGGAGATTGCTCCACCAACCACAGCCGTTCCAATTAGGAGCGACTTGGCCCCCGCCTCGGCGGCCTGCTCAATTGTCATTTCTGGTAGTCCTAGGTCAACGCTTCCCCCTGGCAGGTGGAACTGACCGAGGCAGTCTTCTGGCCGCCAGTGAGCAACCCCTGCACCAGTCTTTGCATACGTGGGGTTCGTTTCTGAACCGAGGAAAATCAGATAAGGGGAGCGCAGCACTATCTGGTTCATCAATTACCTAAAGTCCGGGATGACCAGGTCTATAAGCTGTGGTCCTGCGACCAGGATGATTGCCACCACAAAAAGCAGAATGCCAATTCTCTTCCAAAGCTTCTCTAGGTCTTTCGGCTGCTGGCTCATGCCCAAAACCCTATAGCCTCCAGGGGGTCAGAGAGCTAGGTAACAAACTGATTTCAATCGCTTGACAGCGTTTTTGGACAGGAGAATTCTGAAGCTAAGCCCCTTGGCTTAGACATTAGCCCGGATCGGCTCCGGGGAATGATTGCAAGTCAAGCTGAATAAAGACACCAAGGGACTTGCAAGGGCAAATGACCCCCAAGGAGAAGACCCGCCGGGTTGAGAATTCCTCGGCGGGTTTTCAAATATCGGGAACCCAACCCACTTCTAACCTGTTTTACATTCCATGTCTCGTTGCGCTCGTTGCGGGGTGGTCTATCACCCGGAACTTACGAATTGCCCGCTGTGTGGTTCGATGCGCTCCAAGGAGCGCGAGCGCAGGAGAAGACTTGGATTCCTCATCAACACAATTGCTGTCAGCTTTGTCGCCACCGTCGTGCTTTGGCGCACCGTGATCGCCCCTGATGTTCAAATCGGCATGAGTCCGGCCGACTGCCAAAGTGCCCAGGAGCTTGTCAAGCAAACCAGGTATGCGATCGAGTCAATATCCTCTGACCAAACCAGGGCCGTTGCCGAGCTAACCGCGGTTTCTGAGCGCTGGGGTGAGCTGGCCGGAAGGTATGTGCCGGGTAAGTATTCCTGGAGCTCCACGGGCCACGAACACAACTGGCTGGAGCGGCTATCCGATTCGACCTACCAGCTCTCCGTTGGCGGTGAGGTCAGGGTGGAAGAGGTCGATGACCCCCGGCAGTATGTG
>JAPOHQ010000073.1 GCA_029979375.1 Microbacteriaceae bacterium
GATTTGCAAGCTCCGCAGAAAACTCGAGCGTGGCAAGCGCGTCCACACCCAGCTCTGCCAACAGCTCAACCTTCTGCCTCGGGCCAATCAGCGGAAGCGGAACGCTGCCGGGATTCAGAACAGAATTCGGGTGGCGATCGAAGGTAACCACAAGCGCCGCCAATCCCGCCTCCTCCGAGGCGGAGATCAATTCGTGAATCAGCTGCTGGTGACCGAGGTGGAGGCCATCAAATTTCCCAATCGCAATCGCGGTGTCGGCAAAGTCCGCAGGCAGGCCATTTTCAATCAGATGCATTGGTCCTCCGCAGCCAGATTAGGCCAAGAATAGGCAGGAACAGTGGCACCAAACCGTAGCCGATGCCAAAGCCGGACCAAACGCTTGGGTGAGCGAAGAGCTCCGGCAGCAGAATGCTCGCAAGCCCCACCAACAAGACCCCCGCAAGCTCAAAACCGATTGCGAGCCATGCAAGCCGGCTCCAGCGCTCCCCGCTCTTGGCGAGCGCAATCGTCGCCAGGATGTAGACAAAGGCGCTAAGCGCCGACAGCGAGTAGGCAACCGGCGCCTCATCGAACTTGGTCAACAGCTGAAAACTGGCTCTTGCAGTTGCCGAGATGGCAAAAACTCCGTAAACGGCAATCAGGAGCCTTCCGATTCCGCTAGCCCGAGACCTCATCAGACACCCACCATCGTGACCGGGTTAACTCCAGTCCAAATCTGCATCATTCTTACCAGCATCACCGCGATGGTCAGCAGCGCGGCCCCGAGAATGACCGTTGCCCACTTCGTTGGTTCTGCAAGCGCCCAGATGGCTCCAGCAACCGGAATCAAAAGCGCAACGATCAGGTAGCCGAAAAACTCAAGGGTAGAGACCACCGCTCGCTCTCCAGAGAAGACCAACACGATGCTCACCAAAAGCTGAACCAAAAGGCCCGCAAGGCTGCCCGCGGATAGAGCAAGCACGAACCTGCCCGGCTTCAAACCGACCAGACCTCCTAAGGTCAGCAGCAGTCCCGCCGCAAGTGAATACCACAGCAGCACCTGATAAAGCAGCTCAAGCATCGCTCTCCACAGGGAACACGACCACGCTGCGAGCAAACTGGCCATTAGGCTCGACAATCGCAACCAACTGCTCTCCTTGGATTGCAGCCGAGGTCTGGGTTAGCTTCACTTCCAGCTGCTTGCCATGCCTGAGGTCGATCGCTTGCTGCTGAGTTATTTCAAATCCGAGCATGATTCGCCTTGCAGCCTCGGCCGGTGGAAGCAGCTCCGAGGATGACTCGTTGACGGAGAAAGGTCCGATTGAAAGCCTGCGCAGAGCGCTCAGGTGACCGCCGACGCCAAGTTTTTCTCCCAGGTCTCTCGCGATCGCCCTGATGTAAGTTCCCGAGGAGCAATCAACCTCGATTTCGAACTGACAGAGCCTGCCCGCTTGAATTTCGCCCATCACTTCAATCCGAGAGATAGTGACCTGTTTCGGCTCGAGCTCAAACTCTTTGCCCTCGCGGACCAGATCATAGGCTCGCTTCCCCTTCACCTTCTTGGCGCTTACCTTTGACGGCAGCTGAAGCTGCTCCCCCGTCATTCCTGCGAGCGCCGCCAATACCTGCTCGGTGGTAATTGCAGAGGCATCGGTTATCGCGACCGTCTCGCCTTCCGCATCGTCGGTTGTGGTGCTCTGGCCAAGCACGACTGTCGCGCGGTATGACTTATCTAGACCCAGGAAGAACTGCATCAGCCTGGTTGCCGATCCAACACCGAGTATCAGCAGGCCCGTAGCCATTGGGTCTAGCGTGCCGGCGTGGCCAATCTTTCGGGTACCGAGCTCTCTGCGAAGCCTTGCGACCTCGTCATGGGAGGTGACCGAGCCGGGCTTGTCGATAAGTGCTAGCCCAGAAACCATTAGTCTTCCTGGATTCGGTAGGGATCTTTCTCGCCGGCCGGCTGAGCCCCCTTGGCCAACTTCTCGACTTCCTCGTCGCGGCGCTTAGCCTCAGCAAGCAATTCGGCCAGCGCTCCGGCATTAGCGGGAATCTCATCGATCTCGAGCTCGAGCGTTGGGGTGATTCTCACACCAAGGCGGTGGCCGATCTCTCCGCGGAGCCGACCGCGATTCTCCTCGAGAATCTCCTTGCTGCGCTCCTTTTCCTCGTCACTACCAAAAACGGTGTAGTAAAGCTTGGCGTGAGAAAGATCGGGAGTCACCCGGCAGTCGGTGAAGGTCACAAAACCAAGGTCCGGATCCTTCACCACCTTTACCAATGCCTCAGCGGCGAGCACCTTGATGCGCTCGCCTAGCCTGCGCGCTCTTGCTAAGTCAGCCACTAGTCCCTCGGCTTTTCAACCATTTCGTAGGTTTCAATGACGTCGTCAATCTGAATGTCTTTGAGCTTGCCCAACCCGATACCACACTCGAAATCGGTCTTGACTTCGGTGACATCGTCCTTGAAGCGCTTGAGTGAGTCGACCTTGAGGTCCTTGCCAATAATCTCTCCGTCGCGTAGCACCCGTGCCATCGAGTTTCTCTTAATGACACCGGAGCGGACATAGGAACCGGCAATGGTGCCGAACTTGGAGGACTTGAAGATCTCGCGAACCTCCGCGGTACCCATCTGCTTCTCCTCGTACTCGGGCTTGAGCATTCCCTTCAGGGAGTTCTCAATGTCCTCGAGGGCGTTATAGATCACGCTGTAGAAGCGGATATCTACGCCCTCGCGGTCGGCACGCTCCTTCGCCTTGTTATCTGGGCGAACGTTGAAGCCGATGATGACAGCCGAGTCGACGGTTGCCAGGTTGACATCAGACTCGGTAATCGCACCGACACCGCGGTGGATGATCCTGAGCTGAACTGAGTCGTCGACCTCCACCTTGAGGAGTGCATCCTCGAGAGCCTCAACGGCACCGGAGACATCACCCTTGATGATGAGGTTGAGGCTCTCAACCTTGCCCTCTTCGAGTGCCTTGGTGAAGTCCTCAAGCGAGAGCTTCTTGCGAGTCTTAGCAAGCAGTGCGTTGCGGTCGGCAGCCTCTCGCTTCTCGGCGATCTGCCTGGCCTGACGCTCATCCTCGGCGACGACGAAGGTGTCACCCGCGCGCGGCACTGACTGCAGACCAAGAACCTGAACCGGTCTCGATGGTGTGGCTTCCTCAACGGCGTTCCCGTTCTCATCAAACATTGCACGCACGCGGCCATGGGAGGCTCCTGCAACGATCGCCTCACCGACCCTGAGGGTTCCGGACTGGATGAGCACGGTTGCCACCGAGCCCCGACCCTTATCAAGGTTGGCCTCGATTGCGACTCCCCTCGCCTGTCGGTCAGGGTTTGCCCTGAGGTCCAGCGCCGCGTCGGCGGTTAGAAGCACGGCGTCTAGAAGCTTGTCGATTCCCATGCCCTTCAAGGCCGAAACGTCAACAAACATCACATCACCACCGAAGTCCTCGGCAACCAGACCGAATTCGGTTAGCTGCTGCCTGATCTTCTGCGGGTTTGCGCCTTCCTTGTCGACCTTGTTTACGGCGACCACGATTGGCACCTGAGCTGCCTGGGCGTGGTTGAGTGCCTCAATGGTCTGCGGCATCACGCCGTCGTCGGCGGCGACAACCAGGATTGCGATGTCGGTGACCTGAGTACCACGGGCACGCATGGCGGTGAAGGCCTCGTGACCCGGGGTGTCAATGAAAGTAATTGCTCGGTCTTGACCCTCGTGGGTGGTGTGAACCTGGTAGGCACCGATGTGCTGGGTTATGCCACCGGCCTCACCGGCCACGACATCTGAATTCCTGATCGAGTCCAAAAGCCTCGTCTTACCGTGGTCGACGTGGCCCATCACGGTAACAACCGGAGGCCTTGGCCTGAGGCTATCTGGGTCCTCGTCCTCGATCTCGGTCGAAATGTTCAGACCGAAGCCCTCAAAGAGCTCGCGCTCCTCGTCCTCTGGGGAAACCAGCTCGATCTTGTAGCCAAGCTCCTCACCGAGAATCTGGAAGGTGTCCTCATCCAGGGATGCGGTTGCGGTCGCCA
>JAPOHQ010000074.1 GCA_029979375.1 Microbacteriaceae bacterium
ATGTCGCGATTGGCGTGGGTTCTGGCAACTGACTGGGCCTGTGAGTCGGCAGGTTCTAGATGGCGCGACTTGGTGTCGAAGGACCAGAGCATTTCTTTTTGCCCGGAGGCCCTGACCATCCAGGTGTCATCCTTGCGGTGGAGGGAGAAGCTGCAACCGGGATTCTCGGCGGTAATCAGGTCTTCAAACCGCTTCATGCTCGAGCCGTCTGGGACCTCCGAGTCAAGGGCTGATTGCAGGATGTAATTCATTTCGTCGATGATTGGTGCAGCGAATGGCTCAATGGTCGACTCGCTGACATCGAGTTCCTGGGCGATCGCAGCGACCGAGTTTCCTGCCCTTACGCGCTGTTGGATGTCTTTGGGGGAGATGCTGACCTGATTTAGTTGGGTGTTTTGCCTAACCGCGTCTCTCAGCTGGTCATCCAAGACCGCACTCATTCTCTTTCCATCAGAGGTCTCAAAGACAATTGCATCGCCTTCACGGCTAACGAATCTAAGCTCCATCATGGCTCCTTTGTGAAAGTCTGGCAGGCGCTGCGTCGGCCACATTGGATTTCCAATGGCGAGTTTCTTTCTAGTTTCGAAACGCCGAGGGCCTGATTTGCAAAAAATTGCGCTGCAGGGCATTATTCACGCGCAAGCTGCACAGGAGGCTAAATGGCTACCGACTACGACGCACAGCGGAAGACCGACGACGACACCGAGTCGATTGAGGCAATCAAGGAGCGCATCCCTTCCAAGCCATCCATCTCCGATGACGATGCCGACAATGTGGATTCCTTCACGATTCCAGATGTCGTCAACGAAGAGTTAGAGGTTGTCGTTCTTCCACAGCAGGAAAATGAGTTCACCTGCATCAGCTGCTTCTTAGTCAAGCCTCAAGCCCAGCTCGGAAAAAAGTCCCGCTCAGGACCTATTTGCTCCGAGTGCGCGGGCTAGATCACCGGGCCTGCGACTGCTTATCAGCACATATGGGGTTGGGTCATTCGCATCTTCTATGGCTATCTTTACGCCAGTCTTTGAATACCCGCCCAGCATCAGTCGTGCGAGCGGATCAAAGCCAGAGCTCAAGAGGCGTTTGAATTCCAAAGCTTCCAATTCCGTCACCGCACCCATTGCCTCAAATGGGATTGCGAAGCGGCCGGCATACAGCTGATCGGCGACAACCAATTCTGGAGAGAACAGGTACACGGCGGCAATTACGGCGCTGGGTAGCAATGCTGCAGCAATAAACGCCACCTGAGTACCAAAAGGTATTGCCGCGAGAAAGACCATTGGGTAGCCCAGTAGCAGAGCAATGAAGAGGCCCAACGGAGGATATAGCCGCTCCCTAAACTTCACGTTCTGCACCCAGATAGATTACGCTCGTGGGGTGAGTTTGGATGTTCTTCTCGTTGCGGAGCCTGGTTTTGAGCCCGCATATGCCAAGCCTGGTGATGCAGGGGCCGACCTAAAGTCAACCGAGACCTTGGAGTTGCCAGCAGGGGAGCGCGCGCTGGTAAAGACCGGGGTCAGGATCGCCATGCCTGAAGGCTATGTGGCACTGGTTCACCCCAGGAGTGGGCTGGCCGCAAAGCACGGCATCACAGTTCTGAACACTCCCGGAACCGTGGATGCTGGCTATCGCGGAGAGATCATGGTTACCCTTTACAACTCTTCGTCTGAAACGTTCCACATTGAACGCGGTGACAGAATTGCGCAGATCGTATTTCAGGCAGTTGAACGAGCTAGTTTCCACCCAGTGACAAGCCTCCCGGAGTCTTCGCGTGGCGACAGTGGCTTCGGTTCGTCGGGGAGGAAGTAGTTGGAGAAGATTGCACCCATTGATCGGGCCAACTCGGGCCCGTTCGACGTATCAGAGATTGGTGTTCTAACCCCCTACCTCGACTTTGGTTCGATTCGCCTCGCACCAAGGCAAGGAATGCAAATTCGAGCTGATGTGGATGAAAACAGCAAGCGGGTTATAGCGCTAACGCTCGAGGTAAACAAGCATCGCATGCAACTGCAAGCATTTGCCGCCACAAAGAACGATGGTCTCTGGCTACAAACACTGGATGCGCTCGCTAAGGGCATTGAATCGCAAGGCGGCAAGGCTGAGCGTCGGGATGGAAGTCTCGGTGTTGAGCTCAAGGCAGAGGTGCCGGTGACAGTCGGCGGAGACAAGCAGATGAGGCCCTCAGTATTTGTTGGGACCGATGGACCACGTTGGTTCCTTCGAGGAGTGCTCTCAGGGCCAGACATCTATGGCGAAAGCTACGAGCAGCTCATTGCAGTCTTCCGATCCACCGCAGTAAATCGTGGCGACATTCCAATGCCACCGGGCGATCTGCTTCCACTAAGGCTTCCAACGGCGGAAAATGAGCAATAGAGACAAGGAGATAGCCTCAAGGCTTGGGCTATCGGAATCGGATTCTGGTTATCAGTTGAGCGGGAAGTCGCTCCTGCAGGGGATTGGTGGCCCCTTGGGCATTGCCGAGGCTGTGCTACCGGCAACGCTGTTTTCCATCATCTACGCAATCACACAGCAGGCCACCTATGCCGTCGGGGCTGCGGCCGCAACGTCGCTAATTTTCATCCTGTTGCGGCTGATTCGAAAGCAGTCTTTGCAGCAGGCGGTGATTGGGGCGCTAGCGATCGCATTTGCTGCCTTTCTGGCTCTGCGTGATGGCGGTCAGGCCGCAGACTACTTCGTTCCTGGATTCATCACTAATGCCGCATACGGCTCAGCTTTTTTGCTATCGGTCCTGATTGGGCGTCCGCTAATGGGCTATGTAGCCCAGTTCCTTTTTGGACTTCAGGGCTGGCGCAAGGGACCTCAGTACCCTCGCCTGAGACTCGTGACGATCATCTGGGTGCTGTTCTTCGCAGCGCGGCTCGCTGTCCAGTTGCCTTTGTATTTTGCGAATCAGGTTGAGCTCTTGGCGGCTTCGCGAGTTGTCATGGGAGCTCCGGCATATGCGGGGCTGCTGGCACTGACGTGGTTGCTGCTAAAGAAGATAGCCAGTGATCAAGGCGGTAGATTAGAGCCTGAAAAACCCAAGGAGTAGCAGAATGTCGTCTTTTAATGCCAAGAAGAAGCTAGAGGTAGCTGGAAAGAGTTACAGCATTTTCAGCATGGCCGACCTTGGCGTTGAGCAGCTTCCCTACTCGCTCAAGATTCTTCTTGAGAACATGCTTCGCACCGAAGATGGTGCAAACGTCACAGCCGATCACGTAAAGGCACTTGCTAACTGGGATGCCCAGGCCGAACCTGACATCGAGATTCAGTTCACTCCAGCTCGGGTCATCATGCAGGACTTCACCGGAGTTCCCTGCGTTGTCGACCTCGCCACCATGCGAGAGGCAGTTCAGGAGCTCGGGGGAGATCCGCAAAAGATCAATCCACTTGCCCCAGCCGAAATGGTTATCGACCATTCGGTGGTCATTGACGTGGCTGGAAGCCCGGATGCCGCTGAGAAGAATGTCGAATACGAGTACCAGCGAAATGGCGAGCGCTACCAGTTCCTACGATGGGGCCAGACAGCTTTTGACAACTTCAAGGTAGTTCCACCGGGCACAGGCATTGTCCACCAGGTGAACATCGAATACCTGGCGCGCACTGTCATGGTTCGAGAGGTAGCGGGGGAGCTGCTGGCCTACCCCGATAGCTGCGTTGGCACCGACTCGCACACCACCATGGTGAACGGTCTTGGCGTTCTTGGTTGGGGCGTTGGTGGAATCGAGGCCGAGGCCGCGATGCTTGGTCAGCCCGTCTCAATGTTGATCCCCAGGGTGGTTGGATTCAAGCTCACCGGCGATATCCCAACTGGTGCAACAGCAACCGATGTGGTGCTAACAATTACCCAGATGCTCAGACAGCACGGAGTAGTGGGTAAGTTCGTTGAGTTCTACGGCAAGGGCGTCGGTAAGGTGCCGCTGGCAAATAGGGCAACCATCGGAAACATGTCCCCAGAGTTTGGCAGCACAGCCGC
>JAPOHQ010000075.1 GCA_029979375.1 Microbacteriaceae bacterium
CTTATCAGACCCTCATTGACGTCCGCAAAAACTACGTGATATCCGGCATCCTGCAGGACCGCTCCAATGAAGCCTCTGCCGATATTGCCGGCGCCAAAATGAACAGCCAGTCTTGGCTCTCTTGGCGATTTCATAATCTCTTCTAACTACCCAGTTGCAGCAGATTCAAAATTGCCTGCTCGTCTCCGGTGCTCATCAGCACCTCGAGTGCGACAGGGTCTTTAATCAGCTCTGCGAGGTTCCCCAGGATCTCGACGTGACCATCGCCCGTTGAGGCGATTCCGAGGACACACTTGACCTTCTCCTCGCCCCATTCAATCTCCTGATTGAGCCTGAGAAACACGAGTTGGTCGAAAGTCACAAATTTTCTTGATTCATCGGTTCCGTGGGGAATGGCAAAGCCCATTCCGATTGCGGAGGAGAAGATCTGCTCACGCTCCCACATCGCCGCTGCATACTCGGGCTGAATAGCCCCGAGCTGCATTAAGAGGTCTCCGCAGACGCGCACGGCCTCCTCGTTTGAGGAGGCCGCGGCGTCTAACCGGATACCGGCCTGTTGAATCAGGCTAGTCATCACTAATTTCGCTGCCGGTCTGAATCTCATTGACCAGCTGAGCGATTCGCATGTCCCCAAGGAACATGTCGAAGATGATGACAGGTGAGTTCGGCACAGCCTGCTTAGCGCGGGCCGACAGACCTCGGTGGCAGACGACCACGTCGTGGTCAGTTTCTGCCAATTGATTCACAGGGGAATGAGTCACCGAGACATTCTGATCCTTCAGCTGCTTGGCCAGCATTTTGGCCAGCATGACCGATGAACCCATTCCAGCCTCGCAAGCCACAACAACGTGCTTGACGTCGGCTCCAGAGATGCTTGCCATTTTTACTCCGCAGCTCCGGTCTTCATAGCCTTGCTCTTTGCCTTGGCGGCATCGAGGTCGTCATCTGCAGACTTGGTGGCCTTCAGAATGACCCAGGCGACTAGGAAGGAAACGGCAGCCGACAGGGCAATACCCAGCAGCACACCGAAGTGAGCACCTGGAGGGGTAACCGCCAGGTAGGCGAAGATGGAACCTGGGGAAGGTGTTGCCACCAGTCCCACGCCAGTCACGAGGAAGGTTGCAACACCAGTTGCACCACCTGCGATAGCTGCAAGAACCAGTACTGGGCGAAGCAGCACGTATGGGAAGTAGATCTCGTGGATACCACCAAGGAAGTGGATCACGATAGCTCCCGGGGCGCTACCCCTAAGTACCGAGTTACCTGCTAGCCAGAAGGCGAGAAGGATTCCGAGGCCAGGACCAGGGTTGGTCTCAAGCATGAACATGATTGACTTGCCAGTCTCCTCAGCCTGCACAACACCAATCGGTGCGAGAACACCGTGGTTGATTGCGTTGTTGAGGAACAGGATCTTGGCAGGCTCCACAAGAATCGAAGCGAGTGGAAGCAGGCCGGTGTCAACCATGACCTTAACGCCAGCTCCAAGTGCGTCAGAGAAAGCGTTTACTACAGGCCCGATGCCAAGGAAGCTCACGATTGCTAGCAGCAGACCAGCAATACCGAGTGAGAAGTTTCCAATCAGCATTTCGAAGCCAGGAGGGGTGATTGGGTCCAGAACACCATCGATCTTCTTGAGGACCCATGCTGCCAGCGGGCCAACAATCATGGCACCGAGGAACATCGGGATGGAGGCTCCAACGATCACACCAACGGTTGCAACGGCACCGATAACGGCACCACGCTGACCGTGTACCAAGCGTCCACCGGTGTAACCGATGAGGATTGGCAACAGGTTGATGATCATCGGGCCGACCATTGAGGAGAGCTCCTCGTTAGGCAGCCAGCCAGTTGGAATGAACAGAGCGGTCAGAAGACCCCATGCGATAAACGCACCAATGTTTGGGATCACCATTCCCGCTAGGTTTCCACCTAGCTTCTGTACCGCTGCGCGCCAGCCGGTGTGGCCGCCGTCTCCAGCAGGGATGAAATTAGCCATGGGTACTACCTTCCTATTAGGGGGTTGTATTTGTTGAAAAGGGTCAAAACACGAGCTTCGCTCGAGGCCGAATACCCTCTTCTTTTTCCATCGGTTTCGGCAAAGAACCGATGAAACCTATTACGCGAGAGCAACTTCAACTCCCGCCTTGCTAAATGCCTCCACGAACATCGGGTCGGCATCCACGTTGGTCACAACGCGGTCAAAATCTCCAAAGCTTCCGAAACGAGCTGGGTAGGTGCTGCCGAGCTTCGAGCTGTCGGCAAGCAGAATGCGCTCCCCGGCTCGAGCCATCATGGTCTTTTTCACCAGGGCCTCGTCGGTGTCATAGGCGGTTGCCCCGCCCTCTAGACCAACACCGTTAACCCCAAGGAATGCCACCATTGCATTGAACTCGAGAAGATCAGCAACTGTCTTGGCGCCGACGGCGCTCAGGGTTGCTGGTCGAATGCGACCACCAAGTATCTGAACCTGGGTTTCCGAATCGGCCAGCTTTGAGGCAAGTGTGATGTTGTTGGTTACCACGGTTAGCTTTGGCTTGTCGCGCAGATGCTTGGCGAGGCACTCTGTGGTGGTTCCACCATCAACGAAGATGCATCCCTCTGCACGGATGTAGGCGGCTGCGACGTCTGCAACTGCCTGCTTCTGCTCTGGGTTGCGGTTGTAACGCTCGGGAATTGTGTATTCATGCGTGAAGCGCTCCAGGGCTATTGCGCCACCGTGGACCCTTCTCAGTGCTCCGCGCCTCTGGAGGACATCCAGATCACGTCGGACGGTTTCAACTGCGACCTCAAGTTTGGTTGCGGCAACGGTGGCATCGAGCCTGCCATCCTCGCGCGTCCACTCCATGAGCTTCAGTCTGCGCTCTTCTGCCAACACCGTCGTTAGTCTCCGAAATTGTCCGTTTACACGTATTTCAGGAAAAACTAGCAGTCTGAACCTGAGAAAGCGATGAAATCGGGCAAAAACTCACATTTTCAGGTAACGATTCTATAAACCTGATTCCCTAATTACCTGGTCCTTCACAAGACGCCACCAAAGATAAAAGGCGGCCAGAGCAAAGAACAGCCACTCGATCGCATAGAAAGCGGTGAGCCAATTGATTTCCACCTCCTGCTCTCGAAGGCCAATCGAAATTGTCTCTAAGCCAACATCCACTCCCTCTTGAACGATCAGATAGATCGGATAGCTGGCGAGCGGCTGAGACGAATAGAGGTTTACCAGCTCGGCCAGAGCCACCGATCCGAGATAGTTCTCTGAACTCCTCGGTGGATCGGAGGGCTCAACGTAACCGATGACTGACACCTTTCCGGTCGGCAGTGCCACGTCTGTCAGCGGTGGAGTCTCGGAGAAACCGAGAGCCAGGGTGAGACTTACCCCTTCCTCGGTAAAAGAGTTTGCAATCAGCCAGTAGCCCGGCACCTGGTCCGACCCTCGAAGCTGCAGCCGGTTCTCCACCACGTAGATATTGCTCGGATCTAGTTCGACTTCCACCTGGGCAAGTGAGTCGTAGGCTCCCGGGTAGACCTCACCAGGAGCAGCAAACTCGGAAAGCGGTCTGGCGGTCTGTTGCTCCTGGCTTACGCCAACGACATTGAAGGTCCTGGAAAGTTGCCACTGCATCAAGCCCGCGAAGATCCCGGCAATTAGAAAAGCGAGCAGCAGCCCCGCTATCCACTTTGGTCTTCTTGCGACCTGGAGAAAGGTTGGGTTCATCTAGTTGTAGTCGTTGACCACGACGTCGACTCGTTGGAACTCCTTGAGGTCTGAGTAGCCAGTGGTTGCCATCGAGCGACGAAGTGCTCCCATCAGGTTGGCAGTCCCGGTCGCGGTGTCGGCAGGTCCGAGCAGGATGTTCTCGAGCGGGGCATGCGAACCAACCC
>JAPOHQ010000076.1 GCA_029979375.1 Microbacteriaceae bacterium
GCGACGACTCACCGCTGAGGGCAGATGCGTTGACTCTCAGTCCCCACCTAGGCCCCTCATCGCTTGCGGAGACGATGGAGTATGCCCGCGATGTCAAAGGTGGAATCTTCTTGCTAGCGGCCACTTCAAATCCTGAGGCAAGCGAGCTCCAAGGGGCAAAGCGGAGTGGCAAAACGGTAAGCGCGCTGGTCTTGGAAGCCGCGCAAAAGCTATCAGCGGGGGACTGTGGCGTTGTTATAGGCGCGACAGCCGACTTGGAGCTTCACGGAATCGCAGATCTGCGGACCAAGGACATCGGCATACCTATCCTGGCTCCAGGCTTTGGCGCTCAAGGGGTCGCGCTCGATCAGCTCGAGAGTATCTTTGGTGCCTCCAGCTCACGGGTGATTTGCAATGTTTCCCGAGCTGCCTATTCGGCTGGACCATCCGGTATCAAGAAGATTATCGACACGCTAAAGTCGCAGTTATGAGCTTGATTGTGCTGGTCGGCCCCGCGGGGGTTGGCAAGGGAAGTGTAGTCAAAGAGCTCCTAGGGCACGGTGGCTATCGGCTTTCGGTTTCTGCAACGACAAGAGAGCCCAGAGCTGGTGAAGTTGACGGTGAGCACTATCACTTCGTTTCGAGCCGCGTTTTCGAACGGATGATCGAAAACGCTGAGCTAATTGAGTGGGCAAAGGTTCACGGCAATCACTATTACGGCACGCCCAAGGCGGAACTCGAACGCGCCGCTGCTGAGAGGGTTCATCTGATCCTTGAGATCGACCTCCAAGGTGCGAGGCAGATCGCTGGAGCTGGTATTGAGCACATCGGGATTTTCCTTGAGCCACCAAGCTGGGAGGAGCTAGAGCGCCGTTTGCGCAGCAGGGGGACCGAGACAGAATCGGAAATACAAACTAGACTTGCAACCGCCCGCGAGGAGCTAGCTGCCGCGGATGAGTTTGAAAACCGACTGGTAAACGACGACCTGGGAACTACTGCCCAACGTATTCGCGAGCTGGTCACAAAAAGGGAAGAGAAGAAATGACTGAGGCCCCACAGGGAATCGTTGCTCCACCAATCGATGAGCTACTCGAGAAAGTTGGCTCCAACTACGAACTTGTGATTTTTGCTTCCAAGCGAGCACGTCAGATCAACGAGTACTACTCCGCGCTTCACGAGGGTTCGCTCTTCAACTACGTGGGTCCACTCGTTGACTCAACCATCGACGACAAGCCACTCTCGATTGCCCTCCACGAGATTCACCAGGGCAAGCTCGAGAAGAAGAGCCAAGAAAAGTAGTCTGACTTGCGAATTCTGCTCGGAATAACCGGCGGAATTGCAGCCTATAAAGCTGCGGGGCTGGTGCGCGCTCTCAGTGAGCTGGGTCACGAAGTGACGGTGCTGCCCACAGAAAACGCCCTCAGGTTCATCGGAAAGCCAACCCTCGAAGCCCTATCCGGGCATGCTATAGACCTTGATCTTTACTCAGATGTGTCAGCCGTCAGGCATGTTGAGCTCGGTCAGCAGGCTGACCTTGTCCTAGTTGCGCCCGCCACCGCAAGCTTCCTCGGGCGTCTCGCAGGCGGAATCGCGGATGATCTTCTCACCAACGCTGTGATGGCAGCTAAGGCTCCAGTCGTAGTTTGTCCGGCCATGCACTCTGAGATGTGGGAGAACGGAGCTACCCAGCGAAACGTTCGAGAACTCCAATCGCAAGGTGTAAGGATCATGCCACCGGCCTCTGGCAGGCTGACCGGTGAAGACTCTGGGATCGGGCGCCTCCCGGAAGTCGAAGACATTATTAGCTTTGCCCTTGGGCCTATGACTCTGACGGGTAAGCGAGTTTTGGTCACCGCAGGTGGCACCAGAGAGCCCATTGACGAGGTTCGATACATCGGTAACAGCAGCTCCGGCCGAATGGGGCTCGAGATTGCCAAGGCAGCCAGAGACCTCGGTGCTGCGGTTACCTTGATTGCAGCAAACCTCGAGTCGATTCCGGCCGGCATGGAAGTGCTGCGAGTTTCTTCCGTAAGTGAGCTTGAACAGGCGATGAATCGAGGGTCGGACCTCTTAGTGATGGCGGCCGCGGTCTCGGACTTTGAGGTTGCAAATACCTATCGAGGAAAGCTACCCCGCTCGCAGGCTCCCAAGATTGAACTGAAGCCAACCAAGGATCTGCTTGCCGGATATGCGGCTAAGCACCCCCGGACATTCTGCGTTGGGTTTGCCCTCGTGGAGACCGGTGGGGACATCGAGAAAACCGCGAGGCAGAAGCTTTGGGACAAGGGCTGCAAGGTAGTGATTGGAAACTCCAGCAAGGCACTTGGCGCAACTGAGACTGATGTTCTGTTTGTGACTGCGGATGAGGCAACTCCTCTCTCCGGATCGAAGGGGACAGTTGCGTCAGAGATAGTTAGCCGGGTCAGCCAGTTGCTTGTCTCCCAGGGGAACTAAACTTGCGTCCTATGACGCTACGCACATTTACTTCTGAATCGGTCACTGAAGGCCACCCCGACAAGATCTGCGATCAGATCTCTGACACCATCCTCGACGCCATGTTGGCGCAGGATCCAAACGCCCGTGTTGCTGTCGAAACTCTCGTCACCACAGGGCTTGTCCACGTTGCCGGAGAGGTCACCACCTCGAGCTACGTCGAAATACCGCAGTTGGTCCGAGAGAAGATTCTCGAAATTGGATACGACAGCTCAGAGATTGGCTTTGATGGCCGCTCATGCGGTGTTTCGGTCTCCATCGGCGCGCAATCACCTGACATTGCTGGAGGAGTCGACACAGCGCTCGAGGCTCGCTCTGGCGAGCAGGACGAGATCAGCAAGCTCGGCGCGGGCGACCAGGGGATGATGTTTGGCTATGCCAGCAACGAGACCGACACTCTGATGCCGACCCCAATTCTTCTCTCTCACCGAATCAGCGAGCGTCTCAGTGCGGTTCGCAAGGAACTCGCAGATGGCAGGATTCGCCCCGATGGCAAAACCCAGGTTTCCGTGGATTATGACGGGGCAACTCCGGTAGCCATCAACACCGTCGTGCTTTCAACCCAGCACCATCCGGACGTGAAGCAGGACGATTTGGCAAACCTGATCCTCGAGAAGGTGATCAATCCGGTACTTTCCTCGAGCGGACTGGATCATTCGGGAACCAGGTTCATCATTAACCCCTCCGGCAAGTTTGTCATAGGTGGACCACAGGGTGATGCAGGCCTTACTGGAAGAAAGATCATCGTGGACACCTACGGTGGCATGGCTCGCCACGGTGGTGGGGCTTTCAGCGGTAAGGACCCATCTAAGGTCGACAGGTCTGCGGCATATGCCATGCGCTGGGTTGCCAAGAACGTCGTCGCAGCGGGGTTAGCAGACCGCGCCGAGATCCAGGTTGCCTATGCGATAGGCATGGCCAAGCCTGTCGCTGTTTTCGTTGAGACCTTTGGCACCGAGCATGTTGAGACTCAGAAGATCGAGAGCGCCATTGGCCAGGTCTTTGATCTAAGGCCGGCTGCCATCATTCGAGATCTCGACCTGAAACGACCAATTTTTGCCAAGACGGCCGCCTACGGGCACTTTGGACGTGAGCTACCAGAATTTAACTGGGAGAAGACAGACAGAGCAGCTGCGCTTCGAGACGCCGCGGGTAAATAGCGTGTCTCGCTTCGCCTCGGTGGTGGTGGAGTCGAAACTCGCAAGGTTAGATCGCGAGTTTCACTTCATCGTGCCAGCGAGGCTTGAAGCGGACATTGAGGTTGGTCAGCGGGTTTCGTTCACGCTCGGCAGGAGCAAAAAGCCAAACCT
>JAPOHQ010000077.1 GCA_029979375.1 Microbacteriaceae bacterium
TGTGATGGCCTCGGTTGCGGGTGCCGGGCTGCTCGGGTCGAAGCTTGAAACCACGGTCGAGTCGGTGTTGATGACCGTTATCGAACCGGTGGTTGGCTCACCCTCATCAAACTTCTTTGCAGGTGCGGCTGACTGAGACTGCTGGTAGCGCTCGAGAATGGGAATCCATGAGTTATCTACCGAGCCCGGATCGTCGAGCCACTTCGCATACATTTCGGCAACGAGCCACTCGTTTGCCCCAAAGTCTTGATCGGAATCGCTGTTGCCAGTCGAGGACAAAAGGCTCCCCTTAGATTGAAAAAGCGTCTAAAACTCTCTCCAGTCTAGCCCTTGGTCTGGCTATAGTGTTTTCTGAAATGGAGCTTGATAGACATAGTTCGCGGGTGGTTGCTTGAGCGACTACCTGCTACTGCTCTTTGGCGCACTCTTGGTGCTGGGCACCGGACTCTTTGTTGCGAGCGAATTTGCAATCATCAATGTCGACAGACTTGACCTAGAGAGTCGAAAAGATGAGGGAGAGCGCGGCCTAGATCTGCCGATCCGCGCGGTGAAGACAACCGCAACCCAGCTCTCCGCCGCACAGCTCGGCATCACCCTCACCACCCTGCTCACGGGGTTTGTCGCGGAGCCGGCTCTCAGTCGATTGCTGACCCCATGGCTTGCCTCCCTTGGACTGGGGGAGAGCGCAATCAGCATCCTGGCGATCGTCTTGGCCATGACGATTGCAACCATCGCTTCATTCTTGATCGGCGAGCTGGTGCCAAAGAACATGGCGCTCAGTGCCCCTAGGAAGATTCTCAAACTTGTAGCTGGCTTTCAGCTCGGCTTCACCTTCGTGTTTAAGCCACTGATTCTGCTGCTGAACAATAACGGCAACTGGTTCGTCAGGCTCTTTGGCATTGAACCGAAAGAGGAGCTCTCCAGCGCAAGAAGCGCGGAGGAGCTCGCCTCGCTCGTTCGAAGGAGCGCAACCCTGGGCTCCTTAGAGAGCGATACCGCAAAGCTGCTAGAGAAGACGCTCTCGATGACCTCGCTCTTGGCAAGCGACATCATGACCCCGAGGCCAAAAATGCACTCGCTGGAGCGAACCGAGAGCTCGGCCGCTTTGGTCGATCTGGCGGCAAAAACTGGACACTCCAGGTTTCCAATCATCGGCGAGGACGCCGACGACATCGTTGGAGTCGCTCACGTAAAGCAGGCTGTTGCGATTCCGCTCGAGCGGAGGGAAAACGTCCCCGTTACGGCAATCATGGTCGAACCAATCCGTGTTCCCGGCACGATGCCACTGGATCGCCTGATACTCCAATTGCGCGGCAGAGGTCTGCAATTCGGTGTTGTTGTCGACGAATACGGCGGCACCGCTGGAATTGCAACCCTGGAGGATGCAGTCGAGGAGCTCGTTGGTGAGCTTGCCGATGAGCACGACAGGGCAAAGGCACCGATTGTCGCCAATGCAGATGGCTCGGTCACCTTCTCCGGCCTCGCTCGGCCATCAGAGCTTCGCGAGGTCGGACTGGAGATTGCAGACGACGAGGATTACGACACCATGGCCGGTTTCGTGATGAGCGAGCTCGGCAAGATTCCTGAAGATGGAGATGTTGTTGAGCTGCCAACTGGGCAGTTGAAGGTGATGCGCATGGACGGCCGCAGGGTCGACCGAATCAAGTTTGAGCCGGGGGTCCAGGATGCTGAATGACCTGATGGGCCTTGTCTGGCTGGTAGTACTACTGATTTCTAATGCTTTCTTCGTGGGGGCCGAGTTTGCCGTTATATCCGCGCGGAGGGCTCAGATCGAACCCAAGGCCGAGGCGGGAAGTCGGCCAGCCAAGATCACCCTGAAGGCAATGGAGAATGTCTCCCTAATGCTCGCCACGGCGCAGCTGGGCATCACGGTCTCTTCGCTGCTGATCCTCGTGATTGCCGAGCCGGCTATTCACCACCTTTTGGAGGTTCCGCTTGAGGCCATCGGTCTCGACTACGGCACGACCTCGGTAATCAGCTTTGTCACGGCGCTGCTCTTGGTCACCTACCTGCACGTTGTGCTGGGTGAGATGCTGCCCAAGAACATTGCAATTTCAATACCGACCAGCGCTTCGCTGGTGCTCTCGCCAATGCTCTACGGTGTTGCCCAGGTCGTGAAGCCGGTGGTCTGGCTGATGAATCAGATTTCAAACTTCATCCTGAAGCTCTTCGGGTTTGAGCCAAAAGACGAGGCAAATACCGCTTTCACGCTTGACCAGGTCGAAGACATCGTGGAGGAGTCCCAAAAGAGCGGCACCCTCGAGGATGCCTCGGAGACAATCTCCAACGCTTTTGAGTTCACCGAGAAGACCGTGGGCGATGTGACCCACCCGCTCGCGGAGCTGGTGACGCTGCCGGCCCAGGCCTCACCTGCGCAGCTCCAGGAGGCGGTGGCGGAGCATGGCTTCTCTCGGTATCCGGTCAAAAACGAATACGGTGACCTGATCGGTTATTGGCACATCAAGGACGCCTTGACCTCGGACCCCGAAAAGTTTGCCGCTCCACTGCCGACCAAACGCATGCGGAGCATGATCTCGATCCCGGCAACCAGCGAGCTGGAGGACGCCCTGGCCCAGATGCGGAAGTCTGGAGCTCACATCGCCCGAAGCTTTGCGCCTGACGGCATGCTAACCGGCTGCCTATTTTTGGAGGACATCATCGAGGTTTTGGTAGGGGAGATCGAGGACGCTACTCGGCGCTAGGCCACCTGCCGCGCTCATACTGCAGCGGCCACTCGACCTGGTCTCCAAGTTCGTGGGCCGCCCGCAGCGGGAAGTAGGGGTCTCTGAGAAACTGCCTTGCCATCATGATCACATCGACCTTGCCCGATTGCAGAATGTCTTCTGCCTGCTGGGCCTTGGTGATTTGACCCACCGCCGACACCTGAGAGCCGGTTGCATCGTGGGCCGATTGGGCAAATTGCACCTGGTAACCAGGACCGGTTGGGATCTTTACGCCAGTGATGAGTCCACCGGAAGAGACATCAAATAGGTCGACACCCTCATCTCTGCACCAGGCCGCCACCTGATTCATCTGATCAGGGTCCCAGCCACCCTCAACATAATCGGTCGCGCTAAAACGAACTAGCAGCGGCATTTCACCAATCGCCGCGCGCACCGCTCGCACAATCTCGAGAAGCAGGCGAGCCCGATTTTCCAGGCTGCCGCCGTATTCATCGGTTCGCTGATTTGTTAGCGGCGAGAGGAATTGGTGCAGGAGGTAGCCGTGGGCGGCGTGAATCTCAACCAGGTCAAAACCTGCTGCAACGGCGTTCTGCGCTGCCTTGGCAAAGTCGCCAACCAGACCTTCGAGCTCTCCTGTGTCCAGTTGCCGCGGGGCTTCGTAGCCCTCAAAGGCGACGTCAGTTGAAGAGTAGGACTGCCAGCCACCGTCAGAGATCGGCACTGTCCCGGTTCCTGACCAGGTTCTGTAAACCGAGGCTTTTCTGCCCGCGTGTGCAAGCTGAATCGCGCTTTTTGCGCCGGCCTGCCTAATGAAATCCGTGATGCGCTTCCAGGCAGCCACCTGTTCCTGACTCCAGATTCCCGGGCACCAAGGTGAAATTCGGCCCTCGGGATTTACTCCGCTGGCCTCGGCCATGACAAGGCCGGCTCCTCCAATTGCTCGCGAGCCGAGATGCACCAGATGCCAATCGCCCACAACCCCATCCTGGTTCTCGCAGGAGTACATGCACATTGGGGAGACCCAGAGTCGATTCTTTACCTCA
>JAPOHQ010000078.1:0-3388 GCA_029979375.1 Microbacteriaceae bacterium
AAGCTCGCTCGCGCCATCAGTCCTGGCCGCCTCCTTCACCTCTTCGGGAATGGAGCGAAGGCCGGCAAGAAAGAGGGCCATGGTGTAACCGGACATCTGCCAGATGGCAGGCAGAGCTATGCCGAGCATTCCCCAGGTAGGAGTTAGGTGCCACTGGTTGATCAGGAAGTCGAGGCCCAGAGTGTCAAAAAGCAGGTTAAGTCCGGAGATTCGCGAGCCCTGAGCGGGGTTCATCAACCAGCGCCAAACCACACCGGTGACGATGAAGCTGACTGCCATCGGGAGCAAATAGACGCTTCTGAAGAAGCTCTCGGCACGGATCTTCTGATCAATCAGAATCGCCAATCCCAAGCCGAGGAAGAGCGAGCAGAAGATAAATGCAACGCTGAACACCAACGTGTTCCAGACATCAATATGAAAACTCGGGTCATCCAACAGCGCAATGTAGTTGTCGAACCCAATGAAGTTTGCATCGGCGTTTAGGCCCTGCTCGTCAGTAAGAGATATCGAGAGGTTGATTCCGATGAATCCGTAAACAAATACGGCAAGAACTGCCAGGGAAGGCGCGAGGAGCGCAATGGATGCAAAGTGCCTGCGTAAGGATTTCATTGACCCCTCCCCGAGTTTTGATAGTAGTGAGGGGTGACCGATGAGGCCACCCCTCACTCACTTTTCAGCTATTTAGCCCGCTGCTGCTACCAGTGCGGACTGGAATGCTGCGACGTCTCCGTCAACCAGGAATAGACCCAGTGCGGTGTCAATCTCAGCCTTCCATGCGTTTGATGCGGTAACACCGTGGGTTAGCGAACCAGCAACTAGGTTGCTGCCCCAGTCATCCATGGCGCTCTGCAGGTATGGCGGGTAGATGGACTTGTCAGCGTCGTTACGTGCTGGGATCGAACCCTTCTGCACGTTGAACGCGTCCTGTCCAGCTGCCGAACCGGCAACGGTCAGCCAAGCGATGGCTGAGTCGCGGTCTGGAGCACCCTTTGGCAGAGTGAATGAGTCACTCAGGAACTGGAAGGTGCCTGCGGTTCCAGGTGCTGGAGCCCAGGTGTAGCCCTCCTGCTCAACCAATCCGTTGTCAACGCGGAGGAAGCCCTCTGCCCAGTCACCCATGATGTTGAATGCTGCGTCACCATTGATAACTAGCTGAGTTGCGTCCTGCCAGGAAAGGCTGGCTGCGTCGGTGTTGGTGTAGCTGAGTACCTTCTTGAAGGTTGCTAGTGCGTCGCCCACTGCGCTTGAGCCCCAGTCGGTCGAGCCATCCCAGAGGCCGTTGTAGGCGTCTGTTCCTAGCTCACCGAGCAATACGGTCTCGAAGAGGTGGAGCTGGGTCCACTGCTCACCAAGAGCCAGCGGGATAATTCCAGCGGCCTCTAGCTTCTCTGCTGCAACGAAGAACTCGTCCCATGAGTTAGGGATCGATACGCCGTTTGCGGAGAGTACCGATGGGTTAGCCCACATCACGTTGGCACGGTGGATGTTTACCGGTACCGAGTAGATGGCGCCATCAACGGTGATGAGCGGAAGCAGTGTCTCTGGCATAACGGCTGCCCAACCCTGCTCGTCGTAGAGGAACGAAAGGTCCTCAAGCTGACCAGCAGTGATGTAGTCCATGAGCTCGGCACCAGCGTGACCCTGGAAGGAGTCAGGTGGGTCGTTAGCCTCAAGACGAGTTGCGAGAACCGCACGAGCGTTGGTACCGGCACCACCGGCCACCGCTGCGTTTACGAATTCAATGTTTGGGTATTCAGAGTTGAAAACCTCAACCAGGGCGTTGAGACCTGCCTCTTCACCACCACCGGTCCACCACGAGAAAACCTCGACGGTGCCGGTTGCAGTTTCGGAGGTACCAGATCCACCAGACCCTGAAGAACCAGAAGAGGTCTCCTCTGCTGGAGTACTTGCACAACCAACCAGACCCAAGGTCAGGACGGTTGAAAGTGCGAACGTAAGAGTCCGCTTACGTGTGATTTGCATCTTTCCCCTATCTATAGAGCAATACCCAGGGCTTGGGTACTGCGAGTATGCTTACAACAACAACAAATTATTTGACAAGCATTTGTTTTCTTGTTATCAATTCGTTGTGAACGACAACATACCGATGGAGTTTGGAGTCCAGAGTGTCTAGACGCATAAGCGGCGGAAGGCTCCAGGGCAGCTACGGCGTGCACCCGAATACTGGTGTGCGAAAGTCCAATCTCTCGCAAGTTCTAACGCTCGTTCACACCTTCGGAAGGCTCACTCGCAGCGACATCGGTCTCAAGACCGGCCTGAATCGATCAACTGTTTTAGACCTCGTTGCCGAGCTTCAGGATCTTGGACTCGTTCGTCAGGAGGTTCCCTCCGGTGCCGGTGAGGTTGGCAGACCCAGCGTCGAAGTAATAGCAAGCGACTCAGTTGTTAGCTTTGTTGTTATCCCGCGTTTGGGTGAACTCACGGTGGGAACAGTCGGCCTCGGCGGGCGAATATTTGCACAGAAGCGCGTATCGATGCCGGAGAATGCCACAGCACAGGACTTCGCAACCAAGGCAGGAATGCTCATCTCCCAGTTCCGCGAGGAACTCAAGCCTGGAACGAAAATTGTCGGCATTGGCGTTGCGGCACCTGGCCAGGTGAGAGTCAACACCGGCGAGGTTAGGTGGGCGCCTGCACTGGGCTGGAGAGATGTCCAATTCGACAAAATGTTGGAAGAGGCAACCGGCCTACAGATTCGACTCGACAATGACGCCAGCCTCGCGTGTGCCGCTGAATGGTCCTTTGGCGCCGGGCGCGGTTACGAAAACATGCTTCTCTTGCTTGGAGTGCCCTCTGGACTTGGCGGCGGCGTAGTAGCAAATGGCGCAGTGATTCGAGGAAACTTCGGCTTCGCCGGCGAACTGGGCCACATGCGCATATCCGATGATGAGAGGCTCGACTATTCCGGCATTCCAGGAACCCTGGAGGCACTCGTCCGTCGCGATGACCTCGAAAGCGCCCTGGGTGTCAGCGATGTCAGTGACGAACAACTCTTTGATCTGCTCAGAAAGGCAGAGTCGAAAAAAGAGGTCTCGAAGGTCCTCGAAACTCAGGTTCGATACCTAGGCCGGGCAATCGGACTTCTACTGGTGGCGCTCAACCCCAAGACCGTTGTTCTGAGCGGCTTTCTTGCCATCCATCTGGAACTTAGGAAGGGCGAACTGCTCGAGTCGATTCGCTCCCAGACCGTCTCCTCGTCAATTGAGGGGGTCGAGTTGCAGGCCGGCAGCCTGGGGCCAAACCTGCTGCCAATTGGCACAGCCGAGATTATCTTCCGAGAACTGCTATTAGATCCCGTTGGCCACAAGCTGGTCCAGGCGGACTAAAAAAGAAAAGAGCCGGTCTGCGAGAGCAGACCTAGCTGGCT
>JAPOHQ010000078.1:3397-3627 GCA_029979375.1 Microbacteriaceae bacterium
GAAATGCAGGACCGTTACTCTCTCACCCTTGAAGTCTTCCTGCCAAGCCTTAACTTCCCGCTGTACAAACCCAATCGACTCCAAGGTCTTGATGGACGATAAGTTTCTTTCATCCGTAAATGCCAAGACCTTGCGCGCCTCGTGGTTTGCAAACAGCTTTTCGACCAGCGCCGATGCAGCCTCCTTGGCAAACCCCTGTCGCTGGTGGGAAGAGGCAATGGTAAAGCCAA
>JAPOHQ010000079.1 GCA_029979375.1 Microbacteriaceae bacterium
CCTATCGGGCGCGGGTCTTTCTTCTGGCAGCCTGGAGCTGCATCGCCGATGTGTAGGTCGGTTGTCTTTTCTGGCTTCTGACTACTTGACAAAGGTCAACTCCCTCTTGTCGCCGAAAATACCCTGTGGTCGATAGATCCCCAAGAGCATCAAGCCGATACCCACCAGCACGAACCTCAGAGTTGATGCCTGAGTCGTTGATACCGGGAGAATGCCGGACATCGATAGCGCTGGCAGCAGATTTGAAAGGAACGCCTGGATTACCCAGAAGATCACCGCACCGATCACCGGACCGAAGATAGTCGCAGCTCCACCGAGCAGCAGCGAGGTCCAGATGAAGAAGGTGAGCGAGGTCACATAGACACCGGGGGAGATGTTCTGGGCTGCGGTGTAGACGATGCCACCCATAGCGCCAAAGACACCACCGATCATCAGGGCCTGAAGCTTGTAGGCGAAGACGTTCTTACCAAGCGCCCTGACGGCCTCCTCGTCCTCTCGGATGCCCTTGATGACCCTGCCCCAAGGGGAGCGCATCAGAGCCCAGAGGAACCAAACCGCTGCGCCTAGGACAATTAGTCCGAAAATCAATACCCACAGCGTCTGCTCGTTGTAGGTGAAAGGACCGAATCCGTAGGTGCCGGCTGGAATCGGGTTCGAGTTCTGGAAACCAGAGCCGTCAGGCCTGGTGTTGAATCCAAACAGACCATCTGCACTTCCCGTGACATCGGTGAAGGCGGTGGTCAAGAACAGAAGCCTTGCGATCTCTGCAGCAGCGATGGTTGCGATCGCGAGATAGTCACCTCGAAGTCGCAGAGTCGGAATACCGAGCAAGAGGGCAAAGAGAATCGAGCCGACGATGCCGACCAGCATTCCCGCCCACCAGGGGAAACCGAAGGTGAGCACCGAGATGGCATATCCATAGCCACCGATGGCCATGAAGCCTGCGATACCGAAGTTCAAAAGTCCCGCGAATCCGAAGTGCATGGCGAGACCCAGTGCGGCAAGCGCAAAGGCAATCGTGGTCGGCGTTAGGAAGCCGGCGAGGGTGTTGTTAAGAATTGATCCCCAATCCATTTTGCTAACCCACTCTCTGTTTCTTACCGAGTAGACCCTGAGGCCTGAATAGCAGTACTCCAATGAGGACCACAAGGGCACCCACATACTTGAGGTCTGCCGGGATGAATAGACCAGAGGTCTCGACCAGGACGCCCACGACCAAAGCTCCAAGGAGTGCTCCGAAGGCGGTGCCCAAACCACCGAGAGTCACGGCAGCAAAGATAAGGAGCAGGATCTGGGTACCCATGTCCCACTTGATTCCTGGTCGGAAGTAGGCCCAAAGAACTCCGGCTAGACCGGCTAGCGATGCGGCCATGATCCAGACGATTCTGATGACCCTGTCGACATCAATACCCGAAGCTGCTGCAAGGTCTGGGTTGTCCGAGATGGCCCTGGTTGCCTTGCCCGTTTTGGTGCGCATTAGCCAGTAAGCGAAACCGACAATCACCAGGACGCTAAGCGCCATGGAGAAGAGGTCGGTGGTGCTCAGTGCTACTGCACCAAAGAGTGGAATCTTCGGGGAGTCAAATCCTGGAAGCTGCTCCGTTGCACCACCGATGAAGAACTGGATTACGTAGCGCATCGTGAGCGATAGACCAATCGACACGATCATCAGCTGAACGATTCCAAGGCCTTTCTTGCGAAGCGGTCTCCAAAGTCCCGCGTCCAGACCCCAACCGAGAGCCGCTGAGAGCGCTACGGCGATTGGGATGGCAATCCAGAGTGGGAACTGCAGCCAAACTCCGAAGACTAGAGCAATCACGGCTCCGAAGGTCACCATCTCACCGTGGGAGAAGTTTGAAAGGCCTGTGGTTCCGAAGACCAGCGAAACACCAACGGCTGCTAGGCCCAGCATCAGACCAAAGTTGATGCCATAGATAAATCGGGCGATGAGCTGATCAATCAGCGAGGTCTCGTTACGCTGACCCTCACCTATAAAGAAGTTCTTGGCCACCCGGTCGGTGAGTCCAAACTCAACCTCCTGGGTTGCACCACCCTCCAGCACCGCAATGCCTTCGGGAAGCGTGTTCTCGTCGAGGGTTACGTTGTAGGCGCGCACCTCTGGCACACCGATTGACCAGCGGCCATCGGCATCGGTTACGGTCTCTGCGGTGTAGCCGCCACCATCAACGATGATTCTCACGCCCTGAACTGGCTCACCATCCACCTTCACGTTTCCGAAGATGGTGGCTGAATACTCCTCACCAACGCTATCGGCATTGGCTGCGGTGGATACGGAAAGCGTTCCGAATACCGCTAAAAAAAGAATGACGGCGAGCCGCATGAAGCGACGCATCGAGCCGTCAGCGAGGATTCTCACACTTCCTCCAAATCCTCCGGGCAACTCTGCCCAGTTTATTAATGTCCCCCGGAACGGGATTACAAAACTCTAACAGCGTAGTAGTTATCCCGTTTCGAATAAAGCGCGAAGCCAATTTGCCCCTGCCCGACAGCTCGCCTATCTGGATAGACTTGAGGCTCGTTCGGAGCAATAGCGAGGGAAAAGTGGAGCTGCAAGATCCTTTTGGACTGGTCGGTCTAACCTACGACGATGTTTTGTTGCTTCCAGGGCAATCCGACGTTCTCCCTTCTTCGGTAAATACCACCACTCAGATCTCGAGAAACATCTCGATCAATATCCCGCTGGTCTCCTCGGCAATGGACACCGTGACGGAGGCCAGGATGGCAATCGCCATGGCTCGTCAGGGCGGTCTCGGAATCCTCCACCGCAATCTCTCTATCGAGTCGCAGGCCTCCCAGGTCGACCTAGTCAAGCGCAGCGAAGCCGGAATGGTTTCGCACCCCGTCACCACCACTCCCTACGCAACCATTCAGGAAGTGGATGACCTCTGCGGAAAGTATCGGGTCTCCGGCCTTCCGGTTGTCGATGAAGAGGACAAGTTGGTTGGCATCGTCACCAACCGAGACATGAGGTTTGTGCTCGAGGTTCAGCGAACCACCACCCTGGTGAAGGACGTGATGACCCCAATGCCACTGATTGTTGGCAAGGTGGGCATCAACCCCGACGAGGCAATGGCTCTGCTCGCCCAGCACCGCATTGAGAAGCTGCCGCTGGTCGATAACGACAACAGACTCAAGGGTCTGATCACTGTGAAGGACTTTGACAAGAGCGAGAAGTATCCCAACGCCTCAAAGGATGGCGCGGGAAGGCTCTTGGTTGGGGCAGCCGTTGGTGTTGGACCGGACTCATGGGAGCGGGCGATGGCCCTGGTTGAGGCCGGCGCAGACATGCTCGTCGTTGACACTGCACACGGTCACAACAGCGCAGTTCTCGAAATGATTGCCAAACTCAAGGGCGAGCCGTTCGCGAAGAACACCGACATCGTTGGCGGCAACATCGCTACCGCAGAAGGCGCACAGGCAATCATCGATGCTGGAGCCGATGGCGTAAAGGTCGGCGTAGGACCGGGCTCGATCTGCACGACGCGTGTGATTGCGGGCGTGGGCGTTCCCCAGCTCGGTGCCGTGATGGAAGTCTCTGAG
>JAPOHQ010000007.1 GCA_029979375.1 Microbacteriaceae bacterium
CTTCCGAACCTCTTTTGCGCCGCCGGTGACATCGACGGAAGGCTCACTTGTGACATCCTGGGCAACCCTCCATGCCCTGGCAAGGAACTTGGCGGAAGCAGACGGGGAAACATCGGCCCAATCAATGTCGTCCTCTGGTGGACCAGCGAACGCCATGGTTAGGCGAACCGCATCGACGCCATGCTCATCGAGCTGCTCGCTCAAGCGCACCAGATTCCCGCGGGACTTGCTCATGGCAGAGCCGTTCATAAGAACCATTCCTTGGTTCAACAGTCTGGAGAAAGGCTCTTCAAAGTGAACCATTCCCATGTCAAACAGGACCTTGGTGAAGAACCTGGAGTAGAGCAGGTGGAGAATAGCGTGCGTCACTCCGCCGACATACTGATCCACAGGACCCCATAGCTTTGACGCCTCTTCATCAAATGCAAACTCTTCGGAGTTTGGGCTCAGGTAGCGCAGGAAATACCACGAGGAGTCGACGAAGGTGTCCATCGTGTCAGAGTCGCGCTTGGCCGGCCCGGAGCACTTCGGGCAAGCTACGTTTACCCAGTCTTCGGCTGCACCCAGCGGCGATGTTCCCTTTGGCTGCAGGTCGAGACCTGCGCTTGCCGGCAGCTCAACAGGCAGTGAATCGAGCGGCACTGGAACTTCACCACAACTCTGGCAGTGAATGATTGGAATCGGAGTGCCCCAATAGCGTTGGCGGGAAATCAGCCAGTCCCTGAGACGATAGTTCTTGGCTCGCTTACCCAGGTTCTTACTCTCCAGAATCTCGATGGCCTTTTCGATTGCCTGGGTCTTGTTGAGCCCATCTAGCGGTCCCGAGTTGACAAGTTGTCCGTCCCCTGCGGTGGCGATGCCAGAAACTTCGGGGTTTTCCTCGCCGGTGTCAACCACCATCCGGATTGGAAGGTTCATTGCCTTGGCAAACTCGATGTCGCGCTCATCATGCGCAGGAACGGCCATGATTGCACCGGTTCCATAGTCGGCCAGCACGTAATCGGAGACCCAAATAGGTAGCTTTTCGCCGTTTAGTGGGTTGATTGCGTAGCGCTCAAGGAAGATTCCGGTCTTTTCCTTGTCGGTAGCCAGGCGCTCGATGTCGTTTTGCTGCTTTACCTTTTCAAGGTAACTGTGGAACTGCATCCGAATCTCTGGGCTTGCCTCGGCAGCAAGCTCACTTGCCAGATCAGAGTCAGCAGCAACCACCATGAAGGTTGCTCCATAAAGCGTGTCCGGACGGGTCGTGTAGACGACAACGGGGCTCTTGCGCCCCTCAATCTCGAACTGCAGGTTGCAACCGTGCGACCTGCCGATCCAGTTGCGCTGCATCGTGAGGACCTTCGAGGGCCACTTACCTTCTAAGCCATCGAGATCATCCAGCAACCTGTCGGCATACTCCGTCACTTTGAAATACCACTGAGTCAGAGCCTTCTTGGTGACCTGCGTGTCGCAACGCTCACAAAGACCTGCAACGACCTGCTCGTTGGCCAGAACCGTTTGGCAGCTCGGGCACCAGTTGACGTTTGAGTTCTTGCGGTAGGCCAGGCCACGCTCATAGAACTTTAGGAAAAGCCATTGATTCCAGCGGTAATAAATCGGGTCACAAGTTCTCAGAACTCTGTCCCAATCAAAGCTGCAGGCATAGCGGCGCATCGAGCTTCGCTGCTGGTCGATGTTTTCGTAGGTCCAACCCCTTGGGTCCAGACCACGCTTTATTGCGGCATTTTCCGCAGGCAATCCAAATGCATCCCAACCGATGGGGTGCATGACATTGAAGCCACGTTGAACCCAATATCTTGCGATCACGTCCCCTAGGGCGTAGGCCTCGGCGTGGCCCATGTGCAAATCACCAGATGGATAGGGGAACATGTCCAAGACATACTTTTTCGGCCGCACGTCATCGGGCCTGGCCGAGTTGAATGGCTTGAGCTCATCCCAGATCGGCAGCCACTTGTCTTGCAGGCTGGACACGTTGTATTCGCTTGACACTTCTTACCCTTTTGAGATCAACCGTAAAAGGTTACCAACGCACCTTGGCTCCGAGGACATCAGCGAGCGCCATTGCCTTGAGTCGAATCTCATCGTGCTCGGACTCCGGCCGGCTATCGGAGGTGATGCCTCCTCCAATACCAATGGAAACCTCAGACCCCGCAAACACCGCGGTTCTGATTACCATCGCTAGCTCCATGTCTTGATTGTGGGCGACCCAGCCAATGGCTCCCGAATAGCCAGCGCGGGGCGAGGACTCGATATCGCTGATGATCTCCATTGCTCGGATTTTGGGCGCGCCGGTCATAGACCCTCCCGGTAGCAGTGCCCTCAGGGCATCCATGCCCCGCTGGCCCTCACGCAGCTCCCCCGAAACGTCACTCACCAGCTGATGAACTGTTGAGTAGCTCCGAACCGCAAGCAGGGAATCCACGCTCACGCTCGCCGGATCACAACAGATGGTGAGATCGTTGCGGATTAGGTCGACAATCATCAAATTCTCGGCTCGTTCCTTGGCGTCTGCCCCCAGCTGGTTCATCAGCTGCAGGTCCTCTGCCTCGTCGGCCGAGCGCGGCCTTGTGCCCTTGATGGGCGATGAGATTACGTGTTTGCCACTCACCGCGATGAAGAGCTCCGGAGATATCGAAACGTAGGTCGCCCCATCGAGCCGAACAAAAGACGCATACGGCGCAGGGTGCTGTTTTCGGATTCGCAGAAAGTAGCTCAGCGGGTCACCAACGACTTCGCCTCGGAGCCGGGTGGTGAGACAAAGCTGATAGACGTCGCCGGCGGCGATGTGCGCCTGGCACTCTGAAATCTTTTTTAGGTAATCCTCTCGAGAGTCCTCTGGAACCAGTTCGGCGGCGGTGGCAGCGGGATTGTTCAACTCGTAACTAGCGGATTCGCCTCCGATTAGTGCCAAGCGCAGAAGTGCCGCGTGATACCAGGCGTCGAATGCTTGGCGATCGGGAAAGTTTCCAATGAAGTGCATCGACCGATCGTCATGGCCATAGACAAAGGCCCTATCGACCGCAAGCAGCGAGGTGCCCTCAATTTCACCGGCTTTTTGCGGATAGTGAATGACTCCTACATATCCGGGTCGAAAACTAAAGGGGAGATCCAAGTTGTCGATAGTGTCCTCAAATTCAAGCCCAACCGCCGGCTGACCGGCTCCAATGACTGAGTAGCGCTCGGCTGGATGATGCTCCCGATCCAGCCAGAATGCTCCAGGGAGATTTCCGAAAAAGGAGACGAAAGTGTCGGCAATCGAGGTCCAGCCATCCAGGCGTTCGCAATACAGTGGCATTGAGGACCTCTTTCGCCTCGTAGTCTAGTTATCGTGAGTGTGACTGGGGATTTCTACCGTTACGTCGAAGACGGTCTGGAGTCGGTCGACATTGCCCTTGCCGATTCGCTCACTGCCGCAGATAGCTTTCTAGTGTCCTCCGGCATGGCTCGGGCTCTAATGCGCCACTTTGAACGCTTCGCGGGTTCAATCCAAGATGATCCGGTCACCACATCGCAGCTTGCGGGTTATTTCAATGCCGTGCTAACCGCTACCCCTGACAGTGAGGATTGGTTTCCGCGGCTCGAGTATCGCGCCTCCCAACCACTGGGGCAGCGGCTGTTTCTCAGAATGCGCCCCGCCCCCGAGCGAACCGAGACCTGCACGCTATGGACTTCAGATGAGCGGGACGCTCGCGAGCAACCGAGGATCAAAGGTCCTGACCTGTCACTGTGTCAAAAATATCGTCGGGTGGCTAACATGCACGGCGCCGACGAGGCCGTGCTGGTTGACCAAGATGGTTTTATCTCCGATGGAGCGCTCAGTTCGATCGTGTGGTGGGAGGGGGATGTACTCGTTGGCCCCGATGAATCCACCCCTTGGCTGCCATCGGTAACACGAGAGCTCGTGTTCGAGCTAGCTTCCCAGGCCGGCTATGAGTCCATGGTCGCAAGAAGAAGACCCGAGGACCTTGCAGACTGTGAGGTTTGGAGCCTTAGCGCCCTGCAAGGAATACGCGCAGTTACAAGCTGGGGAGATCTTCTAATCGCCAGCCCGAGGCTGAATAAGCCCTTCGCAAAGCGCCTGGCACTGCTTATGGAGCCGCTACCGGCGCTGGAGTTGGTGCTGGAGAGATTCGAGTAGAGCGAAGTTTATGTGCGGAAGATTTGTCGTTGCCAAGGAGCTAAACGGCATAACCGAGCTTTTTGAGCTCGATGAGGTGCCGGAAAACTTTGATCCCATCAGCTACAACATTGCCCCCACGATGCAGGTCGGTGTGATCGTTGAGCGCGAGATTGAGGGCCTGCCATCAAGAGAGTTGCATAAGGCTCGCTGGGCACTGATTCCCTCTTGGGCCAAAGAGATTCCGGAGACTCCCCTTTTCAACGCCCGGATTGAAACGGTCTTAGAAAAGCCGAGCTTTCGAGATGCCGCCAAGCGAAAGCGTTGCGCGGTTGTGGCCTCGGGTTATTTTGAGTGGCTTAAACAGGGTGATTCCAAGCGTCCGCATTACATCTACCCGCCCGAGGGAATGCTGGCCTTTGTGGGCATCTACTCGTTTTGGAGAGATCCCGCGAAGGAGGCAGATGACCCCAGTCGATGGGTTCTGAGCTGTTCGATTCTCACCAAAGACAGCGCCGCGAACCTTGCAGGCATTCACGATCGCAACCCGGTAATGCTCTCCGATGAGAATCTTTCGGCTTGGTTGGCTCCGGATTATGAGACCACACCGGAGCTCCTGGAGGCCCTTTCCAAGGAGTCCGATGTTGTTGCTGCGGGCCTTGAGTTTCATGAGGTTTCGAAGGATGTTGGCCAAGTTTCACAGAATCATGCCGGACTGATTGAGCGAATCTAACGAGTTTTTTGAAAATGTCTGCGGTTAGTCATACACTTGCTGCTATTCGAACATTTGTTCGAATAGTTAGGGGTTTTCGTGCAGGCAGAGAAGCTATCCGGAGTTGCGGTCGACTTTGACGGCGCTCCGGTTGCATTCGACTGGCGCGGTGGTCACTACCTAGCCGCCTCGAGGCCGGTGCGCTGGTATTCAAGGCGCCTGTGGTGGCAAGAGGCCTCCGGAGCACCCCGTGGCAGTGGAGCGATGCTCGTGGAGACAGAGATGTGGCGCCTGTGGGCGGCGAGCGAGGGCAGTCGCAGTCTCTTTGAGCTGAGACATCAAATGCCAGAAGACACCTGGGAGATATACCCAATAGATTCCTGATGACCTTCACCCACCTGAATGTCGCAAGCGCCTACTCTGCCCACTATGGCGTAACTCGCCCAGAACACCTCGCACAGGCTGCGGCGGCTATGGGATATGAGGCTCTCGCGATAACCGACAGGGATGGGCTCTACGGAGCCATAAAGCACATCGGGGCATGCATCCAGGTTGGGATCTACCCGATTGTTGGAGTCAATCTTGAGGTGCGAGGCGAAAGCTCGCTTGGAAGAGTGACGATACTGGCCCACGGCCACAACAACGGAAGGGGCTGGGGTTCTCTCTGCAGGCTGATATCTCTGGCACACCAGAAGAAGAAAGCTGAGCCGTTTCTAACCCTTGGCGAGCTTGCAAGGGAGCTTGAGGATCGCAGCTGCACCGTTCTGCTAGGTAATGAGTCTTCGGTGGCCAATCTGATTCTCGACTCCCCCAAGCGCGCCGGCGAGGAGCTGAGGATATGGCGGGAGGCACTCAAGCTCCCGGAAGTCTTGGCCATAGAGGTTGTCAACCACCTGACTGAGCCAGGACGGGTTGGCTCAGAGGAGCATGCCTCGCGGATGCTGGCGCTAGCCAATGAGACTAAAACACCCGCGATTCTGAGCAACGCGGTTCGTTACCTGCAGCCAGATGACGCGCTCACTGCAGACATATTGGACTCGGCAAGGCATCTGGAGCCGCTGGGGCTGTTTGCCCCGCAGCCCAACGCCCAGGCCTGGTTGAAACCACAGGCTCAAATGGCCCGAATTGCCCTTGAGGTCTCCTCAGGCGCCACTGGAGCGAAAAGGTTAATCTCTGCGACCGAGGCCCTCGCCCAGCGCTGCAGGCTTGATCCTGGTTCGGACTGCGGTTGGGGCAAACCAAAGACCCCGGAGCAAGAGGCCTTGGGGATAACAGAGAACCCGTTCGAGGTGCTCTGGAAGCGGTCTCACGATGCCGTCTCTTGGCGCTACCCCTATGCCAAAGCTCCAGAGTTGGCTCAGATTCAGCATCGGCTCTCAAAGGAGCTGATCGCTATCAATCAGCTTGGGTTTGCGACCTATTTCCTAACGGTTGCAGATGTCGCCCAGATGATAAGAGACATGCGCATCCGGATAGCCGCCAGGGGTTCGGGAGCCGGTTCTTTGGTCAACTACCTACTCGGGATTAGCGGTGTAGACCCGATATCCGAAGGGCTGCTATTTGAGAGGTTTCTCTCCACCGAAAGAAGCACGCTGCCGGATATCGATATCGACGTGGAATCGGCACGCAGGCATGAGATCTATCGATCAATCTTTCGTCGCTACGGCGGCTCTCGAGTAACGCTGCTTTCAATGCAATCCACCTATCGGGCACGTGGTGCGGTGAGAGATAGCGGAATGGCGCTGGGCCTGGAAGATCAGGAAATAGATGACATCGCCAAGAACATGTGGCGCTTCTCTGCTCGTGGCCTAAGACGAGCGATGAGCGAGAAGCCTGAGCTTGAAAAGTTTGCCAAGGACGCCAAGAGCGATCGAGAGCTAAATCTTCTGGTGGACCTAACCGAGCGTCTCGACAGACTTCCCAGGCACATCTCAGTGCATCCCTGCGGGGTGATTCTGGGCAATTCCTCGCTGCTAGGGCTGACCCCTACTCAGCCCAGCGGCATTGGGTTGCCGATGAGCCAGTTCGATAAGGACGACATGGATCCGATGGGGTTTCTAAAGCTCGATGTGCTTGGGGTGCGGATGCAGAGCGCAATGGCATACACGGTAAGAGAGATCTCCCGTATCCAGGAAAAGGAACTGGACCTCGATGCCGTGCCCAGGGACGATGCCGAGGTCTTCAAGCAGATTCGGACCACAAATACCCTGGGCATATTCCAGATTGAGAGTCCTGGTCAGCGCGAGCTGACGGGCAAGCACCAGCCAACCCGCTTCAACGACCTGACGCTGCAGATCTCACTGTTTCGACCCGGCCCCATGAAGGGGAACATGATTAAGCCATACCTCGATGGCAGACATGAGCTGATCAAGCCGGACTATCTCCACCCAGACCTCAGGCCAATACTTGAGGAAAGCTACGGGGTCGTGGTGTTCCACGAACAGCTAATGCGCATCATGCAGAAGCTGACCGGCTGCACGCTAGCCAGGGCGGACGAGATGCGCCGCATGCTCGGCAAGGAGAGCAAGGTGAAGGCGGTCGAGGATTACTTCCGGAGATCGGCGGCGGCTCGCGGCTACCAGCAGCAACTTATTGAGAAGGTCTGGTCGATCATTGAGGGTTTTGGAAGCTTTGGATTCTGCAAGGCTCATGGTGCAGCCTTTGCATTGCCGACCTACCAGTCGGCTTGGCTAAAGACCCACTTCCCCACCGAGTTCATTGCGGGCCTACTAACCCATGATCCCGGGATGTATCCAAGAAGGCTCATCCTCGCGGAGGCCAGAAGGCTCGGGGTCAAGATTCTCCCAATCGATGTCAACAAATCCAGCAATGAGTACCTGGTAGAAAAGTGCGACGACGACACTGCGGTTCGGATGTCTCTCACCGAAATTGCTGGGATCTCCACTCCGGAAGTTGAGCGCATCATCTGCGAGCAGCCCTTCAAAGACATCCCGGATTTCTTCCTGAGAGCTAGGCCTTCCAGACGAACCCTGGAGCGCCTGGCGCTGCTTGGCGCTCTTGATGATTTGGCCGGCATCGCATCCTTGGAGCCCGAGCACAATCGCTCAGATCTTCTGGTCTACATCAGGCAACTCAGCGCAAAGCCTGCTGCAAAGCTGGACAAGAACCAGCTCAGTTTTGAACTCGGTTCACTGCAAGAGCTGCCAAGCGGTCATCAGGATCAGAGCGAGCAGGAGAAGCTGAACCATGAGCTGAGGCTCACGGGAATGGATATCTCCAGACACCAGATTGACTCCTTCCAGCAAATGCTCGATGACCTCGGGGTGGTTAGGGCAGCTGAGCTGGTGGGGCTCAGGAGCAATACCGAGGTCCTAGTTGCCGGAGTGAGGGTGGCCACTCAAACTCCTCCGATGCGAAGCGGGAAGCGCGTGGTTTTCATAAGTCTCGACGATGGCTCAGGTTGCGCGGATGCGACCTTCTTTGATGAGGCACAGCGCCGCTGCTCTCACCTGCTTTTTCAAAATCGATTGCTCCTGATATCAGGAAAGACCCGCCGCACGGGTGTGCGAGGGGTCTCTATCCTGGCTGAGAACGCTTGGGATCTCAGGCAACTATGGCAGGAGTGGGAGGCTAAGGCCTCTTAGTCCTGATTGAAAATGGCGAGCAATCTAAGAATCTCGACGTAGAGCCAAATCAGCGAAGCGGTGAGGCCGAACGCAGCCCTCCACTCCATGTCCTCTGGCCAGCCCTCGGAGATTCCAATCCTGATGGTCTCAAAGTCGAGATTGAGCGTGAAGGCCGCCAGACCAACACCAACCATCGCAATAAGCCAGCCAAAAGGAGAGCTGTAGGCGCTCATGCCAGCAAACATGGCGAAGCCAAGGTTGATTAGCGCGAAGGCGAAGTAGCCCATGAGCGCAAAGGTCATGATCCTGGTGAATCTCGCATCAACCTTTACCCACCCAAAACGGTAGGCCGCAAACATCGCACCGGCGGTGGTAAAGGTTCCCAACACTGCGGTCTGAACGATTCCCGGATACATCGCCTCAAAGATTCCGCTGATGCCACCAATGAACACGCCCTGCACCAGCGCATAGGCAAGCATTACGCCAGGGCGGACCTTCTTGGAGAACGCTGCCCAAAGCCCAAGGCCAAGGCCCACAAACATTGCAGGGAAGGCAAACTGATAAAGACCGAAGAACCAGGTAGCTGCGGCACCTATTACTACAGCCAGGAACATGCCGATGACCTTCGAGGTGGTGCCCTCCATCGTCATCCTGGTCTGTGTGATGCGACCAAACTCTTGATCGACATACGACTGGTTCGAGCTAAGTCCAGTACGAAGCGATTGATTCATTACTGGGTTGTGGGACAAAGTGACCTCCAAAATAAGTTCCTCAAAACACTAAGCCAAAAATCTGGAAAATTGCTCAAAACTGACTGAAATCGCAAACCTGTAGGTAGGTTCATCGGGTGAAGATTTCCGCTCAGGTAAAGCCCGGATCAAAGCAAAACCAGGTGGAAAAGGGCTCAGCTGGTCTTGTATTTAGGCTGAAAGCTCCGCCGGTTGATGGGAAGGCAAACGCGGCACTGATTTGCGTGCTCGCGGAGCACTTTGGGGTCAGGAAATCGGATGTTGAGATTTTGCACGGCCAAACCGGCCGGAGAAAGCTCGTGGAAATAAGGAAAGACCCCTAATGGTCTGGGGGTCTTTGGTGGACCTGAGGGGACTTGAACCCCTGACCCCCTGCATGCCATGCAGGTGCGCTACCAGCTGCGCCACAGGCCCAAAGCTTCGCTAGTCTACACAACTTCAGTCGGTTGGCACCACCGGGCAGTCACGCCAAAGGCGCTCGAGGGAGTAAAACTCGCGCTCCTGCTCGTGCATCACATGAACAACCAGGTCTCCGAAGTCAAGGAGAATCCACCTTCCAGTCTGCTTGCCCTCGCGAAAGCGCGGTTTGAGTTTTTCCTCCTGCAATGCGTCCTCGATTGCATCGGCGATGGCGACAGCCTGTCTCTCGTTCTTGGCAGACAGAATAAGAAAGACCTCGGCAAGAGCAAATGGGTCGGTAACGTCAAGGGCGACAAAATCGGTTGCTAACTTGTCCCGAGCTGCCTGGGCTGCGACCTTGAGATGGGCAATGGTTCTTGCGGACGCTGGCAACTACTAGCCACCAATCAGGGACAAAATCGTTATCACCGCAAAGATTGCGGCTCCACCCATGGCAATGGCTACGGCGGCAACTAGCCAGGGTTTCCACCAGCCGCGGCGCAACACCGAATTTGGCACAACTCCCAGGCCACTTCTCTGATCGATCAGTTCTAGGGCGCTAATGGGCTCCACAACCGAAATCACACCTGTAACCGAGTCGCTCTGATCATCGTCTAGCTGCATGCCATCCAGGGTTGCTGTGGTGGGACCTGTTACCGGATCCGAGATCACCTGAATCGAACCGGTTATTGCAATCTCACCGGTCTCAATTGGCAAAGCCATTGCTTCCGGGGCACGATCAAGCACTATCGACTCCGTTGAGGGTTCTGAGAAAAGGTTCTGACCGGTAAAGGTTGCTTCCGGCAGCTCAACCTCTGGGGCCGCTAGGGCTTCGACAACTGGTGGCTCCTCTGTGGCGGCTGGGTTTTGCATCAGTCCCAGCTCGCGCATTTGACGACGAGTGAGCTGCTGACCGCTTGGTGAAACGGGAACCTCGACCGGCACCACAGCAGGCTCTGGCGCCTTCGGGCTGGGCATTGCCGGCAGTTGCCCGCGGCGCTCAGCTTCACGCATTGCGCGCCTAGTGGTTAGCTCAGTCAAGCTCTCCCCCTGTACAGACGGTGCTTGGCAATGTACTGCACGACACCATCTGGCACCAGATACCAAATCGGCTTGCCTGCGGCGGCCCGCTCGCGGACGTCAGTTGACGAGATGGCTAGAGCCGGAACCTCTAGCTGAGAAATTGAAGCCTTGGCGGCCTCAGGAATCTCAAGATTGTGACCGGGTCTGGTGACGGCAACGAAATGCGCGAGCTCCCAGATTTCGTCGACACTCTTCCAAGCCATGATCTGCGCGATAGCGTCAGATCCGGAGACGAAGTAGAGATCGGCATCGGGGCGAAGGTTGCGAATCTCCTTCAGCGTGTCAACGGTGTAGGTAGTTCCTGGCCGATCAATGTCGACTCGACTTACGGTGAATCTGGGGTTTGCAGCAGTTGCAATTACGGTCATCAGGTAGCGGTGTTCAGGACTACTGACAGCCTTCTTGTGCCAAGGCTGGCCCGTGGGAACGAACATGACCTCATCGAGCCCAAGTGCATCGGCCGCTTCGCTAGCAGCAACGAGGTGGCCATGGTGAATTGGGTCAAAGGTTCCACCCATGACGCCAACGCGTGGCCGCGAGGTATTCATGTGGGGTTAGTGGCCGGCCTGCTTCTGAGAGCGGCGGAAGTTTCGGTTTGAAACATCGCGATAGGACCAGGTAACGAAGCCGAGGGCGATGAACAGCCCCATGGCAATAGCCCCATAGAGAATTGCGGGCATTGGCAGCTCGTTGTGGTGGACGATGGCCTCGGAAAGCAAAACAGAACTCACATCTACTCCTTCTGGTGCAAGTCTAGCTTCGGACCTGTCCGCTTCCGCGAATCAACCACTTTGTGCTGGTCATCTCCTGAAGTCCCATTGGTCCACGTGCGTGCAGTTTCTGGGTAGATATTCCAACCTCAGCGCCGAAGCCAAACTCTCCGCCATCGGTGAACCTTGTCGAGGCGTTCACCATTACGGCAGCCGAATCGACCTCTTGCAGAAAGCGCTCGGCATTTGCAATGTCATTGGTGAGAATCGATTCGGTGTGATGGGTTGAATACTTCGCGATGTGGTCAAGGGCCTCATCAAGCGAGGAAACGACTTTAACGCTGAGATCAAGACTCAAATACTCTGTGGCCCAATCCTCTTCGGTTGCAATCTCGCACGCGATGATCTGTGCAGTTTGAGGGCAGCCGTGAATGGTCACACCCGCCTCTTCCAGTGCCTTGGCGACCTTAGGCAAAAAGCTTGCAGCGACGCTCTCGTGAACCAGAAGAGTCTCAAGGGAGTTGCAGACCGAAGGTCGCTGAGCTTTTGAATTGACAACAATGGGCACAGCACTTGAAAAGTCCGCACTGGCATCGACAAAAATGTGCACGATTCCGTCGCCGGTCTCGATTACCGGCACCTTTGACTCGGTAACCACGGTCTGAATCAACTTTGCTGAACCACGAGGGATGAGGACGTCGACGAATCCTCTTGCCTGCATCAGCGCTTGTGCGCCCTCACGACCGAATTCATCGATTGTCTGAACCGACTGTTTGGGAAGCCCTGACTCTGCAAGGCCCTGCTGAATTAGGTCCACCAAGACTTTGTTGGTTTCCTCGGCGAGCGATCCGCCTCTAAGCAACGCTGCATTTCCGCTCTTGATCGCTATCCCGGCGATGTCGACGGTCACATTTGGTCTGGCCTCATAGATGCATCCCAGGACGCCAAATGGAACCCTCACCTGCTGAATCTTGATGCCGTTTGCCAGAGTGCGGCCTCGAACGACCTCACCAACTGGATCGGCTAGCTCAACCAAGTCTCTGAGGGCGGCAGCTAGGCCTTCAACCCTCTTGTCATCAAGCTTCAGGCGATCCAGCAAGCCGGAAGCTATACCATCATGCTCCGCCTTGGCGAGGTCTTTCTGATTCGCCGCTACGACGGATGTCTTATTGTCCATAAGCTTCCGTGCGATTGCCTCAAGTGCTGCGTTCTTCTGCCCTGTGCTGGCACGCCCAATCGCTGGGCTTGCGGCCTTAGCTGCCTCAAAGAGCTTGGTTATGGACATGCGCAAATCCTAGCCAATGTCGGATTTTATGGGCTCAAACCAGGTGTGGCTTGGATCATCACTATCAATTAGCGAGACCAGCGAGGTTGCGGTCAGGATTACGCCGACTCCAGCCTCCGCTGCAAATCGAGCGGCAGCCAGCTTGGTCAGAGCACCCCCGGTGCCGTATCCAGTTGAGGTTCCCGAAACTTGGATGCCGGATAGATCATCCCCTGCGAGGACAGTCGATATCTTTGTGGCACCCTCTTCAGTCGGAGGTCGGTCGTAAAGCGCGTCAACATCGCTGAGCAATATTAGGAGGTCCGCCCCGGCGAGCTTCGAAACTCTGGCGGCTAGCTGATCGTTGTCACCAAAGCGAATTTCTTGGGTCGCAACCGAGTCGTTTTCGTTAATGATCGGCACGACGCCTATTTCCAGCAGGCGCTCAAGCGCCCTCAATGCATTGCTGGAGGTTATCTCTTCGTCAAGGTTGTCGACGGTTAGCAGAATCTGACCGGGCACCAGGTCGTGGCGAGCCAGCGACCTCTCGTAGCGTCCCATCAGTCGCGCCTGACCAATGCTTGCCAGCGCCTGCGAAGTTGCCAGATCATCGCTTTTTACGGTCAATCCAATTAGCGGTGCGGCGGTTGCAATAGCACCCGAGGAGACGATTATCACGTCCTTGCCCAGCGACTTTAGTCTCGCTGCAAGATCGACAATTAGATCCAGGTTTGGCTCGCTTGAGCCCGTGATTGAACTCGAGCCGACCTTAATTACAACGCGCTTGGCCGCTTCGATTCTTTGGCTAGTTTTCACTCATCCTCCGCAAAAAGACTAGCTTCACGAACCGCCTCGCGCTCCGCTCTGCCTCGCGCGCGCTGATCCATCATGTCGTGATATTCCTCGCGACGCTCCTTGTTGGTCCGACGTCCCGTTGGATCCAGCCTTGGGTCGCTGCCACGCGGACTCTCGAGCGTTTCCGCGATTGAGGAAATGCTTGGGTCCCAATCAAATACCACACCGTTACCCAAACCTATGATGACGGTTGAGCCTGGCTTAGCGCCTGCCTTGAATAGCTGCTCCTCAACACCGAGCTTTGCAAGGCGCTCGGCGAGGTAGCCAACTGCTTCGGCGTTGCCGAATTCGGTTTGAGCTACCCAGCGCTCGGGCTTGGCACCCACGACTCGGAAAGCAACCTCGTCACCAATCTCCTCACGACTGACCTTGTACGCCCCGTCCTCTTTCTCCTGCAGGAGCGAGAACCGCTTTGGTGCTGCTGTCTCAACCTGCCGGTTCTCGGAGACGAGCTTGGCTAGTGCGTAGCCGAGCTCCTTCAGCCCCTCTGTGGTGGCGGTTGAAATCAGATAAACCGGGTAACCTTCGGCCTCAAGCTCCGACTTCACAAACTCTGCCAACTCTCTCGCTTCTGGAACATCCACCTTGTTCAGCGCGATGATCTTAGGCCGCTCGACAAGCGGTAGCTGCCCGGTTGGAACCTGGTATTTCTCGAGCTCAGCGGAGATGACTTCGAGATCAGATTTGGGATCTCGACCTGGCTCCATGGTGGCGCAGTCGATCACGTGACAGATTGCGCTGCAGCGCTCAACATGGCGAAGAAAATCAAGCCCTAGGCCTTTGCCTTCACTGGCACCCTCAATTAGTCCAGGAACATCAGCGATGGTGAATCTTGAGCTGCCAGCCTGCACAACGCCGAGGTTTGGGTGAAGCGTTGTGAATGGATAATCGGCAATCTTTGGTCTTGCGGCGCTCATGGCCGCAACCAGAGATGACTTCCCGGCAGAAGGGAACCCAACCAGTGCAACATCGGCAACTGTCTTCAGCTCAAGTTGCACCTGGCCTTCCCAGCCAGGGACCCCGAGCAGGTGAAAACCCGGTGCAATTCTCTTGCGGCTTTCCAGGGCTGCATTTCCCAAGCCTCCCTGGCCACCCAGAGCAATTGTGAGCTCCATCCCCGGGTGTTCAAGATCTGCCAGCAATTGGCCATCAGAGTCTTTCACTACAGTCCCGACAGGAACTGGCAGGACCATGTCTTCTCCACGCTGGCCATTTTTGAAATCTCCCTGGCCGTTGCCGCCGGATTGGGCGTTGCGATGGGGTCGGTGGTGGTAATCAAGCAAGGTGGTGACATTGTTGTCAGACTTGAGCAGGATGCTGCCGCCGTCTCCCCCGTTGCCACCATCTGGACCTGCAAGTGGCTTGAACTTTTCGCGCTTAATTGATGTGCAGCCATTGCCTCCGCTACCGGCGCGCAAATAGAGGGTTACCTGATCTACGAAACTGACCATGCTGCTCCTCTAACCAAAAAAGGCGGACCCTCAGGCCCGCCTCCTTGTTGGAAAACCTTACTTGGCTACCACGTTCACTACGCGGCGACCGGCCTTGGCTCCGAACTCAACGGCTCCCGCTGCTAGAGCGAAGAGGGTGTCGTCCTTGCCCCTACCGACGTTAACGCCCGGGTGAAAGTGGGTGCCGCGCTGACGAACGAGGATCTCTCCTGCATTCACCTGCTGGCCATCGTGGCGCTTCACGCCAAGACGCTGAGCGTTCGAGTCGCGACCGTTACGGGTAGAGCTAACTCCCTTTTTGGATGCCATCTTTTCCTACTTAATCTCGGTGACCTTGACGCGAGTCAGGTCTTGACGGTGGCCCTGGCGCTTCTTGTAGCCAGTCTTGTTCTTGTACTTCTGGATAACAATCTTTGGTCCGCGAGTCTGGTCTAGGACCTCGGCGACGACCTTGACCTTGGCAAGAGCCTTAGGGTCAGAGGTTACCTTTTCGCCGTCAACTAGAAGCAGTGCTGGCAGCTCAACGTTGCCGCTGGTCTGCTCGATGCGGTTCATGGTGACGATGGTGCCGACCTCGACCTTTTCCTGTCGTCCGCCTGCACGTACTACTGCGTAAACCACTTTGAAACCTATCTTTGAAAGGGATTCGGCTCGCAGAAACCTAGCGAGCAACAGCGACAAAGTCTAGTTGAGAAAATTGCCTTGGTCAACAATTTCAAACCCCTCTAATCGGCCTTTTTCGGGGTTTTCTTAGTGGCAGTCTTCGCCCTCGGCTTGCGGGTTGCAGAACTCGCCCTTCGAGAGGCTGGCTTGGGCTTGGTCTCGGGTTGCGGGAGCGACTCGAGCACCGCGTTAAGCAGCTCGGTTTTACCCTCCGGCTCCTTTGCCGCCTCAGGCACACCTGCAATCTTGTTCACAACCGACTTGAAGGCATCGGCCTGTTCAGCGGTGACAACCTTCTTGACAACCTCTGGCTTGTCCTTCTTTTTGCCCTTCTTTGGAGTCTCCTGGGCCTTGAATCTTGGTTCGTCATGGACAACCACTCCCCTGCCACCACAGCACTCACAGGGCTCAGAGAAGGTCTCGAGAAGACCTAGCCCGATCTTCTTGCGTGTCATTTGGACAAGTCCGAGCGAGGTCACCTCACCCACCTGATTCTTGGTCCTGTCGCGACTTAGGCATTCGAGCAGGCGCTTGCGGACCAGCTCCTGGTTCGACTCTTGAATCATGTCGATGAAGTCGATGACCACGATGCCACCGATGTCTCTGAGCCTGAGTTGCCTGACTAGCTCCTCTGCGGCCTCGAGGTTGTTCTTGGTAACCGTCTCCTCGAGATTGCCACCGGAACCGATGAACTTGCCGGTGTTGACGTCGACCACCGTCATGGCCTCGGTGCGATCAATTACCAAAGAGCCGCCGGATGGAAGGTAGACCTTGCGCTCAAGCGCCTTGGCAATCTGGTCTCCGATTCGGAATGCATCGAAGATGTCTTCCTTCTTCTTGTATTCCACGAGGCGCTCCAGAAGATCGGGAGCTACAGTCTCGAGGTATTCCTTGATCACCTTGAGTGACTCCTTGCCGCTTATGACAAGCTCCTGGAAGTCCTCGTTGAAAACATCGCGAATTATCTTGACCAGCAGGTCAGGCTCGGAGTGAAGCTGAGCCGGAGCCTTTGAGGTCTCGGCCTGACGGCTGATTTCTTCCCACTGAGTTCTAAGCCTGTGAACATCGTGGTTCAGCTGTTCCTCGGTTGCACCCTCGGCAGCTGTGCGGACGATTACTCCCGCATCCTCGGGAAGTGCGTTCTTGAGAATCTGCTTGAGCCTTGCTCGCTCACCCTCTGGCAGCTTGCGCGAGATTCCCGACATGTTGCCGCCTGGAACGTAAACCAGAAATCTTCCTGGTAGCGAGATCTGCGATGTCAGGCGGGCACCCTTCTGCCCCACCGGATCCTTGGTTACCTGAACCAGCACGGAGTCTCCGGTCTTGAGGGCAAGCTCGATGCGACGAGGTTGGTTTCCCGCCTCCGCGGCCTCCCAGTCGACCTCTCCCGAGTAGAGCACGGCGTTTCTACCGCGTCCAATGTCGACAAAGGCCGCCTCCATTGATGGCAGAACATTCTGGACCTTGCCGAGGTAGACGTTTCCAATGATTGAGCCGCCCTGGGACTCGGTCACGTAGTGCTCCACCAGCATGCCGTCCTCCAGCACGCCAACCTGAACGCGATCGTCCACCTCGCGAACGATCATCTTGCGATCGACGCTCTCGCGACGGGCAAGGAACTCGCTTTCGGTGACGGTGGAACGCCTGCGGCCTGAGTCTCTGGAATCGCGCCTGCGCTGACGCTTGGCCTCGACGCGGGTGGAAGACTCGTCCTCGGTCTTCTCTTCCTTCTTCTTAGGCTGTTCTTTTTTGGCCTTGGTAGCCGTTGTTGTGCGCTTGCGCTCCGGCTTAGCCTCGCGAGGTTTCTTTGGTTCCGGGGCGATTGCCGGTAAATCTGGTGCCTGGAAGATTAGCTGCGTTGCCGCAGGCTTCTTCGGCTCTTCTTTTTTCTTAGCCACTTGTGCCTTGGGTTCACCGATTCACACCTCGGTGCCCTTCATTTCGTGACCCAAACCGCAATCTGAGTCGAATCCTAAGCGTCGGAGCACGCTGCTTCCGACAAAACCTTCGATGCGAGTGTGCTCGCATCTAGCTAGAAGTATGCCACGGGTGTTACCAAAATGCGATAATTCTTTGGTGGTGTTCCCCGTTTCCCTGATCCTGTTCGGCATTCTCGGATGGGTCGCTAGCTTTGGTCTCACCCTTGAGCGAATCAAGGTTGCGGGAGATCCGGCTGCCTCAACCGCATGTGACATCAGCCCGTTTATTTCCTGCAAGTCAGTAATGCTCTCGGAGCAGGCAGCCCTCCTTGGTTTCCCCAACCCCCTAATTGGTCTAGCTGCGTTTTTTGCCCCGGTTGTGGTGGGATTTGCGATTTTGGCTGGTGCCAAGTTTGCGTCTTGGTTCTGGCAGGGCATGCTTGCCGGCCACGTGCTAGGCATGGCGTTTGTGATCTGGCTCTTCAGCCAAAGCGCATACGTTATCGGCGCTCTCTGCATCTACTGCATGGTGGCCTGGACGGCGACTATCCCGCTGTTCTGGTCAATTCTGGGTTATGCCGGCAAAGAGGGCCATCTGGGTCCAAAGCTTGTTTCTGGTGGTGCGGTGCTCTTCGAGTGGGCCTGGGTAGCAACTCTTCTCACCTACCTAACCCTGGCGCTCCTAATCCTGATTAGGTTCTGGGATTACTGGCCAACGCTTTTTTAGAACCAGATAGCTAGCTCTCGAGCAGCGCTCTCTTCTGAATCTGAGCCGTGAACCAGGTTCTGAATGACCTTTGTTCCCCAGTCTCTGGAAAGATCGCCGCGAATGGTTCCGGGGGCCGCCAGAGTCGGATCCGTTGCACCCGCAAGTGAGCGGAAGCCTTCGATGACCCGCTCCCCCTCGAGACGAATGGCAACGATTGGACCAGAAAGCATGAACTCCATCAACGGCTCATAGAAGGGCTTGCCCTCGTGCTCCGCGTAGTGCTTGGCCAGAATCTCCCGATTGGGTTCGACCAGCTTCAGGTCGGCAACCTTGTAACCTTTGGCCTCACAGCGCCTAATGATTTCTCCAACCAGCGAGCGCCTTACGCCATCAGGCTTGATCAGTACCAGCGTTGCCGTCAATTTGCTCTCCCATCATCTTGTTGTAATTTACTCGCGCCTTGTCGATTGTGCCGCCTGCAATCAGAGCCCAGATCCACATCCCGACCAAGATGGCCCCAATGATGAACATGCCCCAGAGCCAAAACCCAGAAACCAGCAGGATTGCCTGAACGGCCCAGCCAAACCAATACCCAACCGGGTGGCGCAGCAGCGCGGGGGTAACAATGGCGAGCAGGGCAACGCCTAATCCGATTGCCCAAATTTGCTCAACCGCAGGAAGTCCTAGTTGCGGATTGGCGCTTTTTAGCCCGAATGCGGCCAAAGTCGCGAAAAAGATCACGATCGACTCGAAGCTAAGAACTATCGAGGCGAGAGCGCGCTTCGAGGACTTATTCTTCATCTTCATCCTCCATCTGGAACCGCTCGAGCATTGCTCCGATTAGGTAGAGCGAACCAGTCACGAAAAGTCCCTCTTCCCCTGCCAGCCTAGATGCAACCTCGTATGCCTCAGAAATATCAGGTTCGACAGCCAGCACATGGCCGCCAGCAGACTCAATTGCCTCGGCCATCTCCTTGGCGGCCAACGCCCTGGGGCCCTCGACCTCGGTAACCACAAAGCCTGCAAACGTCTGGGCAAGCTCCTTTGCGGCCGAGGAGATATCTTTATCGGCGAGCATCGCAACCATGGCAAGCGGCTTGTCCAGTTCAAAGTGCCAGTCGATTGCCTTTTTGAGTGACCTTATTCCGGCCGGGTTATGGGCACCATCAAGGACAACAAGGGGCTCTTTAGAAACGATCTGCAACCTTCCGGGACTGACCGCATCCGCCATAGCCGATCGCAAAATTTCATCAGCAATCGGCCTGGTTCCAAGAAAAAGCTCGACAGCTGCAATAGCTGTTGCCGCATTTTCAACCTGGTGTTCTCCGATGATAGGCATCCACAGGCTCGGATATTCGCCCGCTAGTCCCTTCACGCTGAAGCGAGTTCCCAGGCCATCGGGGTGCTGCTCGCCAAAGCCAAACTGCTCACCGGAGAAGAATGCGGGTTGCTTGCTGCGGGATCGCAGGATCTCTTCAACGGTCTCCCATTGGCGGTTTGAGACCACGAGCGACTTTTCCTTGATGATTCCGGCCTTGGTCTGCGCAATCTCCTCAACGGTCTCTCCCAGGGTCTTGGTGTGATCGAGATCGATTGAGGTGAAGACTGCGACATCGGCGTCTGCCACATTCGTCGCGTCCCATTCCCCACCAATGCCAACCTCCAGCACCAGCACATCGATTGGAGCATCTGAGAACAGCTGGAATGCGAGCGCCGTGAAGGCCTCAAAGAAGGTCAGCGGCGGCTCTCTATCCTCAGCCAGTCGCTGATCGATTAGCTCTAACAGGGGCTTGTTCTGCACGTAGGTTTCTACAAAGCGCTCATCGCTGACTGGCTCCCCGTCAAGCGAGATTCGCTCGTTGAAGCGAACCAGGTGTGGCGAGGTTACCCGCCCAGTCTTCAAACCGAGCTCCCTAAGGATTCGCTCGATCATCCGCGCGACCGAGGTCTTACCGTTGGTCCCGGTTATGTGAATGATCGGATAGCTCTGCTGGGGGTTCCCCATCAGCTCGACCGCCAGCCTCGTTGGCTCAAGGCGCGGGCGCATCTGGTGCTCGGGCTTGCGAGCGTATAGCTCCTCGAGCACCTGCTCGAGGTTCAAATCAGAGCTCATTTATTGCCTAGCTCGATTGCGAGCTTGCCGTCCTCACCGATTGACTCGCTGCCAGCATCTGAAACCTCGACCGTGAACTCAGTTGCCAGCGTCTCTGCCGCAATCAACTCGCCGTGAAGCTCCAGGGCCTCGGCACTTTGTGCATCCGCAGCGAGCTTAAGCCAGATCCTGTCAGAGACTTCGAGCCCGGCATCCTTTCTAGCCTGCTGAATAAGCCTGATTGCGTCCCTGGCGCGGCCTTCCTGCTCGAGCTCATGGGTGACCTCGAGGTTCAGCAGCACAAAACCGGTTGAGGTGAGTCCGACGCTGCTGGTTTCGCTGCCCTGGGCGACCATCGTGAGCTCATACTCGCCCTCCTGGAGCTCATAGTCGCCGACCTGAACAGAACCGTCTTGCATCGACCAGTTGCCGGCCTTTGCCATGCCGATAACTTCCTGTACAGCTTTACCAATTCGCGGACCAAGCGCTCTGGCGTTAATCGTTAGCGCCTTTGAGAGGCCAAATTCGCTTGCGACCTCGTCGCTCGCCTCGACCACCCGAACACTCTTTACATTCAACTCATCCGCGATGAGATCGGCATAAGCACCAATGGTCTTGGCATCGGATACTGCAAGGGTAAGCTCGCTCAGCGGGAGTCGGACCCTGAGCCCTGCCGCCTTTCGAAGGGAAAGTGCAACGGATGCTGCCTCGCGGATGGCATCCATGTCTCGGACCAGAGCCTCATCCCAAGGAAACTCATCGGCCTCAGGCCACGACTCGAGATGCACCGAGCGCCCGCCGGTTAGGCCCCGCCACATCTCTTCGGTTGTCAGTGGAAGGAGCGGTGCGCAGGCCCTTAGAACGGCCTCCAGGACGGTGTAGAGGGTGTCGAAGGCGTCCTTATCACCCTCCCAGAAGCGGTCGCGAGAGCGCCTGATGTACCAGTTAGTCAAGACCTCCGCAAAGTCCCTCACCCTGGCAGAAGCGAGGTAGCTGTCGTAGTTATCGAGGTCCACCTGCACCGACTCGATCAGCTCCCGAGTCTTGGCGAGGATATAGCGATCGAGTAGCTGGCCTGAGCCCATCGAGGGCGACGCAATGTACTTTGCAGCATTCGCGTAGAGCGAGAAGAAGTAATAGCTGTTCCAAAGCGGCAGGAGTGCCTGGCGCACTCCCTCCCTTATTCCCTGCTCAGTGACCGAGATGTTTCCGCCACGCAGGATAGGAGATGACATCAGGAACCAGCGCATTGCATCAGATCCGTCGCGATCAAATACCTCGTTGACATCGGGGTAGTTGCGCAGCGACTTCGACATCTTCTGCCCATCGTTTCCGAGCACGATGCCGTGGCTGATTGCGTTCTTAAAAGCTGGCCTGTCAAACAGTGCCGTTGAGAGCACGTGCAGGGTGTAGAACCATCCCCTGGTCTGTCCTACATACTCAACAATGAAGTCACCCGGGAAATGGGTTTCGAACCACTCAGAGTTCTCAAAGGGATAGTGAACCTGTGCAAAGGGCATGGACCCTGACTCAAACCAGCAGTCCAACACCTCTGGAACTCGACGCATCATCGACTTACCGGTCGGGTCGTCGGGGTTTGGTCGAACAAGCTCGTCGATTACCGGTCGGTGGAAGTCATCGGGCCGGACTCCAAAGTCCGCCTCTAGCTCGTCGAGCGATCCGTAAACATCAATCCTCGGGTAGGCAGGATCGTCTGACTTCCAGACTGGGATGGGGGCACCCCAGAACCTATTGCGCGAGATAGCCCAGTCACGCACGTTTTCGAGCCACTTCCCGAAGCTGCCATTCTTGGTGTGCTCTGGCACCCAGTTGATCTCCTGATTTAGCTCCAGCATGCGATCGCGAATCTTGGTGGTCTCCACGAACCAGGACGAGACAGCCTTGTAGATAAGCGGATTCTTGCAGCGGTAGCAGTGCGGGTAGCTGTGATCGTAGGAGGCTTGCCTCAACAGCCTGCCCATGGCTTTCAGGTCCTGAGTAATCGGCTTGTTGGCTTCAAACACGTGCTGGCCTTGATAGGGCTCGACCAGCGATGTGAATTTACCCTGCTCGTCGATAGAGACATAGGTTGGAATGCCAGCGGCGCTGCACAGCAACTGGTCGTCTTCACCATATGCCGGGGCCTGGTGAACAATGCCAGTTCCCTCATCCGCGGTGACGTAATCGCCAATCAGAACCTGCCAGGCATTCTCGGTCTCAAACCGATCGCCAACAAAGAAGTCAAAGAGTCTTTCGTAACGCAAGCCTCCGAGGTCGCTTCCGAGGAACTGCTTGATGACAGCGCCTTGGGCTTCTTCGGTTGATTCAAAGCCCAGTTCCTTTGCATAGTTGGCAATCAGGGAGCTTGCCAGCAGGTATCTACCTGAACCGAGGCTGCTGTTTGGAGCCTCAACGACCGAATACTGGATCTCAGGGCCAACGGCGAGTGCAAAGTTTGTTGGCAGGGTCCATGGGGTGGTTGTCCATGCCAGCATCAGGACGCCGTCAAGCTCGTGCCCGGGGTGGGTAATTGGGAATGTGACCGTGACGGATTGGTCTTGCCTAGGTTTGTAGACCTCGTCGTCCATTCTCAACTCATGGTTCGATAGCGGAGTCTCGCAGCGCCAGCAATAGGCCAGCACCTTGAACCCCTCGTAGATCAGGCCCTTTTTGTGGAGCTCCTTGAAGGCCCAGAGGACGCTCTCGGTGTAGTTCTGATCCAGAGTCTTGTAGTCGTTGTCAAAGTCCACCCAGCGGGCCTGCCTGGTGACATAGCTGCGCCAGTCTTCGGTGTACTTAAGGACCGAGGTCTTGCAGAAGGCATTGAACTTGGCGACTCCGTAGTTCTCAATATCTGGTCGGCCTGAAATGCCCAAGAGGCGTTCGGCCTCAACCTCAGCGGGGAGGCCGTGGGTGTCCCAACCAAAGCGGCGCTCAACCTTGTGGCCACGCATGGTCTGATAGCGCGGAACCAGGTCCTTTGTGTAACCAGTTAGCAGGTGTCCGTAGTGCGGGAGTCCGTTGGCAAAGGGTGGGCCATCGTAAAAGACAAACTCTTCCGCCTCTGCCCGCTGATCGATGGACTCCTGAAAAGTGCCGTCGGTTTGCCAGTAGTCCAGCACCTCACGCTCAACCTCAGGAAATAGAGGTGAGGGGTTTGGACCGGCGCTATTTGGCTTGTGCTTGGGGTACATCACGGCTTTCGACAGACTGGCAGAGATTAACAATGTTAATCTAGTGAGGCTAACTAACCCGAGGTCTGAGTGAAGAACGCAAAACCATCCCCAACCGCCCCTGCCGCAGTTCCTGAAAAAGCAACCGTCGACGGACTCGAGGCCAAGTGGGTGCCAGTCTGGGAAAAGCAGCAGGTCTATCGATTTGATGATTCGGCTGCCAAAGAGAACATCTACTCGATCGACACCCCTCCTCCAACAGCATCGGGGTCCCTCCACGTTGGCCACGTCTTCAGTTACACCCACACCGATGTGGTTGCCCGCTATCAGAGAATGTGTGGAAAAGACGTTTTCTACCCGATGGGCTGGGATGACAATGGCCTGCCCACCGAGCGCCGGGTCCAGAACTACTACGGGGTGCGTTGCGACCCCACCCTCCCCTACCAAAAAGACTTCACCCCACCCCAGACAGGTGGGGAGAACAAGAGCAGCAAGGCCGCCGATCAGCTGCCCATCTCCCGACAGAACTTCATCGAGCTTTGCGAAAAGCTGACCGAGGAGGATGAGCAGGCCTTTGAGAACCTCTGGCGCAACCTTGGTCTGAGTGTCGATTGGTCTCAGACCTACCGCACCATCTCCAAGGAAGCCCAGCAGACTTCACAAAAGGCTTTTCTGAACAACCTGCGGCGCGGCGAGGCCTACATGGCCATGGCCCCGACGCTTTGGGATGTGACGTTCCGCACCGCCGTCGCACAGGCCGAACTTGAAGACCGGGAGATGCCCGGGGCATACCACCGAGTCGGATTCCAAGGACCAGAGGGCAAGATCTTCATTGAGACCACAAGACCTGAGCTGATTCCTGCCTGTGTGGCACTGGTAGCTCACCCTGACGACGAGCGCTATCAGAAGTTCTTTGGTAAGACGGCTCGAACTCCCCTGTTTGACGTTGAGGTGCCAATTGTTTCTCACCGCCTCGCGCAAATGGACAAGGGGTCCGGTATTGCCATGATCTGTACCTTCGGCGATGTCACGGATGTCATTTGGTGGCGCGAACTAAAGCTTCCGAACCGCGCGGTCATTGGCTTTGACGGCAGGTTCATAGCCGATGGTCCGGAAGAGGTCATGGCAGGCCCCGGGAAAGAGCTCTACCTAGAGATGGCTGGAAAGACCGTGTTCTCCGCCAAGGAGATCCTGGTCAAGGCGCTTCAGGAATCGGGGGATATGGAGGGAGAGCCGCGGCCAATTACCCATCCCGTGAAGTTCTTTGAGAAGGGCGATAAGGCGCTCGAAATTGTTTCTACCCGCCAGTGGTACATCAAAAACGGTGGTGACGATCAGGCGCTGGCTGACAGGCTCGTCGAGCTTGGCAAGCAAATGAGTTTTCACCCAAGCTTCATGCGCGTTCGCCTAGAAGACTGGATCAATGGTCTAAATGGCGACTGGCTGATCTCGCGACAGCGGTTCTTTGGTGTTCCAATCCCGGTTTGGTATCCCCTCGACGATGAGGGAAACCCGGATTACGACAATCCCCTAACGCCAAGCGACGAGGCTCTGCCTGTCGATCCATCGAGCGACTGTCCGGCAGGTTACCTCGAGAGCCAGCGCGGTGAGCCAGGTGGCTTCATTGGAGAGCTGGACATCATGGACACCTGGGCCACCTCCTCACTGACCCCGCAACTCGGTGGCGGCTGGCTAACCAAGCCTGAACTATTTGCGAAGGTCTTCCCCTATGACCTTCGCCCCCAGGGGCAGGACATCATTAGAACCTGGCTCTTCTCGACCCTGCTGCGCAGTCAGCTTGAGCATGGCGGACTGCCTTGGACCAATGCCGCAATTTCCGGCTGGATCCTGGATCCGGACCGCAAGAAGATGTCAAAGTCCAAGGGCAATGTGGTGGTGCCAAACGAACTGCTGGAGACCCATGGCCCTGATGCCGTTCGCTACTGGGCAGCAAGCGCAAGGCTTGGAACAGACGCCGCATTTGATGAGGGGCAGATGAAGATCGGTAGGCGCCTGGCGATCAAGCTTCTCAATGCAGCAAGATTCGCGCTCAGCTTTGAGTTGCCAGAGAGCGCCTCGGAGGTTACTGAGCCAATTGACAGAGCGATGTTGGAGAGCCTAAAGGGGGTTGTCGCGACCGCCACCAAGGCCTTCGACTCATACGATCACACGAAGGCCTTGGAGGCCACGGAAAGCTTCTTCTGGACATTTACCGATGACTACCTGGAGCTTGTCAAGGAGCGCGCCTATGGGCAGGGTGGCTACACCCCCGAGCAGGTTGGATCTGCAGTCTTAGCCCTACGGCAGTCTTTGGGCGTCTTGGTGAGGCTGCTCGCTCCTTTCCTCCCATACGCCTCCGAAGAGGTCTGGAGCTGGTGGCAAGAGGGCACTGTTCATCTCGCCGCCTGGCCTCAAGAGGATGAGCTAACTGATGGCGACAAGGGGCTGATGAACCTTGCGTCAGAGGCCTTAATCCTTATCCGCAAGAGCAAGTCTGATCTTAAGCTCTCGATGAAGGCTGACATTGAAAGCTTGACGCTGAGCGGGCCGGTGCAACTCGAGCAACTGGCAGCAGACTTGAAGGCCGTAGGCCGAATCGCCGAACTCAAGCTGGTCGTTGGAGATTCAGTCTCGGTGGGAGAGGTTAAGTTCAGCCAAGAGCAATAGCATTGGCAAATGACCAATCCTCTCCTCTCGGTTTCTCAACTCGAATACGAACTTCCAGACTTTGCCGCGCTCAAAGATGAGCACTACATTCCGGCATTTGAAAACGCCGTTCAAAAGCACAACGAAGAGCTCGATGTGATTCGGGGCGAGACTCACCCCACTTTCGAAAACACCGTTGTCGCGCTTGAGAAGTCGGGGCAACTTCTAACCGCTGTTATGTATGTCTTCTACAACAAGAGCGCATCTGACACCAACGACGCGATTCAGGCTGCCAGCGAGCAGATCTTTCCGAAGTTCACCGCTCACATGGATTCAATTCGTCTCGATGAAAACCTTTTCGGCAAGCTCCTAGAGCTCGAAAAGAGCCAGGCTGCTGGAGACTTAGAGCTGGATGCTGAATCAGGTTGGCTACTTAGGAAGTATCTCGAAGACTTCCGCCACGCAGGTGCAGAGCTAAGCGAGGCGGAACGAGGCCGGGTTGCCAAGATAAATGAGCGTCTTGCCGAGCTGGAGGCGGAGTTCGACCGCAGGCTATTGGCCGATAGCAATGACCTTGCCATCAATCTGCCTGACACGGCACGACTCGCGGGCCTGAGCGAGAACGAGATCGAAAGCTGCAAAGAGGCCGCCAGCGTTCGAAACCAAGAGGGATACACGATCCCACTCCTGAATTACTCAGGGCACCCCATGCTGGCAAGCCTCGATGACCGAGACTTGCGTCAAGAGATCCTTGAGCGCACCATGTCTCGCGGATCCCTCGGGAATGAATACGACACATCGGAGCTGATTATTGAGGCGCTGAGTCTGCGGAAGGAGAAGGCTTCGCTATTCGGCTATGAGTCCTTCGCGGCATATGCCACCAGCACACAGACTGCCAAGTCACCAGAAAACATTCATGGCGTCCTTCGAAGAATTGCACCGATTGCGCGGCGCAATGCCGAGGCAGAGGCTAGGGAGTTATTGGG
>JAPOHQ010000080.1 GCA_029979375.1 Microbacteriaceae bacterium
CTCTTGGGGATAGGTAGCCATCGTCGTGAACGAGGGTGCCGTCAATGTCCAGGCCAATCAGCCAGCGTTCATCTGACATGGACTAGCTAGCGGGCCTTATCTCGGTCTCGCCCAAATACTTTGCGAGCGCCGCCGGAATTGCCACGGAACCGTCCTCGCGCTGGTGGTTCTCCAAAATGGCAACCAACCAGCGAGTTGTGGCGAGCGTGCCGTTCAGCGTTGCCGCCATCTGGCTCTTGCCATCGGCATCTCGATAGCGAGTATTCAGCCTTCTGGCCTGGAATGTGGTGCAGTTGGAGGTTGAGGTGAGCTCCCGATACTTACCCTGGGATGGCACCCATGCCTCAACGTCAAACTTCCTCGCGGCCGAAGAACCAAGGTCGCCAGCTGCAACATCAATTACTCGGTAAGGAAGCTCGCACGCCTGAAGCATCTCCTCCTGCCATGCCAGCAACCTTGCGTGCTCAGCTTCTGCCTGATCTGGTGTGCAGTAAGAGAACATCTCGAGCTTGTTGAACTGGTGGACCCTGAGGATTCCCTTGATGTCCTTGCCGTGGCTCCCGGCCTCTCGGCGATAACAGGTGGACCAGCCGGCATAGCGCATTGGCTGATCGAGGCTCTCCAATATCTCTCCCGAGTGATAGCCCGCCAGTGCGACCTCTGATGTGCCGGTGAGGTAGAGCTCGTCAGCTGGTAGGTAGTAGATCTCTGAGGAGTGCTCGCCGAGGAAGCCCGTGCCCTGCATCACCTCGGGGCGGACCAGGGTTGGGGTCACAAGTGGCGTGAAAGCGGCCTTGACCGCCTTGTCTAGTGCAAGCTGCATCATCGCAAGCTCGAGCCTTGCTCCCATGCCCTTGAGGAAGTAGAAGCGGCTGCCAGAAATCTTTACACCGCGCTCAATGTCGATGACATCGAGAAGCTCGCCGAGCTCCGCGTGATCTCTTGGCTTGAAGGCAAACTCCGGTTTGGTGCCAACCTCTTTCAGAAGCACAAAGTCGTCCTCGCCGCCAGCTGGCACACCGTCGATGACCACATTGTCGATCTTGTAGAGGACCTGCTTCAGGTGCTCCTCAGCCTCGTTGGCCTTGGCCTGGGCATCTTTGACCTTGGCCGCGAGCTCCTGGGCCTGGGCCACTAGCGCCTGCTTCTGCTCCTTTGGAGCCGCGGAAACCTGCTTTCCAAATGCGTTTTGTTCCGCTCTCAGGGACTCAAATTCTTGAAGGGCTTGCCTGTTTGCCCTATCTAGGCCAATTGCCTCATCGACTAGGGCTTCGCTGGCACCTCGGACGTGCTGCGATGCCCTGATTGCATCGGGATTATCGCGCAGGAGGTTTAGGTCGATCACGCCCCTAAGCCTACCTTCCGCCTGGTCTCTGACCGGGTTGGTTCCCCGCTACCCCCGCAGAGAATCCAGCCAGTCCTTGGCGCTTTGGTAGTCGGCGTTGTTGTTATTGCCAAGGTGTTGCGACTGAGTCTTGTCTGCCCTGGGGTAGGAGCCGAGAAAAATGACCTTTGGGCTGAAGCGATGCAGCCCCATCAGGGCCTCCGCGATCGCCTCATCGTCCAAGTGACCCTCGGCATCGATGTTGAATCGGTAGCGACCAAAGCGATCTCCGATCGGCCTGGACTCAATCCTGGATAGGTTCACGCCCCTAGCCGCAAACTGCTCGAGCATCTCGAGCAAACCACCGGGCCTGTCATCGGGAAGCTCAACTATCACGCTGGTCTTGTCGGCTCCGGTCTTCGCGGCTGGCTTTGCGCGCTTGCCAATCTCGATAAACCTGGTCTGAGCTTCCTTGTTCTCACCGATGTCCGAGGCAAGAATCTCGAGGCCATAGATCTCTGCCGCGCTGGTGGCGGCAATCACCGCTTGGGCTGCCGCACCAGCGGCAAGCGCCTTCGCGGCCGCGGCAGTTGATGCCGCTGGGATGTGGGTGTGGGAGTAGAGATTCTTCTCCAAATACTTCCTGCTCTGCGCGTAGGCAACCGGATGAGTCAGCACCTCCGAGATCTCAGACAGCTTGGTTCCGGGCAGTGCCATGAGGTCAAAGCGAACCGGTACCAAATACTCACCAAAGATTTGCACGCCAGGAATGACCGCAAGGGCATCTGATGTCGCAGAAACCCCACCCTCGATCGAGTTCTCGATTGGTACGACTGCTCGGTCGGCCTCGCCGCCCAGGACACTGTCAATGGCATCGCTAACAGATGCCACCGGGGCTAGTTCGACTTCGCTCCCGAGCTGGCGGGCTGCCATCTCGGTGAAGGTTCCAGCTGGGCCGAGATAGGCAATCTTTAGGGTCGCAGGCATGGAACAAGATTAGGGCAGGCGCCAATCCAAAGATAGGAATACGATGCATTCATGCATAAAAGGGGAAATGTCATGCGCCTTCGGGGCGTGCTGCGCCTGGGCGCGCTGGTTTTTGGCCTGAGCGCAATCGCACTGATTGCAGTTCCACGAATATTCACCGACCTCCTGGGCCTTGCGGGCAATGCTGACCTCGACTGGTCGATGCAAATGATCGGCATCACACTGGTTGCGCTCACGGGAAACATGTTTGTGGTTTCGATCAGTGGCTCTGATCGAGGGGTGCTCTGGGGCGCGCGGGTAATGCAGCTCAGTGCCTTTGCCCTCGGAGTCCTAACGCTTCTGATTCCAACGGGCGTGAACTGGTTTGTGATTCTCTATGCACTCGTCGGGTTTGGCTTCTCCGCCGGCTACACAATCTTCCTTATTCAAAGAAACCCTCAGGCCTGATGGCAATCCACCCAAGGGCCGGCCAGCGAGCCGGAAGTGAAGACCTAGTCGATGTGGCAAAGCTCGAGAGCGACTACTTCGAGCTCAAGCCAGATGTTTCGCTTCCCGAGCAGGCAGTCGTATTTGGGACAAGTGGTCATCGTGGTTCCGCACTTGATGCGGCCTTCAACGAGCAGCACATTCTGGCAATCACACAGGCCATCGTGGAATACCGTGCGACTCAGGGAATCGAAGGCCCGGTTTTCGTCGGCCGCGACACCCATGCCCTCTCGGCCCCGGCCCAGCAATCGGTGCTCGAGGTGCTGGCGGGAAACATGGTGCCCGTGCTGGCCGCCCCAGAGGCATTCACCCCAACACCTGCGGTTTCGGTCGCGATCATCGACTACAACATGCAACTGCCTAGAGGCTCCGCCGCCCAGGCAGATGGGATTGTCATCACCCCGAGCCACAATCCGCCTAGAGATGGCGGTATTAAATACAACCCCCCTCACGGCGGACCATCGGATTCCGACGCTTCGGGTTGGATAGCGAAACGGGCTAACGAGCTGATTGCCTCGGGGCTGGGCGGAGTGAAAAGAGCAAAGCCAAACTTCACCAGGTTCGACTTCCGCGAGAAATACGTAGGCGAGCTCTCACAGGTGCTAAACCTCCACGCGATCAAAGACGCAAGGATTCGAATTGGTGCTGACCCAATGGGCGGCGCATCTGTCCACTACTGGCCAGCAATCGCCGACCGCTATGGCCTCGATCTAACGGTGCTTAACCCGGATGTGG
>JAPOHQ010000081.1 GCA_029979375.1 Microbacteriaceae bacterium
ATTGGCTGAGGGCACTGGTCAGTGAGCTGAGAATTTCGGGTTGGGTCGAGAGCCACCTGCCAGAATCGAACTGGCGACCTGCTCTTTACGAGGGAGCTGCTCTACCGACTGAGCTAAGGTGGCGAGGCCGCTAAAAGCTTACTCGAAAGCAAAAAGGGCACCTAGTCAGGTGCCCTTTGAGCTAATAGGAGGGTAGGAATAAAAAATTCCAAGTGGTCTTGGACCAAAGAAAAAGAACTCAGTCTTCTAACTGATTATTCCCGCACGCTCAAGCCTTCTCAGGGCAGCATCTTCTATCGGCGAATCCGGTCCAATGGCTAACCTCATGAAGCGCAGAAGATTGGTGACCATGGGTCTTAGGAACCAAAGCGGTAGTGCCCGAAAACCAATCATTTGCTGCAGATCTTTCGGCAGCGACGCTAGGGCTGCCTGAAAGAGAAGAGCGTAGACAGGCTTTGCGAGGGTTGGCAGTGGGGCTCTCTTGATCCAGCAAATAACAGACTTTGCCCTCTCATCCGCTCGAAGCTGCGGTCCATAAGCTGCCAGGGTCTTTACCAGCTCAGCCTCGGAAGTGGGAACCTGATCAAGGCCCAAAGGCTCTACAGACTTGCCCCAGAGGCGAACATAGGAATCAGCACCTCCAGGAATCTCTGCTCTTGAGTAGTTCTGATGCGCCCTCAAAAACGAGTCCATGAAGGCAATGTGAACCCAGAGCAGCAGGTCCTTGTCCGCAGCACGGTAGGACCTCGTCTCGCCATGATTCGGTTGATACTGCCCTACTACTCGCTCGTGCATTCGGTTTACCCGAGATGCCTCGCCCCTTACTGCGGCCAGCGAGCCGAAGGTGGTGACGGTGAGCCAGCGGATTGTCCCTGAGAGTCTGCCCAGAGGGTCCTCTTCATACCGTGAGTGCTGCGCCACTCCGCCGAGTGCGCCGGGGTGGAGGGCCTGGAGCAGGAGCGCACGAATGCCACCAACCAGGGTGGCAAAGTCACGGTGAACTATCCAGGGAGCATCGGTTGGCACAAACAGTCCCGGCTCATCGCCCTCCGCGACGACATCGAGCCAGGGTGGAATGCCGTCCTGTGCACCAGAGAGCAGCCTGCGAAAACGTCGCGACAGACTCTCTTGAAGTGCGTTGTTTGCCAAAACTTGCCTAACCTAGAGGAGAACATAAGGGAGCAACAATGACCGAAGCCGAACTAATCCAAGAGTTTCAGAGAAACCGCCTTCATGTAATCCTGGCTCAGCTAGCCCCAACGGGACTGTTGGCATTTGCGGCACTGACAACGCCGGCCATTGCCGAATCATCGATGTATGTCGTTCATGCCTTTGCCTTGATTCTTTTGGCCTCGGGCATCCTGGGAGCACTGGCGGAGTTCTCGGCCGCCTCCCAGGCCCAGGCGGTAATCGATGACCTGAAGCAGCTCCCCGGCTCCTCAGCCCTAAGGTCAAGGGTGATCAGCTTCAGGCCATGGTTTGACGTTGTGAAGTTTGTCACGCCTGCAATCTTTGTCTTGATCTTTGTAGCGCTGCTAGCTGCCCTTTACCTCTAGAAGCAGGTGAGGGAGCCCTCTCCAAGATCTTCACCGGCGAGATAGGCATCGACCAGCGAATCGATGCAGCCGTTGTCGCCATATGCGGTGTGGCCCTCACCCCTGAGGGTAAGGAGTTTGCCGTCAAGGAGGTTAGCGAGGCTTACAGCCTGCTCGTATGGTGTTGCTGGGTCTCCAGTTGTGCCAATGATGATGGGTTGATTCGCAAGCTCAACATCAAAGTCAAGAATCTCCATCCCTATGCCATCTGGCCAGCCGGTGCAGGAGATGTCGGGAGTTGAAAAGTACTTTCCCCAAACGATGCTGGCCTCAAGAATCTCTTGATCGAGATCATCTCCAGCATCTTTCAATCTTGCATCGGCGCAGTTGATCGCAAAGTTGGCCTCGTTGACGTTGGTGAGATAACCACCCTCGTTCTCACGGTCATTGTAGAAATCAGCAAGCATCAGCATCAGGGTGCCATCGCCATAGAACGCCTCATCGAAGGCTTGGGATAGGTATTGCCAAGATCCTTGCGAGTAGAGGGTCACAAGGATTCCATAGATTGCTCCCTGGATTCCAAGCTCCCTTCCTTCAAAATCTGTTTCCAGTGGGGAGGTTTCTCTAGCCTGCAGGAAACCAGAGATCCTTCGCATGGCATCGTCGACGCTGCCATCGAATGGGCAGTAAGTCGCACCGAGGCAATCTGCCAGGTAAGCCCGCAAGGCCTTGTCGAATCCTTTGACCTGCCCCAGCAGCTGGCTCGATGAATCGAGTTCGGGATCGACGGCACCATCCAGCACAAACTTCCCAACTCGCTCGGGGAACAAAGCAGCATAGGTTGCACCAAGTTCAGTCCCATAGCTGAAGCCCAGGTAGTTGAGTAGCTCCTCACCGAGCAGCTCTCGAATGAGTTCCATGTCCCGCGCGGTCTGCTGGGTGTTGAAGTAGGCGGGCGAGGGTCCATCGAGTTGGCAGCTTTCGGCGAATCGAAGCATCAGATCTTCGGAGTAGCTGATGTCTTCTTCCGATCCATACTCGAACTCCGATTGGCCATAGAGAAGCTGATCCTTGAGCTCGTCATCTGAGCAAACCACCGCGGTTGACTCCCCCACACCCCTGGGGTCAAAGGCCACAAGTTGGAAGTTTTGGCGCAGCCAGCTTGTGCCGATGGTGTCGTAACCGCCCCGCATCCAGTCTGTGGTCGAGGCTCCAGGACCTCCGGGGTTAATCAGCATCGCAGGCAGCTGCTCGGTTCCTGCCTTCCGCATGAGCCGAATCGAAACGTATTCTTCGCCTGCCTGCAGCCAGTTCAAGGGGGCCGCAACATCGGCACACTCAAACCCGCCATCGCAATCGCTCCACTCGACAGCCTGGGTCTGAGGTTCTTCGCCTGGCTCCAATGTTCCAACCGGATTTGCCTCGGTTGCGCAGCCGGCAAGCAGCAGGACCGTGGATGCGAAAAGTGCTCTAAGCCGCAACCTGACTCCTAAAGATCAGTGAGGTGCAGAGGGCCTCGAGAACCAATAGGTCTCTAACGTTCGATTCAAGCCGCTGCCTTGCCTGCTTGATTTCGTCAAGAATCGAAACCGATTGCTCAGCGGTCGAGAGCCTCGCGCGCTCGGATAGCTCCTCGAGCATTTCCTCATTCACCAGCTCGGCCCCGGTACCAAGCTGGAGCGAGAGAACATCGCGGAAGAAGCTCTCGGCATCGGTGAAGACGCGATCGATGCCGTCTCGAAGGGCCCTGGTGTTTCTGCGCTTTTGGTTCTCTTCGAGCTCCTTTAAGGCCGGCCTCATGGTGGGGGGAATCTTGTCGGTTTCGCTCAGGCCAAAGGCTGCCAGCAGCCTGGTCTTTTCAGCATCGTTCTTTTCGCTTGCTACTGCCTCGGCATCGCGCTTTGCAACC
>JAPOHQ010000082.1 GCA_029979375.1 Microbacteriaceae bacterium
ACGAACACGACCGGTAGTTTCCAGATCGCGGCGAGGTTCATGCCTTCGTGAAAGGCGCCCTCATTGGTTGCGCCATCGCCAAAGAAGCTGACAACTACGTTGTCGGTGCCACGAAGCTTCTGCGTGAGGGCGGCTCCGGTGGCAATGGGAATACCTCCGGCAACGATTCCGTTCGCTCCCAGGTTTCCGGTCTTTGCATCGGCGATGTGCATGCTGCCGCCTCGGCCTCGGCAGTAGCCGGTCTGCTTCGCAAGCAGCTCTGCCATCATCCTTGTGAGGTCCGCACCCTTTGCGATGCAGTGGGAGTGGCCTCGGTGAGTTGAGGTGATGTAGTCGCTCTGGCGCAAGGCTGCGCAGACTCCAGTTGCGACCGCCTCCTGCCCGATGGACAGGTGCATGGTGCCGTGCATCAGGCCTCTTGCGAAAAGGCCATCCACGGCCTCTTCAAAGAATCGGATTGCAAGCAGCGACTCGAGCGCGGCCTTGGCGGCCTCGACATCGTCGCTCACCGCGCCTTGGCTCGGTGCTTGCAGCGGGGTTATTGTTGCCATTGAAGCCTTCACAAACGTGCTAAGGGGACTTGAGTACCTGCAATTATGGCAATTCACAGGTGTGAAAATGAATGCCTTTTGATGCACATTTGTGCAAGTTAGTCTGATTTCTCAATTCGCCTAGGCTTGAGGCGTGCTGCGCAGACTCATCGAGATTTCCAGACCCGTGCTCTGGGTAAACACCATCGGAACAACCGTGATGGGAATGTGGCTTGCCGGCTACCTCTGGACCTGGGAGATCCTGCCGATTCTGATTTGGGTCACCTTCCCCTTCAACCTGCTTATCTACGGCATCAACGACATCTTCGATCAGGAGACGGACAACATCAATGCCCGCAAGGGCTCCTATGAGGGTGCACATATCTTCCCCAACGAAGTTGTGCCGATTTGGATTGGCGTGATTGCCACCAATGTTCCGTTCCTCGCCTACTTCTGGTTCACCCTGCCGCACTCGGCATTTTGGTGGATGGTCGCCTACAGCCTTTTCTTCACCTTCTATTCAGCGCCGCCGCTGAGGTTCAAGGGAAGGCCATTCCTAGACAGCTTCTCCAACACCGACTACGCGTTCCCGTTGGCGTTTGTTCCACTTGCCTTGGGACACGAGCCAGTTTGGCTTGCAGTCGTGGGGCTGATGCTCTGGTCGATTGCCAAGCATGCCTATGACGCCATTCAGGACATTGAGCAAGACAGCGACACCGGAATCAAAACCACAGCTGTCTTCCTCGGAGTTCGAGGAACCCTGATCTGGTCAGGAGTCTGGTGGCTCGCCTCGACCGTTTTCTTTGCCCTGGTGAATATCCCGGTGGCAGTCGCAAACATCCTGATTGCTGGATACCTTGTGCTCTCGGTCTGGAAAGACCCAACACCCAAAAAGGCTCACGATGTCTATAAGTACTCGATTGCCTTCCCCTATGTCGCAGGGTTTGTGGCCGGCGTTCAGCTCGTCGTCGGAATCGCCTTCGGTCACTATTCCTAATGCCAAAGCGAATAGTTGTTGTAGGTGCTGGGCTCGGGGGCCTTACCGCAGCAGCGCTGCTAGCCCAGGCTGGTCACCAGGTAACGCTCCTGGAACAAGGAGGCTGGATAGGCGGCAAGAGCAGAAGAATCACCCTCGCCGGTCAAACCATCGACACCGGACCGTCGCTCCTAACCTTTCCCTCGGTCTGGCAAAAGTTTCTGGCCACCTACCGCTCCCTAGGCGGCCAGGCAAGGGACCTGGATCTCCACACCCTCCCCGAGGTTGGCCGATACTTCTTTCGCGGTGATGCCATAGACCTCCCAGTTCCGAAGGATCACCCGTGGCATCAGTCCTGGTCCAGGTTTGCAAAGGAGCACGAGGCTCTGGACGAACCGATTACAAAGCTCCTCACCAGCTCGCCACTTGATCCCAGCAGTCTGCCCGCACTGGCCAAGCTCCTGACGAGATATGGCAGCAGGCTCAACACCCGGAGCTATCTCAAGTCGTTAGCTTGGCTACCCGAGGGGCTCAGGGAGCTGATTGCCATTCACACCCTGAACGCCGGAGTCTCACCGGAAAAGACCCTTCCGATCTATGCATCAATGACGGCGATTATGGCCAAGCACGGCATTGCTGTTCCTAAGGGTGGCGTGAACGAGATAGCGCTGCTGATGGCAGAGCTCGCCAAGAGATCAGGTGCGGACATCAGGCTCTCAACTCCCGCGGTCAAGATCTCAAAGGGAAAGGTCGCAACAGCCAAAGAGACATTCGACTGCGACCTCGTTATCTCTGGTCTCGACCATCAGGTGACCGCCTCGCTCATCAATGGAAAGCAGCCAGAACCAGCCAGGGCCCGATCCTGTTCAGGTGTGGCAATCTACGCCGCCCTCAAGCAACCTCTCCCCCAGGGGACATTGACGCATTCGGTCGTAATGCCCGATTCTCCCCAGGCGCTCTACGATTCGCTCAACTCAAACAGCGCTCCGGATCAGACCATGACATTTGTGAACTACTACCTACCCGGGGACATCTACCAAAACAGCAAACCGACCGTTGCCGTTCTTCTCACCGCACCGGCAGATTCGGCAAAAAGCGATCTGAATACCCCCTGGGTTCGCAAAGAACTAGACCGCGTTTCCAAGCTGATTGGTCTAAGCGGGCCAATCGATGAGCTGTTCGAGGAGCACCTGGTGCTGAATGCCTCATACTTTGGCTCGTATGGGGCTCCTGGTGGTGCGCTCTACGGAGCCACCAGACCGCTTTGGCAGTCGGGGCCATTTAGCTGGCCAAAATACCGAAACCCATTCAGGCCATGGCTCTATCAGGTGGGGGCGTCTGTCCACCCGGGCGGCGGAATGCCAGCGGTGATCGGTGGGGCTATGAATGCAGTTTCGAAACTGCTCTAGTTGTCTTTTTCTTCTGGCTCGGCGCTGACCTCAGCAACGACCTCGGTTGCCGGCTCTTCGTCAACGATCTCGGCCTCAACTGGCTTGCGCATCGACTCCTCGATGCTCTTTCGCCTGGAGACAATCAGCTCCTGCTCGGGGGTGAGCATCGACTTGGTCTCTTCGATGAAGTCTTCGATTGCGTTCTGCTGCTCAGGCAGTCTGGCAAGCCTTGCCTCGGCGTCCTGAATCGCTGCGCGGGTGATTTCGAGGGATCGCATCGAGAGTCTTTCTGCTCGGCTTCTGGCATCGGCAACGATGTTCAGTGCCATTGCCTCGGACTCTGCCGACAGCCTGTCTGCCTCGGAGCGAGCATTCTCTAGGGTCTGTTCAGCGTTTTCGATCAGAGAACCGGCCTCGGCTGTTGCGGCCTTTAGCTCACGCTCAGCCTCATTGCGCATGTCCTCGGCCTCTTTTTGAACCCTGCGGAAGATTTCTAGGGCCTGCTTCTCTCCCTGGTCG
>JAPOHQ010000083.1 GCA_029979375.1 Microbacteriaceae bacterium
CAGTCGGGTTGTTCCTTCAGTGGCTAGGATTCGATAGCCAAGTTGAGAGAGTCTCCGAACTGGCAGAACGATTTGCGGCTTATCTCGATCGGCAACCGAGACAAACACAGTGCCCTCGAGAGGTAACGTTGACCCGGCACCGGCTTGGGACTTGGCGAACGCTGTTGGGAAGTTTGAGTCAATCCCCATTACCTCACCCGTGGATCGCATTTCAGGTCCCAGCAGGCTGTCTACGTAGCGTCCATCGCGAGTTGCGAAGCGCTTGAACGGCAAAACCGCTTCTTTTACGCTCACGGCGGTTCCACTTGGCAGGTGAGTGCCGTCGAGCTGCGGTAGGTGTCCGGAGGCGATCAGTTCTCGAACGCTCCTTCCCATCATTACCAGCGATGCGGCCTTGGCCAGGGTAATCCCAAGTGCCTTAGAAACAAACGGCACGGTCCTCGAGGCCCGCGGATTGGCCTCGAGCACGTAGAGCTGATCCGATGCGAGTGCAAACTGCACATTTATTAGCCCGCGAACCGTTAGCCCCTCGGCGATTTGCCTCGTAGCATCAGCGACCCTCTGGATTTGGGCGTCGCTCAGGGTAATGGGTGGCAGGGTGCAGCTCGAGTCGCCCGAGTGAATCCCAGCCTCCTCGATGTGTTCCATCACTCCCCCGACATAAAGCTCCTCACCATCGAAGATTGCGTCAATGTCAATCTCGATTGCGTCATCCAGGAAGCGATCCACCAGTAGCGGGTGCTTCTTATCGACCAGGGCGTGCTCGGCAATTCGGTCAAAATATCCGCGCAGTGAGTTCTCGTCATAGACGATTTCCATGCCACGACCACCCAGCACAAAGCTAGGTCTTACCAGAACCGGATATCCGATGCGCTGGGCGATCGCTAGCGCGCCCTCGAGATCGGTCGCGGTTCCGTTGGCCGGTGCGCGGAGGCCCGCATGATCAAGAATCTTCTGGAACGCGCCTCGCTCCTCCGCCAACTCGATGGACGCGGGCATGGTTCCCAGTATGGGGATGCCATTAGCCTCGAGCCCCTCAGCCAGACCCAGGGCTGTTTGACCTCCTAGCTGCACCATCACCCCGAGAAGTTCCCCGCTTTGAGATTCCGCGTGGATAACCTCGAGCACATCCTCAAGGGTCAGTGGTTCAAAGTAGAGCCGATCGGAGGTGTCGTAGTCGGTTGAGACAGTCTCGGGATTGCAGTTGATCATGATCGTCTCGAAACCCGCATCCCGAAGCGCGAATGCTGCATGTACGCAGGAGTAGTCAAACTCCACACCCTGCCCAATTCGGTTTGGACCGGAACCGAGAATTACCACCTTCTTCTTTTCCGAGGGCGAAACTTCAGTCTCCTGGTCATACGAGCTGTAGTGATAAGGAGTCAGCGCCGGGAACTCTCCGGCGCAGGTGTCTACGGTCTTGAAAACAGGTCGCAGCCCAAGCTTCCAGCGCAGCTCACGAACCTCCTGCTCGGTCACTCCTGAAAGCTCGGCTAATTGGGCATCCGAGAAGCCATGTTTCTTGGCTTTAGTCAGGGCCTTCTCGTTAAGCTCGGCTGCAGAAATCTCCGAGGCGATTTCATTGATGAGTGAGATCTGATCGATAAACCACGGATCAATTTTGGTTGCGTCGAACACTTCGGCGTTCGAAGCACCAAGCCGAAGGGCCTGTTGAACTTGGACTATCCGCTTTTCAGTTGGAATCCGCATCTGCTCGAGTAGCTCAGATTTTGTGAGCGGCTGCTCTCCCCAGTGAAAAGAGGAGCCTCGCTTCTCAAGTGAGCGCAGGGCCTTCTGCAGTGCCTGCGTGAAGGTTCTTCCGATTGCCATTGCCTCACCGACGCTCTTCATGGTGGTCGTCAGTGTCGGGTCGGCAGCTGGGAACTTTTCGAAGGCAAATCGCGGAGCCTTCACAACGACATAGTCCAACGTTGGTTCGAAGCTTGCTGGCGTTACACCCGTGATGTCATTTGGGATCTCATCGAGGGTGTAGCCAACAGCCAGCTTGGCCGCAATTTTGGCAATCGGGAAGCCGGTTGCCTTCGAGGCAAGTGCCGAAGAGCGTGACACTCTCGGGTTCATCTCGATGACAATCACTCTGCCGTCTACCGGATCCACCGCAAACTGGATATTGCATCCTCCGGTGTCCACCCCGACATCGCGAATAATTTGAATGCCAATGTCTCGAAGGTTCTGGTATTCCCGATCCGTGAGAGTCAATGCGGGTGCAACGGTTATCGAGTCGCCGGTGTGGACCCCAACTGGGTCGAAGTTCTCGATGGAGCAAACCACAACGGTGTTGTCGTTTTTATCGCGCATGAGCTCAAGCTCATACTCCTTCCAGCCGAGGATGGATTCTTCTAGCAAAACCTCGGTGGTCGGTGATGCCTGCAAACCCGCCCCAGCAATTCGGCGCAGATCCTTCTCATCGTAAGCAAAGCCCGAGCCAAGTCCTCCCATGGTGAAGCTAGGCCTAACGACCATTGGGTAGCCGATTTCCGAGGCAATGGCCAAACACTCATCGATCGAGTGCGCAATGGCGCTCTTGGCAACGTCGGCTCCGGCACGAAGGACGAGCTCTTTGAACGCTTGACGATCTTCCCCGGCCTGGATTGCAGCAACATTGGCACCGATGAGTTCAACACCGTACTTTTCTAAGCTGCCGCGCTCGTAGAGTGCCATGGCTGCATTGAGGGCAGTTTGACCCCCAAGGGTCGGCAGGATTGCGTCGGGCTTTTCCTTCTCGATAATCGACTCGATGACTTCTGGTGTAATCGGTTCGACATAGGTAGCGTCTGCGAAATCAGGATCAGTCATGATTGTCGCCGGATTCGAGTTAATCAGAATTACTCGAATCCCCTCTTCCCTCAAAACTCGGCAAGCCTGGGTGCCGGAGTAGTCAAATTCGCATGCCTGACCAATCACGATTGGACCGGAACCGATGACCAGAACTGAATGTATGTCTTTGCGCTTTGGCACTATTTGGCTCCAATCAGTTCTGCAAACTTGTCAAACAGGTAGTGGCTATCGTGAGGCCCCGCAGCTGCCTCGGGATGGTATTGCACGCTGAAGGCAGGGATATCTAGGCATTCAAGGCCCTCGACCACACCATCGTTGAGTCCGCGGTGCGAGACCCGCACTTTGCCGAATCCAGCCGGAGACTCTGCCTCATCCTCATCGAGTTTCACCGCAAAGCCGTGGTTATGGGCGGTCACCTCAACACGCCCAGTGGCCTTATTCATCACCGGCTGGTTTATCCCCCGGTGCCCAAAATCGAGCTTGTAGGTCTCGAATCCAAGGGCGCGGCCCAAGAGCTGATTGCCGAAACAGATGCCAAAGAAGGGAAGCTTCTTCGCTAGAAGTTTGCGAAGCTCCTCGACCTGCTGCCCACTTGCTTGGGGGTCTCCTG
>JAPOHQ010000084.1 GCA_029979375.1 Microbacteriaceae bacterium
AAGACCATCGGAGCAGATCAGCCAGCGATCACCCGCGAGGGCATCATGGAGCGCAATGTCAATCTCCGGAGAATCCATCACGTCACCCAGCACGCGCATCAGCACGCTGCGCCTGGGGTGGACCAGGGCCTCCTCCGGTGTGATTCGGCCCATCTCAACTAGCCGCTGGACAAAGGTGTGGTCGTTGGTTATCTGAGTAACCTCACCATCGCGAACCCGGTAGATGCGGGAGTCTCCGATGTGTGCGGTGACGATCTGGTCGCCATGCAGCAGCATGCCGGAGAAGGTGGTGCCCATGCCCTCGAGGTCCGGGTGCTCGGCAACGGTTGCGCTGAGCATCGAGTTGGCCTCGAGGATGCCACCTTTCAGTGTCTCGATGGCCTCTTCGACGGAGTCATACTTGGCATCGGTCAGCGCAACGCGCTGCGAGGTAATGGCCGATGCAATGTCGCCACCGGCATGGCCACCCATGCCGTCGGCTACGAAGTAAAGCTGATAGCCGGCATAGCCGGAGTCTTGATTAGAGCTGCGGTGCTTACCGATATCACTCGCCGCATAGCTAACTGACTTGATTGCCACCCGATTACCTCAGATCAAAGGTGGTCGTGCCGATGCGAATGGTTGCGCCGGGAGTCATTGTTACCGGAGTGCCAACGCGCTTGCCGTCCAGGAAGGTGCCGTTGGTTGAGTTCAGGTCCTGCAGCACCCACTCCTCGCCGACAGAAACCAACTTGGCGTGCATGTTTGAGGCAAACTCGTCGCTGATTACAAGATCAGAGCTCGGCGAGCGACCGATGATGACTTCCTTTTTGTCGCCCAACTCCAGCTTGTTGCCTGCGGTTCTGCCGGTGAGCATCTGGATGTGAGTCGGCTCGAAGCTGTCCTCGTCTTCGATAGCGAGCTCGGCGACCGGAGCGGCGCTCGCAAGCTGGGGAGCGCTCTGTTTGGCAAGTCGAGAGATGACTCGGCGGCCATAGAGGTCCGCCCTAATTACCGAGAGCAGGCTCAGCACAAATATCCAGAGCACCGCCACAAAGCCGATGCGCACCAAAAACAGCGCGAGCTCACTCACTTGCCTCACCCGCCATCGCTAGCAGCTGGAAGTCGAACTCAGTCCTGCCGGCTGCAATCTTGCTGCCGGATCGAAGAACCAGTTCGTTGATGCGAGAGCCGTCGAGGAAGGTGCCATTGGTGGACTGCAGGTCTCTGATTGCAGCAACCTCACCATTCCAGGCGATCTCGAAGTGGATGCGCGATAGGCCGCGGTCGTCAACGGTGATGTCGGCTTTTTCATCCCTTCCAATGCTCGTTGTTCCAAGCTTGAGCTCGTAACGCTGGTTGCCAAGCAGCAACACCGGTTGCCATTGCGCTGAGCCGTCAACGGGCTTCGAGCCAACCTTGATGCGACCTTTGGAGATCTTCTCGTCGGAGGAAACATTGAGTTCTAGGTCTCCAGCCATGCGGTAGCTCTTGGTTGCCGCGTAGCGGGCAATGTCGCTCCGGATCGCCCCAAGCATGGCCGGCGAGACCTTCGCGGCATCCTGAGGATTGATTAGCAAAAGGTAGCTGGAGGGCACGATGGTCGAGCCGATGGCATCGCCCTTGGCGGCAAGATCCATTGCCGCCTTGACTGCCTGGGTAATCTCGACCGGCTGCAGCTCGGCTCGGGAGAGCTTGGAAAACAGCGAGCTGACCGCCGTTTCAATACGCTCTTCCGCCTTGTCCAATAAGCCCACTCGGCCCGCCTTCAATAAGGTTCCTTGGGTGGAGCTAAGTCTAATCCGAGCACTACAACCCAGGGTCATTCTCTGCTAATCTCTACTGGCTCCCGTCCAGGGATTTGCGCGAGTGGCGAAATGGCAGACGCGCTGGCTTCAGGTGCCAGTGTCCGCAAGGACGTGGGGGTTCAAGTCCCCCCTCGCGCACCAAAGGAGTTGCCTTGAATCTCGATACCTACCTAGTCGCCTTCGAGGCCATCGGGGTACTCGCATTTGCTCTTTCTGGAATCATCGAAGCTGCTCGCAAGAACTTTGACCTGGTCGGCGTCGTCATGGTTGGTGCAATTGCTGCCTTCGGCGGCGGAACTCTGCGCGATGTCCTGTTAGACAGGCGACCATTCTTTTGGGTCGAACAGGAGTACTGGGTTTGGATCCTGATTGCAGCCGGTTTGGCTCTGCCCTTCTTCTTTAGAGCGCGCCACATCGAATTTACAGAGCGTGCAATGCTCATCCCCGATGCCTTTGGGCTCGGAATATTCGCTGCCGGCGGCACCCACATCGCCCTTCAGGTCGGGCAGAGCCCGCTGATTGCGGTTCTGATGGGTGTAATAACCGCGGTTGTCGGAGGCGTTTTGCGAGATGTTCTGGTGAACGAGGTTCCCAGGGCCTTCCACGATCACCAGCCCTATGCGGTCGTCGCGTTCCTCGGCGGCTGGTTGGTGGTGCTGCTGTCCTATTTGAGAACTCCGGAGTATGTCGATGTCCTGGTGGCAGCAATAGCGGTTGTCGTAATCAGGCTCCTTGCCGTGAAGTTCCGCTGGGAACTTACTCGCTGGCGGCTTCTCTAGTTCCTGAAGGTTTCCTGCAAGCTTCATAGCAGGATGCTGATTTTGGCGCGATCGCACACTTTCCATCTCTAACTTTGTGTGTATCCACGAAAGGATGCAGATGAAGAAATCAGCCAAGGTCGCAGTTGTGGCAGCTGCCACGCTAGCGGCAGGCTCGCTCGGGTTTGCTATCCCAGCATTAGCTCACGATCGCTTCGGTTCCGAAACCGGGCAGTCTGAGCGCCACGAGATGGAGATGCATGAGCACTCCCGAGTAACCCTGGATGCTCAGATAACTGGCATTCCAGCAGACGTAACCTCGGCCCGTGAGGCCCACCACGGCGCATACTTCACCGTTTTCCTCCTTGACGGCGAAGAGGCAAGTGCGCAAATGCCTGAAGAGGGCGGCAAGCGAATCTCGATTCGCCCAGAGCACTCTGAGGACGGTGGCTTCACCGAGCCAACTATCGAGAACGGAACTCTTTCTGGACTTCTTGGTTTTCGTGCACCATTTGAGGAAGGCGTAACCAAGCTCGCCCTCTACCCATCCGATGGCTCCGCGGTAATCACCGTGACTATCGAGGTGGATGCAGAGGGTAATGCAACCGCCACCTCATCATCCCCACTCTCCGTCGCCTACAGCGCCGATGTTGCTGCCCAGGCTCCGGAGGCTGGTGAAAAACACCCAGGATTCCGCGGTAAAGGACACGGTCACCACCGCGGTGAAATGGGCCCTTCCTTTGGAGGCGAGAGGGTAACTCCTAACGCCTAAATCCCAATTCGGCAAATGAGAGACCCCGGGCGAAAGCCCGGGGCTTTCTTTTTATCCCAGCAGGTTTGCCATCTGCTTGTAGATCAGGT
>JAPOHQ010000085.1 GCA_029979375.1 Microbacteriaceae bacterium
GCTAAGCGTCACGATGACCGTTAACTCAACACTTTGGGCGTTTGTCATGACTCCCGCCATGTTGCTCATTTATTCAAACTTCTTGGGTTTGGACGAGTCACTCAGCGTTGAATTTAGCGAGCTCGCACGAGTGATTTTGGGACTCGTAGTGCCCGTGGCGCTCGGGATGATCCTCAGAAAGTTGAACTCGAATGTTGGAGCAGTCCTCGAGCTTGTTGGTGGAGTTGTCGGGCTCCTGTTTATTCCGTTCCTAATCATCATTTGGGTGCCTCGAAACTGGCAATTGCTCCTGACGACAGAGTGGCCGACCTACGTCGTCGCCATCGGAATGGGCCTCATGGGAATAACTGTGGCGTACTTCTTTGCCAAGATTATCCGCCTCCACCCAATGAATGCGAGGACTGTGGCCCTTGAGACAGGAATCAACAACGGACCCCTGGCAATTGCTGTAATTGTGGCTGTATACATAAACAATCCAGGAGTCGACCAGATACTGCTGGTGCCAGCGCTATATTCGCTCTTCATTGTCTTGATATCCACTCTTGTAACCCTGGTATTCAGAAGAGCAAATTTGGCAGCCGAGCAGAAGATCCCTAACCTGCTGTAACGGCCACTGCCAGGCCTGAGATAGGTAAACTCATTTCAGGTAGGGGGCGTTAGCTCAGCCGGTTAGAGCAGCGGACTCATAATCCGTCGGTCGCGGGTTCAAGTCCCGCACGCCCCACCAGTTTTTCTGTAAACCTTTGCAGGGCTTAGAGTTTTGTCAATTCTCACAAGGGGGTTTGATGCGACTTCGCAAGTTCGCACTCTTTGCAACGCTGATCGCCCTGCTCACCGGCTGCGCCACGCCGGCTCCTGAGGTGACAACAGCTGCCAGTTCTAGCCCTACCACCTCGGAAGAGGCTGAGGCAACAGGCGACAAGACTCTGGTTGTTCACTACCTTCGATACGACGATGCGTATGATCCTTGGAACCTCTGGCTTTGGCCAGATGGTGCAGAGGGTGCCGTTTATGAGTTCACCGAGGTGGATGATTTTGGAGTCGTTGCAACGGCCACGGTTCCCGGAACCGCGGATGTCTCACGGGTCGGCATTATCGTGCGAACCAACGATTGGGCGAAGGATGTTGCCGAGGATCGATTTGTGGATCGTTTCGATGCCAACGGTGTTGCTGAAATATGGCTAATCCAAGGAGAGTCTGAAATCTATTACGAAGTTCCTGAAACCGGGCCGAAGTTCCTAGGTGCTGCCATCGAGTCGCTCCGTGAAATTGCTGTCACGACAAATGAAAAGGTCGATATCGGCAGCTTTGACCTTTCGACCCTCAGAGTGCTGTCCGATGATGGAGAGGTCGAAATCGCGAGCGTGCGCAGCAAGTTCGTGAACCCGATTACTTCGGATTGGTTCATTGAGCTTGCAGAGGACATTGACCTTGGTCTGAGCTATCGAGTGGAGAGCGATTACTTTGGCACTAAGTCGCTGACACCCGGAGGCGTATTTGGATCGCAGGCTTTTGAGGACCTCTATCACTATGACGGAGTCCTTGGGCCGATCTACTCAAAGACCAGCACCACTCTGAGAGTCTGGGCACCTACGGCAACCGATGTAAACCTTCTTGTCTACAAGAGCACCGATGGCGGGCTCGACAGGCGAATCCCTATGCAGCCTGGCCGCAACGGCACCTGGGAATACAAGCTGACCGGGGATCAGCACCTGACTGTCTTCAACTACGAGGTGTTCTTTGGGAGCACGAAGGTGGAGGCCGTTGATCCATACGTTTATTCAGCAACCGTCAATGGCAAGCGCGGTGTCATCGTGGACCTTTCGAGGACCAACCCAACTGGTTGGCGTGCCCAGCGCGCTGCGTTTTCGGGGAACCCGACAGACGCGGTGTTCTATGAGCTTCACGTTCGTGACCTCGGCCTCAACGAGGAGAGCGGAATCGAAAACAAGGGCAAGTTCCTCTCTCTCACAGAAGCAGGAACCACTACTTCAAAGGGCGACAGCACTGGAATCGATGCCATTGCGGAGCTTGGGATAACCCACCTTCAACTGATCCCGATCTATGACTATGCATCAATCGATGAGACCAGGGATGACCAGTTCAACTGGGGCTACGACCCCTTGAACTACAACGTTCCCGAGGGCTCTTATTCAACTGACCCCTACGACCCGATCAGCAGAATTCTGGAGCTCAAGACAGCAATCAAATACCTCAATGAGCGAGGAATCCGGGTGATCATGGATGTCGTCTACAACCACGTCTATGACGTCTCAAGCCATAGCTTCCAGAAGATCGTTCCCGGCTACTACTTCAGAACCAACTCCGACGGCTCATGGGCGAACGGCACCGGTGTTGGAAACGAGGTTGCCTCTGAGCGTTCGATGGTCCGAAAGTTCATTGTCGAAAGCGCCACCTACTGGGCCAAGGAATATGGTCTGGGAGGCTTCAGGTTTGACCTGATGGGGATCCACGACGTGGAGACCATGAATCAGATTCGCAGTGCGCTAACCAAGATCGACCCAACAATCATTGTCATCGGCGAGGGTTGGAACATGGGCAACATCCTGGATAAGGACCAGAAGGCCAACCAGCTCAATGCCTGGCAAATGGACGGCATTTCACACTTCAACGATGGAATCCGAGACGGGATCAAGGGCAGCGTGTTCAACTCGGCCGACAACGGCTGGGCGACAGGAAAGGCCTCAGCCCGGACCCAGGTTATGGAGGGAATCGTCGGCCAGGTTGACTTCGGTGGCGGAATCGGCGGTCAGTGGGGCGACATAGAGCCTTCGCAGTCGGTCAGCTACGTCGAGGCTCACGACAATCTGACTCTTCACGACAAGCTCGTTGCTTCGGTGCCGGGTGCCTCGGCGGATGAAATCAGTAAGCTCCATCGCTTTGCGAGCTCAATCGCGCTGCTGGCTCAAGGTGTTGCCTTTGTGCACGCTGGACAGGAGTTTGAGCGAAGCAAGGATGGCGACGAAAACAGCTACAAGTCTCCGGATTCGATTAATGCTCTGCGTTGGATAGAGCGAGCTGAGAACGCAACCACGGTTGACTACTTCAAGGGTCTAATCTCGCTCCGAAAGGAACACCAGGCATTCCGCATGCGAACCTCAAGTGCCGTAAAGCGAAACCTGGAATTCTTTGGATCTACCGATGTCATTGCCTATGAACTTGATGGCAAGGGAGCCGGAGACACTTGGTCGAAGATTGTGGTGATTCACAACCCTCAATTAGAAGCGGTCTCGGTGAATCTACCCGCTGGCGAATGGACCATTGTTGTAAAGGACGACAAGGCTGGCACGGCGAGCCTTGGAAAGGTCACTGGAGCAGCGCAGGTAGAGAGCTCCTCGACGTTCGTGGCTTATCAGCGCTAGA
>JAPOHQ010000086.1 GCA_029979375.1 Microbacteriaceae bacterium
GAAGCATTGTGTTCGTTAGAACCAAGCAGACCGCCGAGGCACTCGCACAGAGCCTCAACGACGCCGGCGTTCCAACCGCAAGGCTGCACGGCGACCTAAACCAGGCCCAGCGCACCAGAAACCTGGAGCGTTTCTCCTCGGCAGCAGCCCGGGTAATGATTGCCACCGACGTTGCGGCCAGAGGTATCCACGTTGATGATGTGAAGCTGGTTATTCAGCTCGATCTGCCAGAGGATTACAAGACCTATCTGCACCGCGCTGGCCGCACCGGCCGCGCCGGCAGAAGCGGTTCGGTGGTCTCGCTGGTGCCAGTTGGCAGAACCAAGAAGGTCGAGATGCTGCTCAGGGAGGCAGACCGCGAAGCCCAGTTCTATCAGGTGTCGCCGGGTGACAGAGTCATTGAGAAGCTCGCGGGCCCAATCGCCCCTCCACCTGTGGTTGAGACCTTGGACTTTGGCGACTCGCGCTTTGATGTTCCATCGCGGGATCGAGTCAAAAAGGACTTGCGTGCTCGTCACCGCCCCAATAAGCTTTACGAAGCCAAAGACCGCCGGTCTCGGTCGCGAAAATAAAGAGATTTCCTCTGGTTTTTTGCGGCCTACGAAGGTTCACGAAAGTGACGGCCCGCGCAGGTAAATGACAGAGCTTCGCTCCGGTGTTTATTTGCGCCGGAGCATTTTTGTTTTCTTCGGGCCGGCACCAACATAAGGAGTGCCATGGCAGACAAGAAGGAGACGGTTGCAGAGCTCAAGCAGCTATTCGCTGACTCGAGCGCAATCTACCTGACTGAATACCGCGGACTTTCGGTGGCGGAGCTTAAGAACCTCCGTCGCTCAATGGCTAATGACGCAACCTATGTAGTTGCAAAGAACACCCTTTTGAACATTGCTGCCACAGAGGCCGGTGTCAAGGCGTTCGAAGGTGAGTTTGCGGGTCCAACCGCTGTCACCTTCGTTCACGGCGACCCAGTCAACGCAGCAAAGGCTCTCAAGGAGTTCGCAAAGGCACAGCCTCTGCTCGTGGTCAAGTCCGGTTACATGGACGGCAACCCACTGAGCGATGCAGAGGTCAAGAAGCTTGCAGATCTCGAGTCCCGTGAGATGCTCCTCGGCAAGGCCGCAGGCGCATTCAAGGCCTCGCTCTTCAAGGCCGCCTACACCTTCAACGCACTGCCTTCCAAGGCGGTTCGCGTTGTCGACGCGCTGCGTCAAAAGCAAGAGTCCAACTAACCAAAAACCACAGGAGATAGAGAAATGGCAAAGATGACTGCCGACCAGCTCATTGAGGCTTTCAAGGAGCTGTCCCTAATTGAGCTTTCAGACTTCGTTAAGAAGTTCGAGGAAGAGTTTGACGTCACCGCAGCTGCTCCAGTAGCAGTTGCTGCTGCAGGTGGTGCCGCTGCTGGCGGTGCTGCAGAGGCCGCTGAGGAGAAGGACGAGTTTGACGTCGTTCTTGAGTCAGCTGGTGACCAGAAGATCCAGGTTATCAAGGAGGTGCGTTCCATCACCGGTCTAGGACTGGGTGAGGCAAAGGCACTCGTTGATGGTGCTCCTTCCACCCTGCTAGAGGGTGCTAAGAAGGAGGTTGCCGAGGACGCCAAGGCCAAGATTGAGGCCGCTGGTGGCAAGGTGACCCTGAAGTAATTACTTCAACCAAGACAAACCCCTCCTTCGGGAGGGGTTTGTTGCTTAAAGCCTCAGCAGCACCAAACTCGCCGCCATCACGGCCATGCCCGCAATCACTCCATAGACGGTGAGGTGGCCTCTGGCCGAGTTTCTGGCAGTTGGTAGCAGTGTGTCAATGGCCAGGAAGACCATGACTCCCGCGACCATTGCAAAGATGAATCCCAGCACAAAGTGGTTTAGGAACTGGGCAAGGATCAAATATCCGATCACCGCTCCGGCGGGTTCTGCCAAGCCCGAGAGAAAACTCAGCCTGAAGGCCTTGAGCCTCGATTTGGTCGCGTAATAGACCGGCACCGAAACCGCGATGCCCTCTGGGATGTTGTGCATGGCAACCGCGATTGCCAGTGCGATTCCAATCTGCGGGTCATCGAGAACCAGCAGGAATGTGGCGAGACCCTCGGGGAAGTTGTGGATGGCAATTGCTAGCGCGACGAAAAGACCCATTCGCAGAAGGGCTCGATCCTTTGCAACCTGGACCTCTGGCAGCGGGGTTTGGCTCTCTCCCATGAGTTCCACCTCGGTGTTTTCATGAGGGTTTGCTCCCGATGGCACCAGCGCATCAATGAGCGCCATTAGCACAAGGCCCCCAACAAGGGCCAGGGCGGCAACCGCAGCGGCCTCAACCTCTGAGAGGTATTCGGCGATGTAACTGGAGGACTTGGGGAGGATCTCAACGAAGCTGAGGTAGATCATCACTCCAGCTGAGAAACCCATTGACAGGGCGAAGAAGCTCTTGTTTGTGGTCTTTGCAAAGAATGCGATCGTAGAGCCGATGCCGGTGGCAAGGCCGGCGCCCAAGGTGACAGCGAAGGCTAGTAGCAGTGCGCTGTCCATTTCCATTCCTTCACTCTAGAGACAACTAAGCCGGGCAACCAATGGTCACCCGGCCTTAGAAGTTATTGCTAGTGCTTACCGCCGCAGTTGCAGCTGTCTTTACCGCAGTTGCAGTCCATGTTCCCTCCTTAGAAGTCCCAGTCTTCGTCTGTGGTTGCTTCGTGCTTACCGATTACGTAAGAGGAGCCAGAACCAGAGAAGAAGTCGTGGTTCTCATCGCTGGCTGGGCTAAGTGCGCTAAGGATGGCAGGCGAAACCTCGCAGTCATCCTTCGGGAACAGCGGGTCGAAACCTAGGTTCATCAGCGCCTTGTTGCCGTTGTAGTGCAGGAACTGCTTCACATCGTGAGTCAGTCCAATCTCGTCGTAGAGGTCGGCGGTGTACTTGACCTCGTTCTCATAGAGCTCGAGAAGCAGATCGTAGGTGTAGTTCCTGAGCTCTTCCTTGCGCTCACTGGATGCCTCGTTGTAGCCGAGCTGGAACTTGTATCCGATGTAGTAGCCGTGGATTGCCTCATCGCGAATGATCAGGCGGATCAGGTCTGCGGTGTTGGTGAGCTTTGCCCTCGAGGACCAATACATCGGTAGGTAGAAGCCAGAGTAGAACAGGAAGGACTCCAACAAAGTGGAGGCGACCTTGCGCTTCAGCGGGTCGTCACCGTTGTAGTAGCTCAGGACAATTTCTGCCTTGCGCTGCAGGTATTCGTTGTCCTCAGACCAGCGGAAGGCCTCGTCGATCTCCGTGGTGGAGCAAAGGGTCGAGAACACG
>JAPOHQ010000087.1 GCA_029979375.1 Microbacteriaceae bacterium
AACGGTATCTGCGAGCGCGACGAACTTGTCACCCTTGGCAACGAAGTCGGTCTCGCAGGCGAGTTCGATCAGTGTTCCCTTACCGCCGGAGACGCGAGAGACAATCAGACCGTTAGAGGTGGTTCTACCCTCGCGCTTGCTGACACCCTTGAGCCCCTTGAGCCTTAGGATCTCGAATGCCTTCTCGATGTCGCCATCGGCCTCATCGAGCGCACCCTTGCAGTCCATCATTCCGGCTCCGCTCTTCTCGCGAAGCGCCTTTACATCGGCTGCTGTGTAGTTAGCCATTACTTAGCTTCCTTCTTCTCAGTAGTCTTTGCGGCTGGCTTCTTAGCCGGAGCCTTCTTTGCCGCAGGCTTCTTTTCCTCGGCTGGCTTAGCGGCAGCCTTCTTCGCAGGAGCCTTTGCTGCTGGCTCCTTCTTGGCTGGTGCGGCCTTGGCGGCAGGCTTTGCAGGAGCCTTCTTGGCTGCTGGCTTCTTTGGCTCAGCAGCCTCAGCCTTCGCTGGCTCGCTGGCCTTTGGTGCCTCGGCTGCGGCCGGTGCTGCCTCACGCTCTAGAAGCTCGCGCTCCCACTCGGCCAGTGGCTCTGCCTCTTCGCCACCCTGGTTGTGACGGGCAAGCATGCCATCGGCTGCCGCATCGGCAATGACCTTGGTGAGCAGTTCGATTGAACGAATCGCGTCATCGTTTCCAGGAATACCGATGGTCACATCGTCTGGATCACAGTTGGTGTCAAGGATCGCAAGCACGGGGATGCCGAGCTTCTTAGCCTCGGTTACCGCCAGGTGCTCCTTGTTGGTGTCGACAACCCAGATTGCGCTTGGAGTCTTTGTGACGTTGCGAATACCGCCGAGTGACTTCTCGAGCTTCTCCTTCTCACGCTGGAGCATGAGGAGCTCCTTCTTCGTGAGTCCGCTCTTGGCAGGGTCGTTGAAGTCGATAGCCTCGAGCTCCTTCATACGCTGAATTCGCTTCGCGACGGTTGAAAAGTTTGTTAGCAGGCCGCCCAACCAACGCTGGTTGATGTAGGGCTGGCCGACGCGCAGTGCCTCACTGGCAATGGCTTCCTGGGCCTGCTTCTTGGTTCCGACGAACATGATGGATCCGCCGTTTGCAACAAGGTCACGAACGAAGTTGTAGGCCTTGTCGATGTAGTCCACCGACTGCTGTAGGTCGATGATGTAGATGCCCGAGCGGTCGGTAAGAATGTGCCGCTTCATCTTTGGGTTCCATCTGCGGGTCTGGTGTCCGAAGTGAACACCTGCATCCAGCAGCTGGCGCATGGTTACGCTGGCCATAATGGCCCTCCTTTAGGTGCTTTCGCACCCACTCAGTTTCTGGTTCGGCGGTTGCCTAAACCCCTGGCATTCCATTCGGCAGAACCCCGTAGGGACCGAGCTGTCGAATTTGGTGGAACACGCGAATTCGCACCCAGCGAGCTGAGTGCGTGCTATCAGCATACCAGTGAAATTAGGCCTTCTCCAGAGAAGTTTTTGGGCTAGGCAACCGTTCACTTGGTCTCTGATTTGCTCGAGTCATGCACAAACTTCTAGCTCTGATCATCTTGCTAGCTTCGCTGGCACACCCCTTGCCGGAACCAGAGGCCTTTGGCACTCCAGTCCCATTCCGGCAGGAGTCGATAGAAAGAGAGTTCAGCCCTCCTAGCGCAAGATTCGCACCCGGCCACCGCGGTATCGACATCAAAGCCCCGACACCATTGCAGTCTCCGGTGTTGGGAACAGTTACCTTTCGCGGGCTGGTCAATAACCGCATGGTGCTGACCATCCGCTCAGATCATGGCTATCTCTTGAGCTTCGAACCGCTCTGCAGTGAGCTGGAAGTTGGCGGCAGGGTCACTAGAGGGCAGTTGATTGGAAGTTTCTGTGCTGGGGAGGGCGACTACGAGCCACACTGCGAGAGTTGTGTGCACTTCTCCGTGCGCACAGCCCGAGGGTATCTCAACCCGCTGCTCTTCTACCGAATGCTGCGGCCCAGCGTTCTGCTTGCCTAGGCGCGCGGGTGGGCCTGCTCGAAGGATGCCCTGAGGCGCTCAACCGAGACATGGGTATAAATCTGGGTGGTTGCCAGCGATGCGTGGCCGAGAATCTCCTGGACTGCGCGGAGGTCAGCTCCATGGTCGAGCAGGTGGGTGGCGGCAGAATGCCGCAGGGTGTGCGGCCCGGCCTTTCCGGTCGGGGTTTCGGCCAGCTGGTTCGCGACCAATGAGTAGAGCTGCCTGACGCCGACTCGCTTACCCCGAGAGGAGAGCAGCAGCGCATCTGGAGACTGAGGTGTCTCAAACTCTCTCCTGCCAAGTCGGATCCAGTCATCAAGCGCTTTGGCAGCCTGTGCACCGTAGGGCAGCATGCGCTGCTTGTTTCCCTTGCCGGTAACTCGAACCAGCCTTCGCGAAAAGTCGATGTCTGCCCTATCGAGCCCAGCTAGTTCCGAGACTCTCATTCCCGTTGCGTAGAGCAGCTCCAAGGCGCAGAGGTCTCTTAGCCCAGAGGGATTCTCTGGTGTGGCTTGGGTCGTTAGTCGTGAAAATACTTCGTCGAGGGCTCGTTCCGATGCGACCTTTGGCAGCGGGCGGTCGAGTTTGGGCGCTCTGAGCCGAAGGCCTGGATCCTGACTCAGTTCTCCCCGCTCGAAGAGGTAGGCCGTGAAGGCTTTGGCACTCGAGGTCTTTCGGGCGATGGTGGACTTCGATGCACCCGCGTCACTGAGCCGCCACATCCAGTCCCGGAGCGCGTCAAGATCCAGATCGCGCTTACCGTCATCCAGAAAAGAGAGCAGGTCTCCAAGATCGGCGAGATATGCCTTCTGGGTATTTGGGCTGGTGCCACGAGCAGCCAAATAGGAGAGATAGCCATCCAGCTTGCCTTTTAGCTCCATGCCACCAGACTATGCGATGCGTAAAGGCTGCAATTAGTTGAGCTTGCTCAAAACAGCTTTCACCTCATGGGAGCTCAAACCGGATTCGGCCGCGATTTCGACCACGGTTGAGCGCCCCTCTCGCTGAGCATCGCGCACCCTAAGAAGGTTCTGCTCGACCACTATGGGGGTTTCAAGATAAAAGGGCATTGCCAATCCGCTGGCAATCATCGAGCGACAGCCGGGAGATCTTGAGTTCTCAATGGCGTAGACATCTCGCCCTAGGTTTCGGGCGTGCCCGGCGGTGTTTCTGGATCCCGACCTCAGGCCAGCCTCGACGACATAGGTTTCCGCACTCGCAGCAGCGATGAGGCGATTGCGCTGGAGG
>JAPOHQ010000088.1 GCA_029979375.1 Microbacteriaceae bacterium
TCCTGGCAAAAACTGGCACCAAGCTGAGCTTCATGCCATTCTTCACCCTTGCTGCTGCAGAGGCACTGCGTGCCCACCCGAAGATCAACAGCACCGTAGAGGGTGACAGCATCGTCTATCACGCTGGCGAGAACATTTCCTTTGCGGTCGACACGGACAGGGGGCTCTTGACCCCGGTCATCCGCGACGCTGCTTCGATGAGCATCGCGACCATGGCAAAGCAGATTGCCGATATGGCCGAGCGCACGAGGAACAACCAGCTCAAGCCCGATGAGCTTGCCGGAGGAACCTTCACCGTCACCAACACTGGATCTCGGGGTGCACTATTTGACACCCCCGTTGTCTTCCTCCCCCAGTCAGCAATCCTTGGGACAGGAATCGTGACCAAGCGACCCGCTGTCATCAAGGGTGCCGATGGCAATGAGGCAATCGCTATCCGATCAATGGTGTATTTGGCCCTGAGCTATGACCACCGCACGATTGATGGTGCAGATGCCTCTCGCTACCTGATGGACGTCAAGAACCGCCTGGAGGCGGGTAACTTCGAAGCCAACCTGGGAATCTAGTCGAGCCTTGCTTCTAGGGAGCTAAATGCCAATCTTTGAACGCGTGGCATTTGCTCCTAACTACCTTCCATACATGGAGGGTTGGGACCTTCAGATAAAGGTTCATCGCGAGGTTGCCGACGGAGTCAGGCCGGACACAGTTCTCCTTTTGGAGCACTCCCCCGTCTACACAGCTGGGAAGCGGACAGAACTAAATGAGCTGCCCCATGACGGCAGCCAATTCATTGAGACTAACCGGGGCGGCAAGATTACTTGGCACGGCCCAGGCCAGCTAGTGGGCTACCCAATCATGCGGCTGACCCAACCAATTGACGTGGTTGGCTATGTGAGATATCTGGAGCAGACGATCATCGACGCCATAGCCCACCTCGGCATAAAGGGGGAACGGGTTGCCGGCCGGACAGGAGTCTGGGTTTCCCGACAAGGTGCCATGGAAAAGGTCGCTGCTATCGGTATTCGAGTCAGTGAAAAGGTAACGATGCACGGCTTTGCCATCAACTGCTCCAACTCGCTTGAGCCCTACCAACACATAATTGCATGTGGCATTCAGGATGCCTCGAACACCACCCTGAGTGTTTTAGCATCGCGGGAGATAACTCCAACCGAGGTCGCTACCCTTATAGAGCAGGAAATGAAAGAGATGCCAAATGCCCGAAGCTAAACCAGAGCGCAAGCTCCTTCGGCTTGAGGTAAGAAACAGTTCTGTCCCAATCGAGCGCAAACCCGAGTGGATTAGAACAACAGCTCACATGGGTCCCGAATACAAGCAGCTGAACTCGCTGGTAAAGGACCAGGGGCTTCACACCGTGTGTCAGGAGGCGGGCTGCCCAAACATCTTCGAGTGCTGGGAAGATCGCGAGGCAACCTTCTTGATTGGTGGGTCGCAGTGCACAAGGCGCTGTGATTTTTGCCAGATCGATACCGGCCGTCCTCAGGCATTCGATGCGGATGAACCCAGACGTGTTGGTGACTCTGTCGCAAAGATGGACCTTCGCTACGCCACCGTTACCGGAGTAGCTAGAGACGATCTTCCGGACGAGGGCGCTTGGCTCTATGCAGAGACAATCCGACAGATTCACAGCCAGTCACCCGGAACCGGGGTCGAGATTTTGGTACCGGATTTCTCTGGCAATCCGAAGCTGTTGAAGGTGGTCTTTGATGCGCTGCCCGAAGTGTTTGCTCACAACGTTGAGACAGTGCCGCGTATCTTCAAACGAATTCGCCCAGCATTCGATTACCAGCGCTCGATGGATGTGATAACTCAGGCTAGGAAATATGGTCTGGTAACCAAGTCGAATCTGATTCTTGGCATGGGAGAGGAGATCTCGGAGGTTCATCAGGCACTCCATGACCTCCATGACGCTGGCACAGACATCGTGACGATTACTCAATATCTCAGGCCTTCGCCGCGTCACCATCCTGTCGAGCGCTGGGTTAAGCCCCAGGAGTTCGTTGAGCTAGCAAGCGTCGCCAAGGAGATCGGATTCCTAGGTGTGCTCTCTGGACCCCTGGTTAGGTCAAGCTACCGCGCAGGTCGCCTCTGGGCACAGTCAATGATGGCAAAGGGCCGAGAGATTCCAGAAAACCTTCAACATCTGGCAGATAAGGTCGACTTCGCCCAAGCCAGCGCAATTGCCTAACTAAACTAGGCGCGTGGCTAAGAAGGAAAAGAAGCAGAAGGCCGAAAAGGCCCCAGGTCGGCTCAAGCAGCTTTGGCAGGTTTATAAGGTAACCGCCAAGAACGATCCCACCAGCGTTTGGCTGGCTCTTTTAGGATTCCTGCTGGCCATTGCAGCGGGTCTAACGCTCGGCTACGTCTTGGGCGGCGGCAATACTCTGACATTCACCCTCTGGACGATTTCTGGATTTACTTCGGGAATCCTGATTGCAATGATCATCATGTCTCGCAGGGCAGAGAGAAACGCCTATCAAAACATCGAGGGTCAGGCCGGAGCGGTTGGCGCGGTGTTGGACTCACAGATTCGCAGAAGCTGGCGAGCCAGCTCCATGCCGGTTGCCATCAATCACAAAAACCGCGAGGCCGTATATCGAATGGTGGGTCCGGCTGGTGTGGTTTTGATTGCCGAGGGTAGCTCCGCAAGGGTCTCTCAGATGCTGCAGGACGAATCGCGCAAGGTGATGCGCGCTGCCCCTGGGGTGACCGTGCACCAGCTTCGAGTCACGACAGATGACAGCGGTGTGCGACTTTTCAATCTGCTCAAGACTGTTTACAAGCTCAAGAAGAGCCTGCGTCGCGCCGAGGTCTCCGTGGTTGCAAACCGACTCGAGGCGCTTGGCGGCATGTCGATTCCTATCCCCAAGGGCATTGACCCGATGAAGGTTCGCGCGCCGAAGCGCAAGTTTTAACATTGCCGAAACATTTCTGAACTAGTTTTTTCGTTATCCCCTGCGGGCTTTATTACCTAAGAGAGAGATATCTATGTTCAAGAACGCATCTGAGGTGCTGGCATTCATCAAGGAACAGGACGTCAAGTTTGTCGACGTTCGCTTCACCGATCTGCCAGGTGTGCAGCAGCACTTCAACCTTCCGGTTTCACAGATCGATGAGGACTTCTTCGCCAACGGTCAGCTCTTCGACGCCTCCTCCATTCGCTGCTTCGCCTCCATTCATGAGAGCGACATGCAG
>JAPOHQ010000089.1 GCA_029979375.1 Microbacteriaceae bacterium
GCAGCAGATTGGCAATCACTTTGAGCGCTTCCTTTGCTCTCTAACCCGGACACCGATCTCAATGGGTGAGCCCTCGAATCCATAGGTCTCTCGAAGCTTTCGAATAATGAATCTGCGGTAGCCGGCCTCAAGAAAGCCCGAGGCGAAGATTACAAACTTTGGAGGTCTGGTGGCGGCCTGCGTGCCGAAAAGTATTCTCGGTTGCTTGCCCCCTCGAACCGGGTGTGGGTTCGACTGCTGCAACTCGTTTAGAAAGGCATTGAACTTTCCAGTTGGAATACGCATATCCCAAGAGTCCAGACTGAGCTCCAGGGCGGGAACGAGTTTCTCTAGGTGTCGACCGGTTAGCGCCGAGATATTGACCCTTGGTGCCCAGTCGACATGGGCAAGCTCGGACTCGATCTCCTTTTCGAGGTAGATTCTGCGTTCTTCATCCAGGATGTCCCACTTGTTGAAGGCAAGCACCAAAGCTCGTCCGGAATCAAGTGCGAGCTGAACGATCCGAATGTCTGCCTCGCTGACGGGTTGTGAGACATCAAAGAGCACCACCGCAACCTCGGCTCGCTCCAGGGCAGCCGCGGTTCTAAGCGATGCATAGAAATCGGCTCCCTGCTGGCGGTGCATGCGGCGTCGAATCCCAGCAGTATCAACAAAGCGCCAGACTCTTCCCGAAATCTCAACCTGCTCATCGACCGGATCCCGGGTTGTTCCAGCAATGTCATTTACTACGGCACGGTTTGTTCCCGTCGCTTTGTTCAGCAGTGATGACTTGCCAACATTCGGCCTGCCAATGAGAGCAACCCTTCGTGGGCCAAGATATTCATCGGCTGCCACCGCAGACTTAGTAGGCAGCTTCGCGAGCGCCGCATCGAGCAGGTCGGCAACACCCCTGCCGTGCAGTGCTGACACGGGGTAAGGCTCCCCTAGGCCAAGCGACCAGAGACTTGCCGCCTCGGGTTCGAGGTGGGCGTCATCGACCTTGTTTGCCACCAGCAGCACAGGCTTGCCGCTTGCTCGCAACATCTTGGTTACCTCTTCATCTGAAGCTGTTGGCCCAACCATGGCATCCACGACGAACAGCACCGCATCCGCCAGCTCGACCGCAATCTCTGCCTGTTCTGCAACGGATGCGTCGATGCCCTCGACGTCGAGCTCCCAACCACCGGTGTCCACCAGCGTGATTGGCCTACCGTTCCACTCCGCCCGATAGGAAACCCGGTCCCGTGTAATGCCTGGCTTGTCCTCAACAACAGCCTCCCTGCGACCAAGGATGCGGTTCACGAGCGCTGACTTACCAACATTTGGCCTACCGACCACCGCCAAGACCGGCGGAGCAGGGAGATAAATGGCCTGATCCGAATCTGCCAGGTCCAGCTCTAATAGTTCAAGATCTTCTTGCTCGAGCTCATACTCCTGGAGCTGATCCCGCATTAGCTCTGCACTGGAATCATTGGTCTCCAAGTTGTCCTCAACCATGGCGCACCTTTGCAATCAGGTCCAGCAGCGCCGAAACGCTTTGCTCGAAGTCAAGATCCGTTGTGTCAATCAGAGCAACACCATCCGCCGGAGTCATAAACTCGGACACTTTTGAGTCGGAAGCATCGCGAACAGCAACATTGCTGGGGTCTTCTCCCCCATCCAATCCTCGACGCCGCATCCGAACCTCTTCGCTGGCAGTTAGGAGCACCCTGACATCGGCCTCGGGGGCGACCACCGTGGTGATGTCTCTGCCCTCGGCCACCACACCTGGCTGGCTGGCAGCAATCCGCGACCTGGAGTCGCCATGCTGCAGAGCCCGGACCTCAGGCAGCCTTGCGTAGTTGCTGACCGCACCTGCCACCTCATCGCTTCTAATCTCCGATGTGATGTCAGCGCCCCCGAGCCTGACCCAGGGGTTGTCTGGGTCCATCGAGATCTCATAGTCGTAGCTCGCCATCAGCTCCTCGAGTTGCCTGTCAGGATTGCGGAGGGCATGCAGGGTGAATGCTCGATATCCCGCTCCGGTGTCTAGATAAGAGAAGCCAAGTCTTCTCGCTACTTCCTTGCAGACGCTGCTCTTGCCACTCCCCGCCGGCCCGTCTACCGCAACCACGAACTCTCCCATCAGACAATTCGCCAACCGTTTTCGGTGAGCATCTTCGTGAGGTGCTCGCTAGATGCTGGAAGCACCTGAATCTCAACAAGACCTATTTGCGCTCCGGGCGAGTGCTCCAACTTCAGATCCTCGATGTTGACCCCAACCTCGCCGATGAAGGTAAGCAGGCTCGCCAGCGCACCCGGAGAATCGTCAATGACAACGGTTAGCTGGGCAAAGTCGACATACTTCCCGCCGTGTTTACCGGGGATGCGTGAGATGCCACGATTACCCCGATCCAAGATTGAGTGAATCCTGGCCAGTGAACCCTTCTTAGCTAGCTCCGCAAAACTCTTCTCGAGATCGGCAATGTCTTCACGCAGCTCTGCGAGCAGCGGTGCAATCAAGTCGGCATTCTGGGAGAGAATCTGAAGCCAAAGGTCTGGGTCGCTTGCAGCCACCCGAGCGGTATCCCGAAGACCCTGCCCTGTGAGTGCCAATTGGTCTTCCTTGCCATCGAGGAGCCTCGCGGCAAGCGCAGAAGCGACAAGCTGCGGCAAGTGCGAAACCAAGGCCACGGCGGCATCGTGTTCGCGGGCGGACATGACAACAGGCAGAGCTCCTATCTTGAGGCCGAGGTCTTTTACGAGCTCAACGGCAACCTGCGGATTGTCCTTGCTGGGCGTAATCACCCAAGGCCTGGCAAAAAATAGATCGGCCCTGGCAGAGCCCGGGCCACCGCGCTCCCTTCCGGCCATCGGGTGGAGACCCACGTAGCGCTTAGCTTCAGCACCTGCGATCTCCCCTACCCGCTGGGCAACCTCAGACTTCACGCTTGCGACATCAGTGACTATCGCCGAGGGGTACTTGGCAAGCTGGGCGGCAACTACCTCCGCCGTCATGTCTGGTGGCACGCAGACCACCACGAGTTCTGGATCGGCATGCTCTTCGCCTCCGGCGCCATATTCCATGGCAAGCCGAAGGTTTCCCTTGGATTGATCAGAAAGACCCGGGGTCTCCCCCAGGCGGCTCAGGGCGAGGCCGAGGCTAGTGCCAAGCAACCCCGTGCCAACGATGTTTACTTTCGAGCTCACTGTGCG
>JAPOHQ010000008.1 GCA_029979375.1 Microbacteriaceae bacterium
GATGCCCTTGGCAACGGCGCGCTTTGCAATCTTCGCTGCAGCCTCATAGCCGATGTAGCGGTTCAGCGGGGTAACAATGGAAGGGCTAGATCCGGCCATTGCGGCCGCTCGCTCCGCGTTGATGGTCAAACCAGCAATGGTCTTATCCGCCAGCACTCGCATCGAGTTCGAGAGCAAGCGGATTGATTCCAACAGAGCATTTCCCATAACCGGGATTGCTACGTTGAGCTCAAAGCTTCCAGAGGCCCCGGCCCAGGTGACGGTCGAGTCGTTGCCAACAACTCGCGCACAGACCATCAGCACAGCTTCTGGGATAACAGGATTCACTTTGCCGGGCATGATCGAACTCCCCGGCTGGAGATCTGGGATGGCAATCTCTGCAAGTCCGGTGTTTGGTCCGGAACCCATCCACCTGAGGTCATTGTTGATCTTCGTCAGACTCACCGCTATTACCTTTAGGACTCCAGATGCCTCGACAAGGGCGTCGCGCGCTCCCTGGGCCTCGAAGTGATCGCGGGCCTCGGTAATCGGAAGCCCGCTCTCGCTGGCCAGAAGCTTGATGACTTCCTGCGGGAAACCTTTCGGGGTGTTGATGCCGGTACCGGTTGCCGTGCCACCCTGCGGAACCTCTGCGACCCTTGCCAAAGCTGCCTGAACGCGCTCTGCACCATAGCGAATCTGGGCAGCGTAACCAGCAAACTCTTGCCCGAAGGTGACGGGAGTGGCGTCCATTAGGTGGGTGCGGCCGGGCTTGACGCTGTCTTTCCAAAGCTGGGCCTTCTCTTCCAAGGCTTTCGCCAGGTAGTCAAGCGCGGGCAGTAGGTCTTTCACCAAAGCCGATGTGACGGCGACGTGGACGCTGGTGGGGAACACATCGTTGGAAGACTGACTTGCGTTCACGTGATCGTTTGGGTGCACCTCTTCCCCGAGTGCCTTCGTTGCCAGCGTGGCAAGCACCTCATTCATGTTCATGTTGGAGGAAGTGCCGGAGCCGGTCTGAAAGACGTCTACGGGAAAGTGTTCGAGGTGGTCGCCGGCGATCACTTGGTCAGCCGCGGCGGCGATCGCCTTGGCAATCCTCTCTTCGAGTATTCCAAGCTTCGCGTTTGTCAGGGCGGCCGCCTTCTTGATTAGTGCTAGGGCGGCGATGTGCTCGGGTTCCAGTGGGGTTCCGCTGATCGGAAAGTTCTCAACGGCGCGCTGAGTTTGGGCACGGTAGAGGGCATCCGCAGGCACCTTGACCTCTCCCATGGTGTCGTGCTCAATGCGGTATTCCATGCGTCTCCTAATTCAGATGCTCAGGCCAAGGGCGGCGATTGGTTCAACCAGCCCTTCCTCAAGGCGGTACTGCGCTCCCACGACTCCTAGTCTGCCACTTTCGACCCTTGAGCGGATGAGGTCTGAGCGCTCCATGAGCTCGGAAATCGTGTCATTTACATGTCTTGAGGTGATCTGGTCCAGATCAGTCACTCCCTCGGCCAGAGCCGTCTCCACGGTCGGAAGGATTCGTCGCACCAGTTGGGGAATGAAGGAACCCTCGGTCGCAAGGGGTGTTTTTGTCGAGTCCAATGTCGCCTTCACAGCACCACAGGAGTCATGGCCCAGCACCAAAATCAATGGCACGTTGAGCACTTCGACCGAAAACTCAAGCGATCCGACAATCGTCTCCGCGATTATCTGGCCGGCATTTCTAACAACAAAGAGGTCGCCAAGGCCAACGTCAAAGATCATCTCGGCTGCCAGCCTCGAATCTGAGCAACCAAAGAGTGCGGCAAAAGGCTTTTGCTCGCTGGCTAAATCCCTGCGAAGCTCGGCATCCTGGCGCGGGTGGGCGGGAGTGCCACTGACAAAGTTGTTGTTTCCAGCCGCGAGAGCCGACCAGGCCTCGGTCGCGTTAGATGGTCTAGCCATTGGAAACTTCTCTCGCTATTGCCTCAGCAAGCAGTTCGAAATCAGCTTTGCTCGCAGTTCCATAGATTACAACCGCATTGTTTCCAAACCTGGTAATCATGGCGTAGTCCCTGCTGGCCGGCGGGTTTGAGGGCTTCAGGGCCGGCCAGATCTCCCACTTGAGGCCGGCAATTTCAACCTCGTCCTCCATCCAGTTGCCCTGCAGCATCAGAGCCTCCCAGGAGGGATTGGACTCCCACGCTTGGCTAAGGCCAAGGTATTGGTTATTCGCCGTCACAAATCCCACATACCAACTGTCAACGCCCAGCTCGCGTTCCAATCTGGCAGCGTTGGACCACCAGTCGGTTGGGGCCTCCGGAACTACCAGATCCTGGCCAATACTCGCCTCGGCTTCATTCGCAATAGCGACGTAGTCAACTTGGGATATGCGATTCGAGTCATCTCTGGGCACGCCGAGAACAATCAGCAGCGTGACACCCAGGGTCGCACCGAGGGAAAGAATCAGATTTCTGACGGTTTGTTTGGCTCGTCGCTCGCTAGCGCTTGAACTCACTTGGCCTCTCGAGCCTTCTGGGCGGCCTCGAGTTTCTTGCGGGCTCCTGAAAGCCATTCCTCACAGACCTTGGCAAGCTGTTCACCCCGCTCAAACAGGGCCATCGACTCTTCCAGACTGATGTTCTGCTGTTCGAGCTGGGTAACTACCTGCTGAAGTTCATCCCTGGCCTGTTCATAGCTGAGTTTTTCGGTTTCTTTTGCCATCACTTCTCCTTAACTTCTTTTGCCACCGCTGAAATTTCCTGCTTGGCGGTCAAAATTCTCAGTTCATCGCCCTGTGAGAACTTGGATCTTGGCTTGCCATCCGCGCCAGTAATAACCGCATAGCCGCGCTCCAAAGTTGCCACCGGAGAAAGGCTCCGCAAACTGGCCTTGTCGCGGGACAGTTCGGCTTCGCCTCTTCCCAGCCGATAGTCGAGGATCTCTACGAGTCGGCGCTTTGTTATTTCCAAGTTGTCGGATTGCGAATCAACAAAACCGAAGGGGCTGGCCAGAACCGGCCTCGAGGTTATGGCCTGAATTAGCTGCTGCTGAGAAATCACCAGGTTGCTGACCCTGGAAAAGATCCGTTCCAAAGCGTTCGCAAGATTCCTGCGCTCCTCGACAATGTCCGGAACAACCCGCTTGGCGGCGTCGGTTGGGGTGGAGGCTCTCAGGTCGGCCACCAGGTCCAACAGTGGCGAGTCATTTTCGTGGCCAATTGCAGAAACCACGGGTGTTTTGGCACCAGCCACCGCCCGCACTAATCTTTCGTCGCTGAAGGGCAGAAGGTCCTGGAAGCTGCCACCTCCGCGAGCGATGATGATCACATCGACATCGGCCATCTGGTCAAGCTGCTCGAGTGCCATGAGGATCTCTGCGGGAGCCCTATCTCCCTGCACGAGCGTGTTGATTACCTCGAACTGAACCTCTGGCCAGCGCAGTCGGGCGTTCTGCAAGACATCTTTCTCGGCGTCCGAATTCGCTCCGGTGATCAGTCCAATCTTGTTTGGCAGGAATGGCAGGGCCTGCTTCCGCTCCGGAGCTGTCAGCCCCTCGGCAATCAGCTGCTGGCGCAGCTTCTCGATGCGCTCGAGCAGCTCCCCAAGACCAACCTTGTGCATCTTCAGGATGCGCATGGTCAGCTTGCCGTTCTTGGCCCAGAATTGCGGCTGGATCAGAGCAACAACCCTGTCACCCTGCTTCAAGCCAGCTTCGATCTCGGTCCCGGAGGCATCAAAGGCATGAACCTCGATGGAGTTTTCAACGTCCAGGTCCCTAATGGAGCCGAAAATGTTTGCACCCCTTAGCTGAATCTGTTGCAGCTCACCCTCGACCCAAACTCGACCGAGTTTTTCTATCCAATCCTTGAGGCTTTTTGATAACTGGGAGACCTGCCAGGGGGAATGCTCCGAGGAGACTTTTGATTCAACCTGAGTGTCCACTTGGTTTTGCATCGTGGCCTCTCGGACGTTTCGTAGAATTGGATGGTGTCTGCAATCAACAATAACGCCCAGAGCGACATTGATTCGGGTAAGAAGCTCCTTCTGGCCGCTCCCCGAGGCTACTGCGCAGGCGTTGACCGGGCGGTGATTGCGGTAGAGAAGGCCCTAGACCATTACGGGGCTCCCGTTTACGTTCGCAAGCAGATCGTTCACAACAAGCACGTTGTCCGTTCGCTGGAAAAGCGCGGTGCCATTTTCGTCGATGAAGTCGACGAGGCGCCCGAGGGTTGCGTGATGGTGTTCTCGGCGCACGGAGTCTCTCCAGCAGTTGTCGAGGCGGCAAAAAAGAGAAATCAGCACACCATTGATGCCACCTGCCCGCTGGTGACGAAGGTGCACAAAGAGGTACTTAGGTTCGAAAAAGAAGGCTATGACATTCTCCTCGTGGGTCATGAGGGTCACGAAGAGGTCGAGGGCACCGCGGGGGAGGCCCCGCACGCCGTTCAGCTCATCGATGGCGACGAGGACGTTGCTAACGCCAAGGTCAAGGACCCGGAGAAGGTAATTTGGCTCTCCCAGACCACACTCTCGGTGGATGAGACCATGGACACTGTTGTGAAGCTTCGGGAAAAGTTTCCAAGCCTGCAGAACCCCCCGAGCGACGATATCTGCTACGCGACACAAAATCGCCAGGTTGCAATCAAGAAGGTGGGAGCCCAGTCTGACCTGGTAATCGTGGTGGGCTCGGCAAACTCCTCAAACACCGTCCGTCTTGTTGAGGTCGCAATGGATGCCGGTGCTAAGGCCGCCTACCGAGTCGACTTTGCCAGCGAGATCCAGGAAGAGTGGTTTGAAGGAGTAAGCACCGTTGGCGTGAGCTCCGGAGCATCTGTCCCCGAAGAGTTGGTTGAAGAGGTGATCGATTACCTTGCCGGAAAGGGATTCGGTGATGTTGAGACCGTTACCACCGCAGAAGAGGACATCCAGTTCTCTCTCCCAAAGGAGCTGCGGAAAGACCTGAAAGCCGCTGGTTCGAACTAACTACCAGCTGGACTTGCCAAATGATCCGAGCTGTTTAGCTGCTTCAACCACGCGCTCTGACATCCCAGCCTCGGCTGACTTACCCCAGTTGCGTGGGTCATAGGTCTTCTTGTTTCCCACTTCGCCATCGATCTTGAGCACGCCATCGTAGTTCTTGAACATGTGGTCCACGATTGGTCTGGTGAACGCGTACTGAGTGTCTGTGTCGATGTTCATCTTGATGACGCCGAAGCTAACCGCGTCGGCTATTTCCTGCTCAGTTGAGCCTGAACCGCCATGGAATACGAGATCGAATGGCATGTCCTTGCCATACTTCTTGCCCACCTCAGTCTGAATCTCTTTTAGCAGCTCTGGACGAAGCTTTACGTTTCCTGGCTTGTAGACGCCATGGACGTTTCCAAAGGTAAGTGCGGAAAGGTAGCGACCATTTTCTCCGAGACCAAGTGCCTCCACGGTCTTGATTCCATCGGCGACGGTGGTGTAAAGGTGCTCGCCCATTCCGCCCTCGACGCCATCCTCTTCGCCACCAACAGCACCGACCTCGATCTCAAGAATCGACCCGACGCTGTTCGCCTTGGCCAAGAGCTCCTTGGCAATCTCAAGGTTTCTGTCCAAATCGATTGCCGAGCCATCCCACATGTGGGAGTTGAAAATTGCCTCCCCTCCAGCCTTGACCGAATCGGCTGAGGCTTCCAGCAGAGGCCTTACGAAACCATCAAGCTGGTCCTCGGCACAGTGATCGGTGTGGAGGGCAACCTTGATATCAAAGTTCTTCGCAACCTCGCGAGCGAATGCGGCAAACGCCAGGGCACCGGTCACGCGATGCTTGACGGTAGGACCGCTCCAGTAATCGGCACCACCAGTGGAAACCTGCAGGATGCCGTCCGAGCCAGCCGCCTGAAGACCAGCAAGAGCTGCGTTGAGGGTTTGGGAGCTCGAGACATTGATCGCAGGGTAGGCGAAGCCACCCTTCTTGGCCCTGTCGAGCATCTCGTTGTATTCGGCTGAGGATACGACTGCCATTTTTTCTCCTAGGCGGTAGCTGGTTCGCCCAGTGGACGATCGCGGTCTGGAATGAGATCTACTGTTGCTTCGACGAGGTTCTCGATTGAGGAGAGGCCGCTGGTTGGTTGCTGAACCTTGGCAGCTCCCCACTGGACTGCTGCCGCAATGCCCTCTGCCACATCAAATCCAACTCCATAGGCATTGGGGTCGGCTGCGTGAGAAGTGACGGCTGATAGGAATCCCGCGATGGTTGAGTCACCGGCACCAACCGTGTTGATGACCTTGACCGGTGCGGTGTAGGCGTGAATCGCGTGGGTCTTGGTAACAGCCACGATGCCATCGATGCCGAGCGAAGCCATGATGCAGTCGACCCCCCAGTTGTTCAGCTCGCGGGCCGCATCTATGACGTCACCGATTGTGTTTAGGTCTCTACCAACACACTCGGACAGCTCATGAGCATTTGGCTTCATGACCGTCGCATTGCCCTTCTGAGCCCAATAGCGAAGTGGTGCACCTGAGGTGTCGAGAACGACCTTCACACCAAGGGCAGTCATTCGGTCAAAGAGCGGCTGCAGGTCGATGACCTCGCCAGTCTCTTCGATTTCTGGGTGAGCGCCTGCGACCACCAGCCAGCTGGCTCCGAAGTCCTTTACGGTCTTCTCGGTAAGGTCGATTACGGCTTCCCAGTCATGCATCTTGAGCGGTCTGGGGTGCTCGTTGATCTTTGTGGTCGGCCCGTCATACTCGACAACAGTCGTTGAGACCCGGAGGGTTCCCTCCACCCAGAGCGGAACTAGAAATCCGGAACCGGTGCGCATTAGGACTCCAGGGTCGGCATTGCCAATTGGAACAACGCCCGGGGCTGACATTTCAACAAGCTGTAGGCCCCTGGAGACATTGATGCCTTTGCCAGCGAGCTCCTCGCCGACGCGATCCGCGCGGTTTACACCGCCCTCGACGAGATTCTTTACGAAGTAGGTGCGGTCCAGCGTCGGGGCTGGAGTAAGGGTGACGACCGGCGAAGATTTTTCGGTCATGGGACTCCTTGTGATGTGAGGCAAATTGCGACACTCACATCGTTGTAGGCGCCTAAACCACTATAGCCAAAAGGCTAACTATCTAGTCTTCGTCGAGCTCTTTCGCGGTGATTGAATTTGGGCCCTGTTCTATGGGCTTTGGAGCCTCAATGCTGTCTGTTCCAAGCTCGTTTTCATCCAGGTCATTCAGCTTTCTTGCGGTGACCAGCATGCGGGTCTCAAGAGATGCCACAAAACTGTTGTAGCTCTTCACCGTGGAACCTAACTTGTTCCCCAGATCCACTGCGAGTGCAGCTACTTTGCCAACTCGCTCATAGAGCTCCCTGCCAAGTTTGATCATCGAACGAACCTGAGTTTCATCAGCGTTCTGACGCCAGATGTAGTTGATGGTTTTCAACACGGAAAACAGGGAAACCGGCGACGCCAGCGCCACGTTCTTCTTGAACGCGTATTCCATTAGGGCGGCGTCCTGGTCAAGCGCGGCGGAGAGTAGCGACTCGCTAGGAACGAAGCAGATTACGAAGTCGGGGGAAGTTTCCAGGCCCTCCCAGTAAGCGCGAGAGGCGAGCTCGTCGATGTGGCCCTTGACAGCCTTCACGTGCTCTGCCAGCAGTCTTTTGCGGCGCTCTAACTCCTCGCCAGTGGCGAGCTCATTAATGGCACTGGCCTCCTGGTACTTGTCGAAGGGAACCTTGGAGTCGATTGCTAAGGACTTTCCACCGGGCAGATTGATGACCATGTCGGCCCTGCCCGACTTGTCAGCACTCGCAATGGTGGCCTGCTCCGAGAAGTCGGCGTGTTTGATGAGACCCGCTAGTTCAACGAGCTTCCTCAGCTGTGCCTCACCCCAGACGCCCCTGAGCGAGTTTGAACTGAGAGCCTGAGATAGGGCCTGGGTCTGCTTGCGAAGATTCTCGTCGGTTTCGATCGAAGCCTTGAGCTGCTCGGAGATTGAGCTGAATTGCTCGAGCCGTTCTTTTTCGAGCCTCTGGACGACTGTTTGCATCTGCTCTAGCTGGGTCTTTACCGGTGCCAGCTCTAGGAGAACCCTGTTCTCCTTTTCGGCTTCCAACTTCTGGGCCTTTGCGGCCTCGTCCGACTTCGCCAGCTGGTTGCGCAGTTCAGTCTCGGTTGCCTGGAGCGCGGCGAGCTTGGTTGCCAACTGCGGGTCAGCCGCGGGGTTGCGGCGCTTTGCCAGCTGATAGCCCAGGAGAGCGCCGACGAGGAGACCCAGCAGCAGAGCGTTTAGGGTGAACCAAATCTGATTTGAATCCATTTGGCCAGTATTGCAGGGGGCTCAGACAACTATTTGTTGCAAACGCTGTTTTGTCTTGGCGAGCAGACCATCGAGGTCGTCGACCTCGTGGCGATTTGCCATGTGGATCACTATCCGAGCGCAGGCATCAGAGTCGGCAAGAGCATCGTGATGATCAAACTCCTCGTGGCCAATTGCGTATGCCACGGCATTGAGTCGGTAGCTGTCCAGGTTGTAGGTTCTGCGGGCCATTTGCAGACTGCAGGCATAGCTGAGAGCCGGTAGATCAAACGAGATAGCTTCCGCGGCATCCCTGAGAACCCCCATATCGAAGCTGGCGTTGTGGGCAATTAGCGGCAGTCCCTCGGTGAAGAGCAAGAGTTCGGGTAGCACCTCCTCCCACTGCGGTGCATCTGCAATGTCCTCGGGCCTGATGCCGTGCACCCTGATGTTGCCCTCGTGAAACCAATCGTGGGGATAAGGCGGGTGAAACAGCATCGACAGGTTTTCGGTGATTTCGCCCGAGATGACGCGCACAAGACCAGCCGCGCAGGGCGATGCCGACTTGGGATTGGCGGTCTCAAAGTCGATTGCCACGAAGTCCAGGGCCACAGCCCAATTATGGGGCAATAGACTTTCGCGGTGGCTCTAACCATCGGAATCGTAGGACTGCCCAACGTCGGCAAGTCAACACTCTTCAACGCCCTTACTAAAAACACCGTGCTCGCGGCGAACTACCCGTTTGCGACAATCGAGCCGAATGTCGGTGTGGTGAACCTGCCTGATTCCAGACTCAATCGCCTTGCAGAGATCTTCAAGTCAGAGCGCATCATTCCCGCTCCCGTTTCCTTCGTGGACATCGCCGGCATTGTGCGCGGTGCGAGTGAGGGCGAAGGGCTCGGCAACCAGTTCCTGGCTAACATTCGGGAGGCCGATGCAATCGCCCAGGTGGTTCGCGGCTTCGGGGATAGCGACGTGGTTCACGTCGACGGCAAGGTTGATGCGGCAAGCGACATCGAGACCATCAACACCGAGCTGATTCTGGCCGACCTTCAGACACTCGAGAGAGCAAGGCCCAGGATTGAGAAAGAGGTCAAAGGCAAGCGCGAGGATCCTGCAGTGCTGGCCACCTTGGATGAGGCCGCCGAGGCGCTCAATGCCGGAAAGCCCTTGTCGATGACGAGCATCGATCTCGCGCCGATAAGGGAGCTTGGTTTGCTTACCGCCAAACCAATGCTGTTTGTCTTCAATGTTGACGAGAGTGTTCTTACCTCACCGGAGAAACTCAATGAACTGAAGGCGCTGGTTGCTCCGGCCGAAGCGGTCTTCTTGGACGCCAAGGTGGAATCCGAGCTCATTGATCTCAGCCCGGAAGAGGCACTTGAATTACTCAGCTCACTGGGCCAGCAGGAAAGCGGTCTTGACCAGCTTGCGAGAGTCGGGTTTCAAACCCTTGGGCTCCAGACCTACCTCACCGCAGGACCCAAGGAGTCACGCGCCTGGACCATTCGCAAGGGCTGGAAGGCCCCGCAGGCTGCCGGAGTAATCCACACCGATTTCGAAAAGGGCTTCATCAAGGCCGAGGTGGTTTCCTTCGAGGAGCTTGATAAGGCTGGCTCTATGGCCGATGCCAAGGCCGCGGGCAAGGTCCGCATGGAAGGTAAGGATTATGTGATGCAGGATGGCGATGTGGTGGAGTTCCGCTTCAACGTCTGAACCGGTTAGGCATACCTAACTAACTGCTACACTGGGCCAGTGCTTTCCCACTCCATTCGCCTCTCAGTTACCGATGACATCGTTGGTTGGTTCGACCAAATTGGGCCCTATCTGTTTTATGCGGCGGTCTTTGGGTTGGTGTTTGCTGGCACGGGGCTATTCGTTGGAGCATTCATTCCGTTCATCACCGGTGACTCCCTGGTCTTTGCGGCCGGCCTTGTCGCGGCGGCGCATCAGGACTCGATAAACATCTTCGTGATGGTGATTGGCGTTGGCATTGCGGCCTGGCTGGGTGATCAGGTTGGCTACACCCTGGGTCGCCACTATGGCAGGCCATACCTCGACAAACGCAAGGGAAACTGGCTCAAGAACGCGATCTCCAAGTCCGAGCTGTTCTATGAGCGCTATGGCTGGTGGTCGATTGTGGTGGCGCGGTTTGTGCCATGGGGCAGAGTCATCATTCCGGCGCTCGCGGGCATTAGTCAGATGAACTACTACAAGTTCTTCAGCGCGAACCTTGTGGGTGCCTTGCTCTGGGGTTCGGGTCTGACTTTAGCTGGCTTCTTCACCTATTCGATTCCTTGGGTTCGCGGCACCGTATACGCAATCGCGCTTGTGGTAATCACCATGAGTGTCATTGCCGGGGTTCGAACCTGGCGCGCGAATCGGGTCAGTTCCAAATAACAAACTGCGCTAGCTGGGGAGACTTCTCGCGCTCGTAAAACTCGTCTTCCTGTGCCGCCCAGATTCCAAAGTATTCGTCGAATCTGCCCTCATCCCGCTGCGAATAGCGATCTCTTCTAAGCGCGAGATCCGACTCTAGCCACACCGTGATATCCGCAAACTCGGCGTTCGCTCGGCTTAGCGAGCCGCAACCCTCCACGATCAGGGCGGTTTCCAATAAGAACTCTCTCCGGCCGTTACCGGGTTCGGCGGCAGATCCGCGTCGGCTGTTCTCCCAATCCCAGACTTGCCAATTTGCGCTGCGACCCTTTGAGAGCGGAGCCAGTATCAGTTCGGTGAGGTATGCAGAGCCTGCCAGCATCCCCTCCCAGCCGGGGTAGAGATCGTCCATGTGAATTACTCGAGGTGCCTGCTTTAGCTGAGAAAAGATGCAATCGCTCAGCGACTTGGCAAATAGGGTCTTGCCGCTTCCGGCGCGGCCATCAATTAGACAGATTGGATTGCGCCCGGCATCAAGCTCGCCCACCAGCTTGGAACAGAGTTCTGTTAGCCCCGCATCGAAATCCAACACCCGTTGAGTGTAGTTCTAGGGGTTGATCTTGTAGACCTCGCCGGAGGACTTTCTCGCGCGAGGAGTTCGCTCGCGATCCTGGATTGCCGATTCCGCCGACTCAAGCTCGCCCTGAACCCCGACGGTAATGACGCAGACCACCCAGTGGCTCTCGTCGCCAATGATCCTCGAGATTTCATCAGGAATGATTCCACCCATGAAGTGCGAGTAGAGACCCATTGACTGCGCCTGCATCACCAGCTGGCTCGAGGCTAACCCAACATCGAAATAGGTGCCGGCCTGTTCGCGATCCTTGCCCTCGTGGGTCTTGGCTGCCAGGACAACCGCGAAGGCGCTGGCGCTCGGAGCCCAGGTCTGATTGAAACCCGTTAGGCCGCGCTCGGCTATCGCGTTGAACTTTTCGCTCCCGCGGGACAGAAAGACGACCTGCCAGGGTTGCTGGTTGTTTGAACTTGGTGCCCATCTGAAAGCCTCGCCAAGGGCCGCCAACTCGGCCTCAGATAGCTCATGATCTGAGTCGTAGAGCCTCGGCGACCATCGCTGAGCGATAGGGGGATGAAGTGGGGAGTCGGTGATAGCAGGCTTTTCGATTGTCATAGCGCCAGTTACAACCGAGCTAGATGCCGCAGGCTTCCCTTAGGTCCTTTTCGAATCTGGCTATCTCGTCTGAAGTGGTGTTCCACGAGCACATCAGTCGAACCTGGCCGATCGACTCGTCCCAGTCATAGAAGGACCAGGTTTCCCTGAGCTTCTGAGCCACCTCACGGTCCATGATTGGGAATACCGCATTGGCGGGGGAGTCTAGATTCAGGACCACCTTGTCCGTCTTGCTGGCAACCTCGCTCACGCGCTCATGTAACAGCGTGGCCATCTGGTTGGCTTGCTGGGCAAGCTCGAGAGCCAGGCCAGACTCATAGAGAGCATTCAGTTGGGCAGAGACGTATCGCATCTTTGAGCTCAGCTGCATGTCGGTCTTGCGCAGAAACGGCATGGCGTGGGCGATGCGGCTGCCGACCTCGGATTCGGAGTCCATGACCACCACTGCCTCGGCGATCATGCCGCCAATCTTTGTGCCACCCATCGAAATCACGTCCACCCCAGCCTCCGAGGTGAAGCTCGCAAACGAAGTTCCAAGGGCCGAGGCCGCGTTGGCCAGCCTTGCTCCGTCGAGGTGCATCACCAGGTTGTTTGCCTTGGCCAGCTTCGCCAGCTCGGCAACCTCTTGCGGTTGATAAACGGTTCCGTATTCGGTGCTGTTCGTGATTGAGAGGGCACTCTGCTGCGCGCGATGCACAAAGCCAACATCCTTGAGCTCGGGTTTCACCATCTCGGGGGAGAGCTTTCCATCTCCCCGCGAATTTTGGACATACCAAATCTTTATTCCGGCTACCTTCTCGGGAGCCCCGCCCTCGTCAAGGTTCAGGTGAGCGCTCTCGAGGCAGATGACTGCTCCCCAGCTGGGTAGTGCACTCTGCAGGGATAGGACATTGGCGGCCGTGCCATTGAATACCGGGAAGGCCTTTGCCTTCTTTCCAAACATCTGCTGAACGGTCTGCTGCAACCGCTCGGTTTCGCTGTCTGCACCATATGCCGGCTCAGGTCCCTCGTTGACGCGTGCTAGTGCCTCAAGCACTCGTGGGTGAACGGGGGCGTAGTTATCAGAGGCGAGATTAGTTCGTTTATGCACGCCTCTAACCTACGACTACTATTGGCCAGTGACCCAAAAAGGCATCATTCTTTTCTCGCTAGCTGGCCTATTTTGGGGACTCCCATATTTCTTTATTGCACTGGCTCTAGAGAGCTTCTCAACCCCATCAATCGTGTTCCTCAGGACCACACTCGGGGCACTGGTATTGATTCCATATGCCGCCATGACGGGCGGTTTGCGCCCGGCCTTGAAGGCTTGGCCCTATGTTCTGGTTTTTGGTGCGGTGGAGATGGTGGGACCGTGGTTTTTGATTACCGAGGCGGAGAAGCACATCTCCTCGGGACTTGCTGGTCTGCTGATTGCAACGGTTCCTTTCTTTGCGGTTGCGGTGCTGGCGATCTTTCTAAAGGACCGCAAGGCGCTAAAGCTCAAACCACTCAGCGGCATGGTCATTGGGTTTGCCGGGGTGGCACTTTTGGTTGGAGTTGATTCATTCACCGGTGCCATCAATCCGCTCTACGTGCTGATGGTGGTCTTGGCTGCGGTTGGCTATTCGGTTGCACCGATAGTCGCGAACATCAAGCTGCATGAGGTGCCATCATCTGGAGTCATTGGTGTCAGCATGGCTTTTGTGGCGATTGTCTATTCGCCATTTGCACTGCCGAGGATTCCAGGGGAGTTTGCTGAAGCCTCTGGAGTCAGTCTGATGGCGGTTGTGGTGCTCGGGCTGGTTTGTTCGGCGGCTGCCTTCGTTATCTTCTTCATGCTCATCAAGGAGATTGGGCCTGCCAAGGCAACCCTCATCACCTACGTCAACACCGCAGTGGCGCTGCTTCTAGGCATCGTCTTTCTGCGTGAGCCAATCACCATTGGTCTCATCGTTGGCATTCCGCTGATCACAATCGGCCTTGTGATGGCCGGCGGCAGGGATCGCGAGCCTGAGCTCTCCAAGGCCTAGCGGAACATTCTTTAGAACCTAGAGGTTCTCTCTCTCATGCGCCGAATCGCTGTCCTGACAGTCCTTCTTATGCTGAGCGGTTGCGCTGCGGCCCCCGAGCAGGTTGAGCAGACTACTTCGCAAGCTACAACCGAGCCTGCTGCCCAAGAGACGAGCACTGCAACCGACGCACAGACCGAGGAGGAACCGGAGGCAAGCGCGGAGCCGGCACCTGAAGCTGAAGAGGCATCCGTCGAGCCAGAACCCGAGGAAACGGCCGTGCAGGCTCAAGCTGATGAAAGTTCGGAAGCGAGCGAGGGGGCCAATGAGAGCCCCAGCCCAGAACCTGAGCCTGCAGAGAGCGCTGCTGCGCAGACCTACACTCTGGCCGATGTTGCCCTGCGCTCGAGCGCGGACGAGTGCTGGGTTGCCATCGATGGTGCCGTCTACGACCTCACAGCCTGGGCCCGATCCCACCCCGGTGGCAGGGCGGCCATTCTTGGCCTCTGCGGGACCGACGGGACAGCTGAGTTCCTAGGGCAGCATGGCGGCCAGGCTAGGCCGTCGATGACCCTCGATGAGTATTACCTCGCCCCTCTTGGCTAGGGCGCAACTTTATAAAGTGAATTTTCCCAAGTGAACTCACGGTGAACTATCGATGCTAAATAGAATTTCAAGGCTATGAGCCTTGCAAAGAAGATGTATCTGGAAGCTGCAAAGCAGGTGCCGTGCGTGAACCTACCTGGCGATGTCGACCTTGGAGATATTCACCCCTGGGGCGTCGATATGGACCAGGCCAAGAAGATGGTGAAAGAGAATCAATCACCTGCCATGTTCGTCTTCGTGGAGAACTCGAAGCAGCTTGAGAAACTAACCAAGAAGCTCTCCGGGCTCTGGGAGGAGAAGGTCACCTTCTGGCTCTTCTATCCCAAGAAGCCTCACCTTGGAACCGACCTCAGCCGCGACGAAACCTGGAAACTGATGCAGAAGCAGGGCATGAAGGGAACCCGACAGGTCGGGGTCGACAGCCTCTGGAGCTGCATGTATTTCAAGGCCTAGATCAGGTAGTGATCTTCGCTAATTGAATTGATAAGCCGCGCATTCACACCAACCGCAACCGTACCGGCAGGCATGTTCTTGGTTACTACGGCATTGGCTCCAACCGCGCAGTCATCGCCGATTGTGATGTTTCCAATCAGCTTTGCACCGGCACCAATGATCACTCTGTTGCCGACCGTGGGGTGACGCTTGATCGGGTCGAGGGTCTTTCCGCCTAGGGTTACCCCGTGGTAGATCAGCACGTCATCGCCGATCTCGGCGGTCTCGCCGATGACAACACCGGTTCCGTGATCAATCACAAAGCGTCTGCCGATTTTTGCGCCGGGGTGAATCTCGATGCCCGAAAAGAACTTCGCGTAGTTCGAGAGCATTCGCGACAGAACCCTGCGCCGCGCCTTCCAGAGCAGATGAGCGATGCGATAGACCCAGATTGCGTGCAGACCGGGCGAAGTCCAAAACAGCTCAAACCCTGTCTTGGTCGCGGGGTCGCGGTCTAGCCCGGCCCTGATGTCTTCGAAGATTCTCAATTTTTCTGCTGGTATTCCTCTTGCAAATCGCGGTAGAGAGTCGAGGAGACGTAGCGCTCACCAAAGCTCGGGACGATGACCACAATCACCTGTCCCTCGTGCTCAGGGCGGTGCGCGACCTCCCTTGCGGCCCAGAGCGCAGCACCCGAAGAGATTCCCGCGAGGATACCCTCCTCGGCAGCAGCCCTGCGGGCAAACTCGAAGGCGACCTGGTTTGGGGCGCTGATGACCTCGTCATAGCTGGAGGTGTCAAGAATTGGCGGAATGAAGTTCGGTCCGATGCCCGCCAGCGGGTGACCTGCGGCCTCACCACCGGTCAGCAGCGGAGATGCCGCTGGCTGCACGACATAGGACTTCAGGTCCGGATTAAGTTCTTTCAGGCGGAGGCTGGTTCCGGTGATGGTGCCACCGGTCCCACTTCCGGCGACGAAGGCTGCAATCTTGCCATCGGTGTCTGACCAAATCTCTTCTGCGGTTGTTTCACGATGAATCTTTGGTCCGGCCGCGTTCTCAAACTGGCGCACCAGGATTGCTCCCTCGATGTTTGCACCCAGCTCTTCCGCCTTGGCAACCGAGCCCTTCATGCCCTCGGCTGCCGGGGTCAGCACGAGCTCTGCGCCGTAGGCGCGAATCAGAATCTTGCGCTCCAGAGACATCGAGTCCGGCATCACGATGATGGTTCGGTAGCCCCTGGCTGCCCCCACCATCGCGAGAGATATGCCGGTATTACCGCTGGTTGCCTCGATAATCGTTCCACCCGGCTTGAGCTCGCCAGAGGCCTCAGCCTCGTTGATCATGGCGATGCCGAGGCGATCTTTGACTGAGCTGGAGGGGTTATAGAACTCGAGCTTCGCGTAGACGTCGGCCTTAGCGCCGTCGGTTATCCGGTTCAGCTTCACGAGCGGGGTGTTGCCAAACACCTCGCTGATGTTGTTGTAGACGCGCACAGTTCTCCGTATCTCCAAGGCCCCCGTAAGTGTAACTAGCAGGTTTCGAAATGCTTCCTTGAATTACCTCTTGTTACCTAGGCGGGGTGTCTCAAACCCCTAACGATGATGCTGACCTATTCTTTGGAACCGTCATGAAGAAACTTGCCCTGCTGGCGCTTGTCTTGCCCCTAACCGCCTGCTCTCCTGTCGAGGTTGCGGCAACTGCGGCGGATGCAGCGGCCTGCAAGGCCCTGACCTCGACTCTCGATGGCCTTTCGGATGCCTATCAAAAGGGCCTAGTGGACTCTGGAGTCTTGGAAAGGGTGGACGAGCTTGTCGGCGACCAGCTCGACAATCTGCTCTCCTCAGAGCTCGCTGGAGACCTTGGCGAGCTAACGGCTGCGCTGGGTGAAAGCGAGACCGCGGAGGGTGCTCAACAGCGCCTCGATGATGCAATTAGTTCGATTACTCAGCGGTGTGCCAAGGTTGGGGTTCGCCTCGACTAGCTGATCTCGTCGTCGACGAGATGGTTCTTCTGCAGTTGCAGACCTGCGAGGGCGCTGAGTGCCGCAACGCCGAACAGCATCCAGAGCGCAACCTCCCAGCCTCCTGTGAGCTCACGCGAAATGCCAACGGCCATCACCATGATCGTCGCCAGGCTGTAGCTCAGCCCCTGCCCAAAGGCGCTGACCGCCAAGACCGTTGAGCGCTCCCTGGCTCTGAGGTTGTAGAGGGTAAGAGCGAGCGGGAACATGGTTGGCCCGAGGCCCAAAAAGACCACCCAGAGCCAGAGCAGTTCGCTCCCTGCCAAGAGCAGACCCAGGCTTCCGATAACACCCATTGCCGCGCTGAAATAAACGATCCAGGCCTGAAGCGCAGGTTTACGCTGGGCCAGCACCGGGACAATCAGGGAAACCGGAAGCCCCATGATGGCAAACAGAGCCAACAGCGCACCACCCTGAAACTGGCTTACGGCATTGTGCTCAATCAAGAGAAGCGGCAGCCAGGCGAAAGAGACATAGCCGAAGACACTGGTCATACCCTGGATTCCACCGATTGCGATTGCCGTGGGGGAGCGCCAGATGGCTTTTCGACTGCTCCCTTGGGTTTCAATCTCAGGTGTGGACCCACCCCTGAGTGGTAGGAGTGGAATCAAGGTAAGGGCAGCCATGATCGCCCACTGACCAAGCGAGGGTCGCCAACCAAAGACTTCCGCCACCGGGACCGCGAAGAGCGATCCCGCGGTTGCCGAAATCGAGGTGAGGGTTATGTAGATTGCGGATATCAAGCCAATCCGATTCGGAAAGTACTTTCGAACCATCACCGGCAGCAAGACATTGCCAATACCCATCGCCAACAGGCTCAGCATCGACCCAACGAACAGCGAGGTTGAGTCCCAGGCGAGTGCTCGGAACAGGTGGCCAGAGACTATGGCAACCACGACGACGACCAGAGTTATCTCAACTCCGTACTTCTTGGCAGGCCTGTAGGCCAGCGAGGTCGCTAAGGCAAAGGAAAGCGGTGCTGCAATGCCGAGAAGCCCAATGGTCACGATCGGAAGCGCAATCTCCTGCTGAATGAAGCCCACAACCGGCGACAGCGATGAGACAGCGGTTCTAAGGTTTAGGGCTAGTAGGGCGATCGCAAGAAGTGCCAGCACCTTCTGGCTGCGTTCTTGCACCTCAGCTCAACTCTTTGAGGTATTGATCGTGCAGCAGCGAGTTGGTAGCCAGAACGGCAGATGTGGAGTCGTCGAGCTCTCCGTCCAGGCCGGTGAAGCGGCCACCAGCCTCCCTAACAATCGGCACAAGAGCGGCAATGTCATAGAGCTTGAGATCTGGTTCTGAGGCGGCCTCAATCAATCCCTCTGCGACATACATGTAGCTCAAGAAGTCGCCAAAGGCTCTGATGCGCCAGACCTTCTTTGCAAGCTGGGCGATCCTGTCCTCGCGGCCAAACTGTTGCCATTGGCCAATGGAGTTGTAGGAAAAATAAGAGTCTTCAAGAGTCGCAACTCCTGAGACCCGGCACCTTCTGATTGCGCTGTCGACATCTTTGGTCCAGGCACCCTCTCCTGCCTCGGCCCACCAGCGCCTGCCGAGGGCCGGTGCTGAGACCACAGAGGCAACTAGCTCGCCATTTACCCTCAGCGCTATCAGGGTTGCCCAGATTGGCAGTCCCCGGAGGAAGTTTGCGGTGCCATCGATTGGATCGATGATCCACTCCCGAGCCGCTGCCTCTCCTGCGCCAAATTCTTCGCCAATTACCGAGTCTCCTGGGAGGTGCTCGGCGATCAGCTCTCGAATCCGCTCCTCGACCCGCTGGTCGGCATCGGTTACTGGGGTGCGATCTGGTTTTTTCTCAATTCGCAAATCCTGCGACCTGAAGCGGGCAAGCGAAATCTCGTCTGCGGCATCGGCAAGCAGTTGGGCTAGTTCCAGGTCCTCCATTACTGCCAATCTACCGATGAAAGCGATGCCACCAGGCGACGGAAGCTATCGAGGCGCAACTCAGAGACTTCCTCTCCTACGGCGGCGTCCAGTTCGCAGTCTGGCGAATCTGCTGAGTGCGCGCAGTCCCTTGGGCAACGCTTTGCCACCTCGTCCAGGTCTCCAAAGCTGCGCAGAATATTTCCCGCGGTTATGCCGCTTATTCCAAAGCTCCTCACACCCGGGGTGTCGATGATCCAGCCACTGTTGAACTCGATCGCGACTGCCGAGGAGGAGGTGTGCTTTCCCTTGCCCGTGCTCTCGTTTACCTTTCCAACCGAGCGCTCAGAGCCAGTGAGAGAGTTGATAAGGGTCGATTTTCCGACACCTGAGTGACCTACGAAAACGCTGGTCTTGCCCGCCAGCAATTCTTGGAGCTTGGTGAGCTCCGGGCGGCCTTTTTGAGTCTTGATGATCTCCAGGTCCAGCCCCTCGAAGTTGGCCGTGAACTCTTGCGGATCGCCCTGGTCGCATTTTGTGATGACCAGGATCGGTTTCAGACCGGCGTTGTAGGCCGCCACCAGGTAGCGGTCGACGAGTCTGGGCCTCGGCTCTGGATTCCGCGATGCCATCACAATGACGAGCTGATCGGCGTTAGCGACAATCAGCTGTTCCTGCTCCTCGCCATCCTCGGCGGCCCGGGTTAGCAGCGTTTTACGCTCGTCGATGGCAACGATTCTGGCGAGAGTTCCCTTCTCGCCGGTGACATCTCCGTCTAGGGCAACTCGGTCACCGGTAACGCAGCCGTCTTTGCGAAGCTCCTTGGCAAGGGTTGCCGTGACCTCAACCCCTGCGTCCGTGAGCACTCGATAGCGGGCTAGGTGGACCTCAAGGACCATGCCGCGCGGAGCTTTATCGAAATTCGGACGACGCTTGGTCCTAGGTCTTGAACCCTTCGGGTTTGGCCTGATGCGGACATCGTCCTCATCGAGGTCGTTAGTAAAGTCGCCGTCTGTGAGCCAGCTCAATTGCTCTCCAGCATTTGCTGCCACAGGTTTGAAAACTCAGGGAGGGTCTTGGTCGTAACAGAGATATCCTCAACCTCAATATCCGGAACCGTGAGGCCAATGATGGCACCGGCGGTTGCCATGCGGTGGTCGGCATAGGTGTGCCAGAGGCCACCCTCCAGATTGGCCGGAGAGATCGCGATGCCATCCTCCAGCTCGCTGGCAAGCCCGCCGATTCCGTTGATTTCCGCAACGAGCGCGGCAATCCGATCGGTTTCGTGACCTCGGAGGTGGGCAATGCCGGTCAGGCGACTCGGAGAATCTGCCAGGGCGGCAACCGCCGCAATGGTTGGCGTCAGCTCGCCAGCTCCGGAGAGGTCGGCATCTATGCCACGGATAATGCCCGTGCCACGAACCGTAAGTTCACCGCCGCTGTTTGTTACCTCTGCACCCATCTGCGCCAGGTAATCCTCAAAGAGCTTGCCTACCTGGGTCGTCTCGGAGGGCCAACGCGGGATGGTCACCTCGCCACCTGTTACCAGGGCAGCGGCAAGGAAGGGGCCCGCATTAGAAAGATCGGGCTCAATCACGATTTCTCGACCGGCAATCTCTCCGGCTTCGACAACCCAGTTGCTATCCCCGCGCTGTTCGACCTTCACGCCGCGAGCCCTGAGGCAGGCGATTGTCATCTCGATGTGTGGCAGCGAGGGAAGCTTGTTTCCAATGTGGTGAAGGTCCAGACCACTTTCGTAACGAGGCGCGCTCAGCAGCAGGCCAGAGACAAACTGGGAGCTTGCGGAGGCATCGATCTCAAGCCTTCCGCCGGGGATGGAGCCCTTGCCAATCAGCGTGAAGGGCAGGGCCTTGCGCTCGGCTTCTACCTCGACCCCAAGATCGGTCAGTGAGTCAATGGTGGTGATCATCGGCCTAAGCCTCGCCTGTGCGTCGCCGTCAAACTCGACTCTCCCGCTGGCAAGAGCTGCCATCGGCGGCACAAAACGCATGACTGTGCCGGCTAGGCCGCAGTCGATCTTCACCCCGCCGCTAAGGGGCCGCGGGGTAACAAGGAGGTTATGGCCCTGCCATTCGAACTCGGTTCCTAGTAGGCCGAGGGCGGAAATCATCAGCTCGGTATCTCGAGAGACCAGCGGCGAGATCAACACAGAAGGTCCGGAGGCGAGCGCTGAGAGGATCAGCTCACGATTTGTCAGCGACTTGGAGCCAGGCACCTCGACGCGCGCGCGGAACCCACCGGACTGAGGAGCGCTCCATGGCGCTGTTTGCTCTGGCACCTAACAAAGATACCCGCACCTTTCCCCGCAACCACAGCTATCCCCAGATAGCTCACCTGTAATGCGATTAGAATCAGCGCAATGCCAGCTAAGAGATCAGAGAAGCTAGTCAGCTTCGAAAGCCAGGCATTGCCGCTCATGCCCCAGCTCTACGGAGCCGCGCTGCGCTGGACCAGAAACCCCTCTGATGCCGAAGACCTGGTTCAGGAGACCTTCGCAAAGGCCTTTGGCGCCTGGGATAAGTACCAGCAGGGCACCAATCTGAAGGCATGGCTCTTCCGAATCATGACCAACACCCACATCAACCTCTACAACAAGCGCAACAAGGATCAGGCCAAGACTGCGCTCGATGACCTAGAGGACTGGCAGGTTGGATCAGGCGAGTCGATTACCGCCAGAACCGTTAGGTCCGCCGAGGCCGAGGCCATGGACAATCTCCCAGCAACCATCATTCGCGAGGCGCTGGACCAGATTCCAGACGAGTTCCGCATGGTGGTCTATTACGCGGTAGTTGAGGGTCTACCCTACGCCGAGATTGCCGAAATCATGGAGACTCCGGTCGGCACCGTGATGTCGAGGCTACATCGCGGGAAGAAAATGCTCAGAACCTTGTTACAGGATTATGCGCGTCAAGAAGGCTACGAACTAGATGGAGAGGAGGCAGAGTCGTGAAACAGGTTGACTGCGAGGATGTCAAGCGCAATGTTCATGAGTTTCTGCACTCCGAGCTCCACGAAGATCAGCTCGAGGTAATCACCGCACACATCGCTAATTGCGACTCATGCGAGGAGCACTACGACATCGAAATCGTCTTCAATCAGGTGATCCAGCGCTCCTGTGATGAGGCTCCAGCAGAGGAGCTAGCGGAGCGAGTGATGAAGAGGCTGCGCGAGATTCAGGATCACGACTGATCGGTCTCGGTTAGCCCGAGCCATTCAAACCAACCCCGATTCAGCACCAACCACGCGATCAGGCCGTAACCAACCTGGCCTGGCAGCCGACGCGGGTGATTTTCGACCTCGTCTACCCAGCCCTCGTGATCCTTGAGCGGGTTGAAGCAGTCCACAAACCGAAGCTGACGCCGCTTCACGACATCCGCAAACCCGGCATTGAGGTGTTCGACCTCGGCATCGAAGTCTTTCTGGCCCGTGGGTGTTGGGCCAACCACGAAAACCTGGACACCCTCCCGAATTGCGTCATCTAAGAGCGAGGCAAGGTTGAGCCGAGAGCGTGAGATCGTTGTTCCCGACCTCACATCCTCACTCGAGAGCGCAACCACCAGGTAGTTCTCGCTCTCTGGCGAGAAGCGCGGCAGTGCCTCGGTGCGCCAGCGCTCCAGTAGGTCGGAGGTGGTCTCAGCAATTTTGGCCAGTGGGAAGAACGCGACATCGTCTCCCTGGGGGAGTCTGGCCTGCACTCTTCCGAGCCAGCCCAGACCCTTTGGGTCACCGGCGCCGGTGAGGAGCTCGTCGCCTAGGATGACCACCCGAATCGATCGCAACTAGTCTCCGAAAGCCCTAGCTACCAGGTCAGCCTGTTCAACGGCGTGTCGCTTCACCGATCCCGAGGCCGGTGATGCAGATGCCGGACGGGAAATTACCTTGAAGTCGATTCCATAGCGCGGCATGAACAACCCCATGTAGGTCCAGGGGCCCTGGTTTGCAGGCTCGTCCTGAACCCACCGGAGCTCCGCTCCTGGGAATTGTGCTATGGCCGTCTTCATCTCCTCGACCGGAGTCGGATAGAGCTGCTCAAGTCGGATGATGGCGGTGTCGCCTGTGCCACGCTTCTGGCTCTCCGCAAGCAGATCCCAGTAGATCTTGCCCGAACAGAACAGCACCCGCTTCACGTTCGCCGGATCCAATCCCTGCTGGTCGTTGATTACCGGGAAGAAGCTGCCAGTCGTGAAGTCCTCAACGCTGCTGGATGCGGCCTTGAGGCGCAGCATTGACTTGGGGCTGAAGACAATCAGAGGTCGCTTGGGTCTGGTGTAGGCCTGACGCCGAAGCAGGTGGAAGTGGCTTGCCGGGGTGGATGGCTGGGCCACAGTCATGTTGTTCTCGGCACACAGCTGCAAGAACCGCTCGATTCTTGCCGAGGAATGATCCGGACCCTGTCCCTCGTAGCCGTGAGGCAGCAGCATCACGAGCGAAGACTGCTGCAACCACTTCTGGTCTCCCGAGGAGACAAATTCATCGATGATGGTCTGCGCACCATTTGCAAAGTCACCAAACTGGGCCTCCCAGAGGGTCAGCGAGTCTGGCTCCTCAACCGAGTAGCCATACTCAAAGCCGAGCGCGGCAAATTCGCTGAGCAGCGAGTTGTAGACCTGGAAGCGAGCCTGCTGTTCGGAGATGTAGCTCAGCGGCATCCATTCCCTGCCGGTCTCCCGATCGAAGAAGCTGGCGTGACGCTGCACGAAAGTTCCACGCCTTGCATCCTGACCAGCGAGACGAACGTTGATGCCCTCGATAAGCAGCGAACCGAAGGCCAAGAGTTCACCGTAACCCCAGTCGATGCCTCCCTCGCGGCTCATGTCGATACGTTTTTGCAGAAGCTGAGCAAGCTTTGGATGCACAGTGAAGCCATCCGGAGTGTTGGCGTGGGCGTTTCCAATTGCCTCCACCATCTCCTTAGCGATGGCGGTTGGCCTGATCAGTTCCTGCTTCTCGCTCGCGGTGGTGCCGATTCCAACTGGTCGCTCGATGAGTGACACGGGTTGGCTCATGGCCTCGTGAACCTCGACGAAGGCATTCTCCAGTGAGCTTTGGAACCTGGCGTTCGCCTCGTCGAACTCCTCCTGGGTGATGTCACCTCGGCCGATGAGGTTGTCCATGTAGAGGGTTCTAACGCTGCGCTTTGCCTCGATGAGGTTATACATCAGCGGCTGGGTCATCGAGGGGTCATCACCCTCGTTGTGGCCACGGCGGCGGTAGCAAACGATGTCGATTACGACATCCTTTTTGAACTCGCGGCGGTATTCGTAGGCAATCTGTGCCACCCGAACCACGGCCTCCGGGTCATCGCCGTTGACGTGGAAGACAGGCGCCTGAATCGACTTGGCAAAGTCGGTGCAGTAAACGCTGGTCCTGGAATCCTTGGGGAGGGTGGTGAAACCTACCTGGTTGTTAACCACTACGTGAATCGTTCCGCCAACCTTGTAGCCCTCTAGCTGGCTGAGCTGCATGGTCTCGGGCACCACTCCCTGGCCGATGAAGGCGGCATCGCCGTGAATCAGGATCGGCAGGACCGGGAAGTTCTCCGGGTTACCGAGGCGATCCTGCTTAGCCCTGACGATTCCCTCTAGAACCGGGTTTACGGCCTCGAGATGCGAGGGGTTTGCTGCGAGGTAAACCTTGATTTGGCTGCCGTGGCCTGAGGTGAAGGTTCCTTCGGTCCCAAGGTGATACTTAACATCTCCGGAGCCTTGAACACTCTTGGTGTCTCCCGAGCCTTCGAACTCTCTAAACACCTGGGCGTAGGTCTTGCCAGCGATGTTGGTGAGAACGTTCAATCGGCCGCGGTGTGCCATGCCGATCGCTGCGCTCTCGAGCTCATCATCCGCAGCTGCCTGCAGGATTTGATCAAGTGCAGGAATCAGGGATTCGCTTCCCTCGAGGGAGAAGCGCTTCTGGCCAACAAACTTGGTCTGCAGGAAGGTCTCGAAGGCCTCGGCTTCATTTAGCTTGTTGAGGATTCTGAACTGCTCTTCCTTAGAGGGTTTCTTGTATGGCTGCTCTAGGGTCTCCTGGAACCAGGTTCGCTCGGTTGGATCCTGGATGTGCATGTATTCAATGCCGATGGTCCTGCAGTAGGTGTCTCGCAGGATGCCAAGCATGTTGCGGAACTTGGCCTTTACGCGGCCACCAAAGCCTCCGGTCTTAAAGGTTCGATCCAGGTCCCAGAGGCTGAGGCCGTAATTTCTGATGTCCAGGTCGGGGTGCCAGCGCTGCACATACTCGAGTGGGTCGATGTCGGCAATCAGGTGGCCTCGGACTCGGAACGCATTGATGTATTCCTGGATACGGGTGTTCTTTCCCGACTGATCTGCCAGATCCCAGTGGAAGTCGTTGACCCAGATAACCGGGGTGTAGGGGATGCGCATGTCCGAGAAGATCTTGGTGTAGAAGTCGCGCTCACCCAGCAGCAGCTCTTCGACAATCTTCAGGAACTCTCCGCTTCCAGCTCCCTGGATGACCCTGTGGTCATAGGTGGAGGTAAGCGAGAGGATCTTGCCAATTCCCTGTTCGGCAAGCTGCTCCTCACTGAGTCCCTTGAACTGGGCCGGATACTCAAGGGCACCGACTCCAATGATGCAGCCCTGGCCCTTTGTGAGTCTTGGGACAGAGTGGACCGTGCCGATTCCACCGGGGTTGGTGAGCGAAATAGTGGTGCCCGCAAAGTCATCCGCGGTCAGCTTGTTGTCGCGGGCTCGCTTGACCAGGTCGTCGTAGGCTGCAACAAACTCCGCGAAGTTCAGCCGCTGCGCGCGTTTGATGTTTGGAACCAGAAGGGCTCTGGTGCCATCGGGCTTGGGGATGTCGATGGCTATGCCCAGATTGATGTGCGCCGGACTCACGGCTGCTGGTTTGCCGTCTACCTCGTCATAGAACACGTTCTGACTTGGGAATTCTTTGAGGGCCTGGACCACTGCGTAGCCGATGATTTGGGTGAAGGAGACCTTGCCACCACGGGTGCGCTTGAGGTGGGAGTTGACCACGATCCTGTTGTCGATCAGGAGCTTTGCCGGCAGTTGTCTGACGCTGGTGGCGGTCGGCACCGAC
>JAPOHQ010000090.1 GCA_029979375.1 Microbacteriaceae bacterium
TCCTAGCCTTCTTCCTGATTCCGATTTATGTGGTTCTCGTAACCAGCCTGAAGCCGCTGGATCAGGTCTCGCTGCAGACGATGTGGGATCTGCCAACGGCGATCGACATCACCAACTACGTGCTCGCCTGGGAGAAACTTGGGCCCTCGATTGGAAACTCCTTCTACCTGGTAATCCCAGCATCCCTCATTGCAGCCCTGCTGGGAAGCCTCAACGGTTACGTTCTCAGCAAGTGGCGGTTCCCGGGATCGGAGCTCATCTTTACGCTCATCTTGTTTGGAATGTTCATTCCATATCAGGCAATCCTCATCCCGCTGGTTCAGACGGTTCGTGAGCTTGGTCTCTACGGAGGAATACCGGGTCTGATCCTGGTTCACGTCATCTATGGTCTTCCGATCATGACACTCATCTTCCGCAACTATTACCTTGGTGTTCCCGACGAGCTGATCGAAGCAGCCTTGGTTGACGGTTCGGGAATCTTCAAGACCTACTGGCAAATCATTTTCCCAATTTCGATTCCGGCGTTCATCGTTGGAATCATCTGGGAGTTCACATCGATTTGGAACGACTTCCTGTTTGCCGTGGTGCTAACCAGCGCAGACTCCTGGCCCGTAACGGTTGCCCTAAACAACATTGCGGGAAGCCAGATCGTGCAGTGGAACGTTCAGATGGCCGGAGCCGTGATGGCCTCGCTGCCGACTATTTTGGTTTACATCTTCCTTGGGAAGTACTTCCTGCGAGGCATGCTGGCCGGATCGCTGAAGGGCTAAATGTCCAAGGTCCTGCTCATTGATGCTGGGCAATCTGGCATCAAGTGTGAAATCTGGTTCGACGATGAACTAAAAGAAAAACATCGACTGGGACCCGTTTTCACTAACCACCCTTTGGCCCCGCAGTTTCTCAGCGTTATTTCCCAGCTGGCCGGATCCTCAGGTGCCTTTGATGAAATAGTCATCAGCTCGAGCGGGGTAACCAACCCCCATGAGGTCGCAGCAGCGACTGCTACCGGCCTCGGCTACAAGGCCTCACTGAAGATTGTGCATGACTCAGTTGGTTCGCTTGTCGTGCACTGCGGTTTGCAAGGAGTGGTCTGCGCTGCGGGAACCGGCATCGTCACCTTTTCGGCCTCAGACTCTGGCACGGCAAGAGTTGATGGCTGGGGTCACTCGATGGGCGATGGCGGCAGCGGCTTTTGGATCGGTAAGGCAGGCTTGGAAGCCGCAATGAAGTTCTTCGATGGTCGCGGCCCAAAAACATCTCTGCTAGCAGAGCTGGAGGCCCGATTTGGAGAGCCGAGCGCCGCATATGTTGCGGTGCAATCCGACCCCGCATGGGTCTCCGTCGTGGCAAGTTTTGCCGAGGTAGTGCTTTCTGAGAGCAAGTCGGATGAGGTGAGCCGCAAAATCCTGCTTGCTGCTGCAGCCGAAATGGCAACCTCTGTTATCACCGCCGCCAAGAGAACCAGCACTCCGCCGACTAGCGGCTTCAAGGTGGCACTGGTTGGCCAAGTTTTTTCGAACGAAACTCTTCGTGAAGAGGTGAAGTCAAGGGTTCGGGAGCACTTTCCAGAGTGCGAATTTGTTGGATTGGCAGATAGCCTGCTTGCCCTCCGAGAGCTAAACAACCTCGAGGAAGGACACCCCTTATTTAGCTTCGTAGGTAGCGCCTAAGCGCCCTCTCCCAAGACCTCCAGGTTTGTTGCGCCTCCGATTCTCCAGCCATCAGGATCCTCTTGCAGCAAATACCTAAGGGCGTAGACGTCATTGCCGGACTGCACAAACTGAACATCGATCACCCCAAGCCCAGCATCAAGATCGGCCCGGCAATTTGAAAACCCTAGATTGCTGGACTCAATCAGCGGTCCGTAGCTTCCCGCGATGATTCCAACAAAGGACTGCAGGCTTACATTGGAGCGGAACTCCTGGGAGGCAAAAGAGTAGGCAAGTTCGAAGTCGCCGTCGCCAAATGCATCGGTCTGGGACTCTATGGTCAAGCGAAAGCGCGCCTCAAGTGACTCTTCGCAGGGAGCAATCGACGCATTGGAATCCTTGGAGTCATCAGACGGACTTGGGCTTGGTTAGGTGGGGGTGATTGTTTGTATAGAAGTCGTTTCCTGGGCGCAACCTGCCAGGCAAAGACTGATGCCCAGGATGCTAGAAACCATCGCAAAGCTTTTCACGCTCACCCAGCAAACCTAATCGAATGACGAGCATCGAACCAACAGGCAAGATCCCTTCTAAGCCGTTTATCCACAACCTGAGCAGCATCGGGCAAAGCGCGATTCCCGCCCCGCTATAACCAGAGTGTGAAGCGAAAAGAGGTCCTGAAGAGGCTGAGAACGGCCGCCAAGAGCCAGGGTCTCGATTACTACGAATTTGAACTCAAGAAGCACACCGCAGTCAGGATTGGTACAACGACAAGAGCGATTGGCAGGCACTCTGAGATTCCTGAGCTGACGGTTATAAAGTTTTATCAGCAGTTTTCCGATGAGCTTGGGAAAGGGTGGTGGCATTGAGCGAGTACACAGTTATTGCGGAGCGAGACGGCGACTGGTGGTCACTCCAAGCCAAAGAGCTACCTGGGGCAATCAGCCAAGTACGACAGCTGGGTGATTATGAGGTGATTCGCGAAGCCATCGCCTTTCTCAGCGGTGAGCCGGAGTCTGAGGTGTCTCTTCGACTTGAGGTACACAACGCAGCTAGGGCAAGCTAGACCTTACGCTGATGCAGCCACTGCGCCCAGATGGCAAAAGAGAGCCAGACAACCTGCATTACGGCAATCACTCGCTCACTTAGACCAACGATTGGTTGACCTGGCTCCAGCCAGGTGAGCAGGAACCAGAGGGTGGTTAGACCCATGACTATCGTTGCTGAGATAGCTCCAACGGGCCTGATTGCCCAGTGGTAACGCTTGTCAAATCGCATTGCCAAAATCGGCCAGGCCGAGAACAGCACGAACGCGATCGTGGCAAAGATTCTGTGCCAATCGGAAAAGCTGTCTTGGCTGGGTGTGGCAAAAAAGGTATAGCCGAAACCAGCCAAGCCTGCCAGAAATAGGGTGATGCGCCCCGGCATTGCAAAGGCCTTGGCATGCCAGGCGCCAACGAGGGTAAGAGTCGAACCAAAAATGAAGAAACTCGACTGGATCAGCTGGACGGGAGAGTC
>JAPOHQ010000091.1 GCA_029979375.1 Microbacteriaceae bacterium
TCAACGAGATCAGTGCAAAGCTTTCCCCGCGCCTGCAGCTGCTTGGCGTAGTGGTGAACCGGTTCCGTCCCCAATCTCATGAGCACGATTACCGCGTGAAGGAGCTCAAGGAGATGTTTGGAGAGCAGCTTCTGATGCCTTATTTCGAGGAGCGGGCAGCAGTTCAGCAGTCAACCGGAGCGGCCCGCCCGATTCACTCCTGGCCCGCCGAGGGAGCCGCGGAGATTGCCAAGGGCTTTGACTGGTTACTGGCTGGGGCACTCAGTGAAATGGAATCTACTCCCGAGCGCCGCAGCCGAGTCGGCGTGGTCGACAGATCGATGCGCGGCAAGGCTGCCTTGAGCGAAATGATTGAGATCGAAGAAATAGCTTCATCCAGACGCGCAAAAAAGAAGCGTCGTTGGTTTAGCTTTAGGAAATCTTCCTAGCCCTGCGAGCTGCCAGCTCGTCTTGGATCTGAGCCTCCTCGGCGGCAAAGTCAACCAGGGTTGACTCGACCTCGCGCAGCACGCGGCCAACCGCAATGCCGAAGACGCCCTGACCCTGGCCGAGCAGGTCGATTACCTCGTCCTGGGAGGTGCAGAGGTAAACGGTCACTCCATCGGACATCAAGGTCGTGTTGGTGAGATCAGATATTCCGGCAACCCTCAGCTGCTCGACGGCAATCCGTATCTGCTGCAGCGATACACCGGCATCCAAAAGTCGCTTCACGAGCTTGAGCACGAGAATGTCGCGGAAGGAATAGAGCCTTTGCGATCCCGAGCCGGTCGCACCTTGAATGGAGGGAACCACCAGACCTGTGCGGTCCCAGTAGTCAAGCTGACGGTAGGAGATTCCGGCCGCTGCCGCAGCAGAAGTGCCGCGATAGCCCTGGGTCTGAGATGGCAGGCCGTCGTCAAAGAGCATCGGTGATTCGAACTCCATGGCCCCTCCTATCTCACTGACAAGCTTTAAGTCTGCCTTCAAGTTCTACTTGAGGGTTGCAGCAGCGCACTACGGCGTGTCGCTAGCCCTCGATCTCCTCGATTGCCGAGGCAATCAGGTGCGCCCTGATGGCGCCAAACCGCTCTGCGATCTCCCTAGCGATGTGGCCAGCCTTGGCGCTTGAATCCGGCGCCTTCTTCCGGATCACGGGCTCTGTAACACCCGTAATGATTCCCACCTCACGCTCTGTTGCGGACTTCAAGCCCCTGAGGTGCCGCGGTTGAATTCCGAACTGCTCGAGAGCAACGAGGGCGAAGGCGATCTCGACTTCGTGTGAAGAGTGCGGTTGCGGGCCGAAGAGTCCGAGCTCCGCACCCTCCTTGAAGGCCAGGTCGGAGACTCCGGTTTCAGCCTTCAGCTGGGCGGTTGAGAACTTCTGGCCCTTGCGCAAAGCGGCTGGGGATGCCGCTGGGAGCAGTGGTTGCCTGCCCGCGTCGAGCTCCTCTAGGTAATCCTTGATGACCCGAAGTGGCAGGTATTGATCGCGCTGCAGGGTGAGAACCACTCGGAGCCTTTCGATTTGGTTCTCTGAATATTTGCGATACCCGGCGTCGGTGCGCTCGGGGGTGACTAGGCCTTGGTCCTCCAGAAACCTAAGCTTCGACGGTGAAAGGTCACCGAACTCAGGCTTGAGGACAGTGAGAACCTGTCCGATTGTGTAGAGCCTGCGGTGATCTTGGAGCTTGCGAACTGCATTCTCCATGGTTAGCGCCTTTCTGATGCATAGAAGGTGAGGCGGAACTTGCCAATCATTACCTCCATGCCAGTTATGAGTCTTTGCGCTTCCACTCTCTGGCCATCGGCATAAGTTCCGTTCATGGAGCCCAGATCGGTGACCGTGAAGTGATCGGATTGCCGCTCGAATTGAGCATGCTTTCGCGAAACTGTCACATCATCCAAAAAGATGTCTGCGTCTGGGTGGCGACCAGCGACTGTAAGGTCCTGGTCAAGAAGATAGCGCGAGCCAGCACCCGGTCCCTTGTGGACCAATAGCAGTGCGGAGGAATCTGGCAACGCTGCCAAGGCAGCGCTCTCTTCTGGTGAAAGTTGGGGGCTTGAGCCGGCGACGATCTCAGACTCGAATCTGGCGGTTTCGTCGCTACCGGATTCTCTGGACATTCAGCCTCCCCTAGAACCTAAATGCTAGAGGATTTTGACCTCTCTTGGGAAATCAATCTCTTGAGCTGTCCGAGGTATACAAATCCCGATAGCCAATACAGTGCGATTCCCCAATAGGCGAAGGCCCATGCCAGAGGCAGCACGACCAGGTGGGCGGCCTCCCAGATGTCAGCGAGCAGCATCAACGGCAAGGCATAGAGCAGGGCAAAGGTTCCAGCCTTGCCTAAAAAGTGCACTGGCAGCGGTCCGTAGCCGTGATTTGCTGAGATCACATACCCAACAAGAATCAAAAGGTCGCGGGCGACAATCACCGCCGCGAGCCACCACGGGATGTTTCCATTTAGCGTCAGACCAATCAGGGTCGCGAAGATGAAGAGCCGGTCGGCCGAAGGGTCCAGCACTTTGCCCAGGTTGGTGATTTGGTTGAACCTGCGAGCAATCTGACCATCGAGCCAGTCCGTGAAGCTGGCTGTGGCCAGCACGAGAAGTGCCCAGCCGAACTGGTCATAAAGCAGCAAAAGCAGAAAGACCGGCACCAGCAAAAGGCGCAGAATGCTCAGCATGTTGGGGATGCTGCGAAGCTCTTGGGAAAGGCCCATGGCCTAAAGTCTAGTTTCGCACCCCTGCTCTTCTGAGCACCTCGGTGACGTTTGCATACTCATTGAATGCATAAAGATGAAGCGAGTCGACTCCTGCGGCAACCAGGTCGCGCACCTGATTTGCCGCCCACTCGATGCCAACCTCGCGTTGCGCGTCAACATCGGCGGCAGCCTCGAGGGCTTCTGATAGCTCCATGGGGCGCTCCTCTCCCGAGAGCTCTAAGACTCGATTCAGCCGCTTTAGCGAAACAATCGGCATGGTTCCTGGGATGATCGGAATCGTGATTCCCCTTGAGGCTGCAAGTTCCAAAAACGAGAGGTAATCGGCTGCGAAGAAAAAGAGCTGGGTAATGGCAAAGTCAGCGCCCTTCTCTTGCTTGCTGAAAAGC
>JAPOHQ010000092.1 GCA_029979375.1 Microbacteriaceae bacterium
AGGCCCCGACCGAGGGCGAAGAGGAAACCGGCGAGCACAGCGAAATCGATGCGGCGGCCGTTGCCCAGTTGCTAACTGCCGCAAAGAGCGTTGTGATCACCCCCGGCTACGGCATGGCCGTTGCCCAGGCGCAGTATCCGGTTGCCGAACTGGCCAAGCGACTGAAGGAAAAGGGAGTCGAGGTTCGCTTCGGTATTCACCCGGTCGCTGGAAGGCTTCCCGGACACATGAACGTGCTGCTCGCGGAGGCAAAGGTGCCATACGACATCGTGCTTGAGATGGACGAGATCAACGACGACTTTGCAGACACCCAGGTGGTGTTGGTAATTGGAGCCAATGACACGGTGAACCCAGCAGCAACCGAGAACCCAGGCAGCCCGATTGCTGGCATGCCGGTCCTCAAGGTCTGGGAGGCAGAGAACGTAATTGTGTTCAAGCGCTCCATGGCATCCGGCTATGCGGGTGTTGCCAACCCGCTGTTCTTCAGGTCAAACTCCAAGATGCTCTTTGGAGATGCCAAGGAAAGAGTTGGGGATATTCTCAAGTCGCTTTAGGTTTTTGCCTCTGACAAGGGATGTGTTGGCGGAGAATGGGGGATTCGAACCCCCGAGGGCTTGCACCCAACACGCTTTCCAAGCGTGCGCCATAGGCCACTAGGCGAATTCTCCTTGGTACCCGCAAGAGTTTAGTTGCAACTGAAGCCAACGGCCAACACTAGGGCCGAACGTGGGTGGTCCACTCGCCCACGGGCTCACCCATGTTGAGCTTTCCCTCTCGCATCAGCGAGCCATCTCGGCGGAAGAACTGCCAATGGCCGTGCATCTGCGAGTCTCGGTATTTGCCCTTGGACTTCAGGTGGCCGTTGTCGTAGTAGTCCCGATAGTCACCACTTGGTTTCGGATAGCGCTCGTTGATCTCCTCGATCCTGAGCTTGAGAATCTGTTTCAAAAGCGGCTTCGGGAAAGGCTTGTCTAGGGCGAACTGGATTGTCCCCTTCGACACCCTGTAGTCGGCCAGCTCCTTTGCCAGCTTGGTTGTGAGCTGGCCGCCAGGAAACAGCGAATTGTGCTTGTCGAAGCCCATGAAGTGAATCAGGATCTCACCGGAGATTTCAAAAGTTAGCATCGCGTAGGAGATGCGCTCGGTGGCGCCAGGCACCAAGGCTTTGATTTCTTTGCGCAGCCTCTCGAGCACCGCTCGCTGCTCAGCCGGGAACCCAGAGAGTATCTGGGTTATCTCTTGATCCACACTCGTCACAGCTAAAAGGTAGTCTTCTTTCTGGAAGACGAGGTAGTCATGGAGCTAGTTCCCCACTGGATTTCTGGCCAAGAGCACAAGGGCTCTGGCAAGAGCAAAGGTCCTGTTTATAACCCCGCTAAGGGCACCGTAACGCGCGAAGTTTCGTTTGCGGACCAAGATGACATCGACAAGGCCGTTGCGAGCGCCAAGCTGGCCTTCCCCGGTTGGCGAGACACCTCACTGGCAAAGCGCAGTCAGGTCATGTTCCGCTTTCGCGAACTGCTGGATGCTAAGAAGCAGGAGCTTGCCGAAATCATCACCAACGAGCACGGCAAGGTGGTCTAGGACTCCCTGGGCGAGATCGCACGAGGTCTTGAGGTGGTTGATTTTGCCTGCGGCCTGCCGCACCTTTTGAAGGGCGAGTACGCGGAGAATGCCTCCACCGCCATCGATGTCTATTCGATGAAGCAGCCACTCGGGGTGGTGGGAATCATCAGTCCGTTTAACTTCCCGGCAATGGTGCCAATGTGGTTCTTTCCGGTGGCGATTGCCGCTGGGAACACCGTTGTTCTCAAGCCCAGCGAGAAGGACCCCGGTGCGGCGATGTGGATCGCCAGGCTGCTGAAGGAGGCTGGCCTCCCAGACGGTGTATTCAACGTTCTTCATGGCGACAAGGTCGCCGTTGACGGTTTGCTTGAGCATCCTGACGTTCGATCAATCTCGTTTGTTGGCTCAACACCCATTGCGCAATACATCTATGAAAACGCGGCCAAGCAAGGCAAGCGGGTTCAGGCCCTTGGAGGAGCCAAGAACCACATGCTCGTGCTCCCGGATGCCGATCTTGACCTGGTTGCCGACTCTGCGGTGAATGCCGGGTTTGGCTCGGCTGGTGAGCGCTGCATGGCCATCTCGGTGGTTGTGGCGGTTGAGCCGGTTGCGGACGACCTGATTCCAAGAATTGTCTCCAGAATGTCTCAGATCAAGGTCGGTGATGGCACCCGCTCGTGTGACATGGGCCCATTGGTTACCTCCCAGCACCGCGACAAGGTGGCGAGCTACATCGACGCGGCAATCGCCGATGGTGCCGCAGTTGTGGTCGATGGCAGGGGTGTCGAGGTCGATGGCGATGCTGCTGGATTCTGGCTTGGACCAACCCTGATCGACAGGGTCCCTACATCATCAAAGGTTTATCGCGAGGAAATCTTTGGGCCTGTGCTATCGGTTGTCAGGGTTGCCAGTTATGAAGAGGGTCTCGAGCTGATCAACTCCGGTGCCTTTGGAAACGGCACGGCAATCTTTACCAACGATGGTGGCGCTGCGCGCAAATTCCAGCACGAGGTTGAGGTTGGAATGATTGGTATCAATGTCCCGATTCCGGTACCGGTTGCCTATTTCTCGTTCGGTGGTTGGAAGCACTCGCTGTTTGGCGACTCAAGGGCGCACGGCGAGGAGGGCTTCAGGTTCTTTACTCAAACCAAGGTCATTACCTCTCGCTGGCTTGACCCGAGCCACGGCGGTCTGAACCTCGGCTTCCCACAGAACTAGCTCCGGCCTTAGACTTCCTTTGACTCCTCGCGTGGCGTCATCTAGGCCAATCCCCCCAGGATCGAGAGATAGCAAGGGTAACCTCAGCTCTGACGGGTGCGCGAGGGGTCGCTTTTTTCAGGGACTATTGAGCCTGACAGGCTAGTTTTATCTCTCGGAGGTATTTGATGAAACTGATATTAATGAAGAAAATTTATGGGGTAAGTTTTCAATCGAGGGTGAATTTACATCACCCAACCTTTATTTAGACAATCAAACCTACAAGCGCGAAGCAGGATATGTGATTTATTCACCT
>JAPOHQ010000093.1 GCA_029979375.1 Microbacteriaceae bacterium
CCAGCTCTGCCAGTTGTGTCCTTCCCACCTGCTGAAATCTTGCCTCGGTGTAGAAGCTCAGAAATGGCACTATGCCCCCGAGGGCAATAAATAGAAACCTGGTGAATGGCCAGCGCAGGAGGGTCCAGACCCTGAAGTCAGCAATCAGATAAACAACATATAGCCAGCCGTGGATGATCAGAATCCAAACGGTCAGGTTCACGCCAACAGCGGGCAGTCCCTCGCCATCGACCCCATAGGACTCGAGCGAGAGCGCACCATTTGGACCAAAGAGCCAAAGGTCATAGCCCAAAAAGGGCAGCCGCCTGATGCCCCAGGTAATCATCAGTAGCAGCAGGAAAACACCGGTGACATAAGAGGAGATCTTGAAGAATTTGAGCGCCGAACGAATCTGCGGAACTTGGCTTGGGACGGGCGCTGACATAGACGAAAGTCTAGCCAGAGAGCTTGCCCAACTCGGCCAGTGCTACTGACTTTGCCTCGTCGGAGGTTGATGCCATCCGCACCTTTTCACTTATCCCCTTGGCCTCTTCCATGGAGATCGCAGACAGTGCAGTCCTGACGGCTCCAACCTGGCTTCGAGACGAGGAAACCGAATCGAAACCAAGGCCTGCCAGAACCACCGAGAACGCTGGATCAGATGCACTCTCACCACAGACACCCGAATAGATTCCGACCTTCTTGGCCTCAGTTGCAATGGCCTCTAGCGCGGCAATCAGCGCAGGCTGCCAAGGGTTCAGCATGGCTCCCAGGTTTGGATTCATTCGGTCGGAAGCAAACAGGTATTGCGAAAGATCATTAGTTCCAACCGAAACAAAGTCCACCACGGAGGCGAGCTTTGCCAGCTCAAAGATGATTGATGGTGTCTCCACCATGATTCCAACCTTGAACTGCCCAACCTCACGAGCCAGCGAGGCGAACTCAGCTGCCTCTGATGCAAGCGCGATCATCGGTGCCATGACCCAGACCTCGCGGCCGCTCTTCTGGCGGGCTTCCTCGAGCGCGAGGAGCTGATCGAGAATGAACTGGCGGTGTTGTCCAATCAGGCGATAGCCACGGACTCCAAGGGCCGGGTTCTCCTCGTGTGGCATCTCCAGAAATGGCACTGGCTTGTCGCTGCCGGCATCAATGGTCCTCACAACAATCGGGCCGTCTGGCGCAGCGGAGAGAATCTCGGCATAGCTCTTGGACTGCGAATCCACCGTTGGTTGACTCGAGCTCGAGAGATACAGCAGCTCGGTTCTAAAGAGCCCCACGCCCTCGGCGGCGGTAGTGGCCGCCGCGACCGCATCCTCCAGGGATCCGATGTTCGCCCTCACAGGAATGATTGGTTCGCTGCTCTTGGCGACAAATGTGATGGCCTGGGTGGCATCCGAGTCGCTTCCGCCGATAACGACGCGATCGCCAACGGGGTCCACCAAAACCTCAACACCGTCCACCAAGTTCTTCGCCCCCTTGCAGGACACGACAGCCGGAATCGACTTGGAGCGGCAAATGATTGCGGTGTGGGAGGTTGGGCCTCCCGCAATGGTCACCACGCCAACCACTGCCTTTGTGAATTGGGCTGTGTCGGCAGGTGAAAAATCTTCTCCAACAATCACGAACCTGCCCTCTTCGGGGAGGTTTAGCCCAAGCGAGATTCCATGGATGTTTGCAGCTACGCGCTTTGCCAGGTCGCGGATGTCCGCTAGGCGCTCCTCGAAGGTCGGGTCACCCGAGAGTAATTCGGCAAAGGTCTCAACGCCGTTGTGGAAAGCAGTTGCGGCATCCCAGCCCGATTCGACCTCGGCGACAGCGGTGTCGAAGAGGCTCTCGTCCATCAGGATCATCTCGAGTGCCTCGAAGATTTCGGCAGAGGTCTCGCCCGCCTTCGCAGCCAGGGTCTGCAGCTCTTGGGATACGGCATCAATCGCTGCGCGAAGTTTGTCGATCTCTCCTGCCGCATCCCCGGAATGCTTCGTGGGTCCGGGAAGATCCTGGTGAGGCTTAACTCGGAAAACCTCTGCTTTGACCGCGGTTAGGCCAACGCCCAACCCGGTAAGAACCTCACCGGTTGCCACTCGTTAGCCCTTCAAAGAGCCTTGGATTTGCTCGATGAGCGCCTGCCCCTGAGCCTCGTCGTCACAATCGACCTCAACGTTGAGCTGCTCTCCGGTCTTGCCCTTCATCGCCATCAGGCTCAAGGGCGAATTGGCCTTCACCAAATTGCCATCGACGCGCCCCATGCGAACCTCGAGGCCGGAGTCCTTGACCAGCTTCACAATCTGTCCCGCTGGGCGAGCGTGAAAACCAATTGGGTCTTCGATGGTTACTGTCCCGGTTACTGTGGCCATGGAGTGCTCCTTTGAAATCCTGGGCGATGTTACCAACTTACTCGCCCCGCGAACTAGCTAATTGACCCCTGGTGGGCTAACGCACGTTTGTGACTGTCTACGGTGGCGACCAAGTATTTGTGCAGTGCCTGATGTGATCCCACACCAAACACCTCGGCAACAAACTCATCGGTGGTAAGGCTCGCCAGGAGCAGTCCCAGGCGCTGAACCTCAGGCTCGTTGTCGGACTGAAAGCTCAGGGCGGCTGAAACGACGCTGAGAAGCCGCTCAGGTTCGCCAAAGTGTTCGGCGAAATACAAAGCTGGTCCAATCAAACGCTCATTCTTGGCTAGCTTCCGCAGCGGTTGTCTGCCGACTCGAACGATTTCATCATCCACCGCTGGATTCGCCAGTCGAGCCAGTGTCTTTGCAACATATGCCTCGTGACGCTTCCGGTCGAGCTTGTGCTTTGCAATTAGGACCTTGGAGGTCTCGCTCAAGACTGCTGCCGTCTCATTGAGGATCTTGCTGTCGCCCAGCGCTTCCACGATTGTTTGGTGGCCTGCCAGCTGACCTAGGTAGGCGGTGGCAAGGTGTGCGGTATTCACGGTGTAGAGCTTGCGTTCAATAAATGGGCCGAGGTTAGACACCAGGGTGGCCCCAGGCAAATCCAGCTTCCCGTCTAGGCGAGCGATATCGATTACCCACTCGCTGAAGTCCTCGACCGCAACGTCTGGCTCCGAACCCTCGGGTTGAATCGG
>JAPOHQ010000094.1 GCA_029979375.1 Microbacteriaceae bacterium
TTCGCAAGCTGGATTTTGAGGCGGTCAAAAAGGACGTTTGGGACTTGATGACCGACTCTCAAGACTGGTGGCCGGCAGACTGGGGTCACTACGGCGGTCTCATGATTCGCATGGCTTGGCACTCTGCCGGCTCCTATCGCACCGCAGACGGTCGTGGTGGCGGGTCGACTGGCAACCAGCGCTTCGCGCCGCTGAACTCATGGCCCGACAACGTGAACCTCGATAAGGCGCGCAGGCTGCTCTGGCCAATCAAAAAGAAGTACGGCAACAAGCTCTCCTGGGCTGACCTCATGATTCTGGCTGGCACCGTGGCCTACGACTCGATGGGATTGAAGACGTACGGTTTTGCCTTTGGGCGAGAGGACATTTGGCACCCAGAAAAAGATGTCTACTGGGGTAGCGAGGGTGAGTTCCTGGCTCCATCGGAGAACCGTTTCGCAAACCTGAGCGACTCGTCGACGCTGGAGAACCCTCTGGCTGCCACTCACATGGGATTGATCTACGTGAATCCAGAGGGCGTGAATGGCCAGCCGGATCCGCTCAAGACCGCCCAGATGGTGCGGGAAACTTTTGCTCGGATGGCAATGAACGACGAGGAAACTGTTGCTCTGACCGCCGGCGGCCACACAGTTGGCAAGATGCATGGAAATGGCCGTGCCGAGAACCTCGGCCCTGCGCCAGAAGGTGCCGACATTTCCGAGGCTGGCCTGGGCTGGATGAATCACAGCACCAGGTCCATCGGCTCCGACACCGTCTCCTCTGGCCTAGAAGGCGCTTGGACCACAAACCCAACCCAGTGGGACAACGGCTACTTCTACCTGCTGTTCAACTACGACTGGGAGCTAAAAAAGAGTCCAGCTGGTGCCTGGCAGTGGGAACCGGTGAACATCAAAGAAGAGGACAAGCCGGTAGATGTCGAAAACCCAAGTGTTAGGCACAACCCAGCGATGACCGATGCCGACATGGCGATGATCAAGGACCCGATTTACCTTGAGATCTCGAAGAAGTTTTATGCGAACCCGGACTATTTCGCAGAGGTCTTCGCGCGTGCTTGGTTCAAGCTAACCCACCGCGACATGGGGCCACGAGTCCGCTACATCGGCCCAGATGCCCCGACCGAGGATTTGATCTGGCAGGACCCGGTGCCGGCCGGAAACAAAGACTTTGATGCCCAGGCAACTAAGGCAAAAATCGCAGCGAGCGGCCTGAGCATCTCTGACATGGTTGCCACCGCCTGGGATTCGGCCCGCACCTTCCGCGGCAGTGATTTGCGCGGTGGTGCTAACGGAGCCAGAATTCGACTAGAACCCCAGCGGAGCTGGGAGGGCAACGAACCGGAGCGCCTCAACCGTGTGCTCTCACTGCTGGAGCCAATCGCGGCCGAATCGGGAGCATCGATTGCTGATGTCATCGTGCTTGCCGGAAACCTCGGCGTGGAGCAGGCCGCCAAGAATGCCGGAGTTGAAATCGAGCTTCCGTTTGCGCCGGGACGTGGTGATGCCACCCAGGAGTGGACCGATGTTGAGGCCTTCGGCCCGCTCGAGCCAATAGCTGATGGATTCCGCAACTGGCTCAAGAAGGACTATGAAGTTTCTCCTGAGGAACTCATGCTCGATCGCGCCCAGCTGCTTGGCCTCACAGCCCCGGAGATGACCGCGCTTGTGGGTGGACTGCGAGTTATGGAAACTAACTACGGCGGCAGCAAAGACGGAGTGTTCACAGATAACCCCGGTGCGCTGACCACCGACTTCTTTGTCAACCTCACAGACATGATCTATGTCTGGGAGCCACGAGGCGAGAACTCCTATGTGCTTCGCAACCGAAAGACTGGGGAGGCCAAGTTCACGGCAACCAGAGCCGACCTAGTGTTTGGTTCGAACTCCATCTTGCGCGCCTATGCCGAGGTCTATGCCCAGGACGACAGCCGCGAGAAGTTCGTGCATGACTTTGCGGCAGCTTGGACAAAGGTCATGAATAACGATCGGTTCGACCTAAAGGCCTAGGGACTGAAAGCTCAAGGGGCGCCTTCGGGCGCCTCTTTTGCTTTTCTTGGCTTCAGGAAAACTACGATTGAACCCAGTGACCACGCTCAAACTGACCTATCCAGCCGACCTTCCGGTGTCGCAGCGCCGCGAGGAGATTTTGGCAACGCTGAAGGAGCATCAGGTTGTAATCATCGCTGGCGCAACGGGAAGCGGAAAAACCACCCAGCTTCCCAAGATGTGCCTAGAGCTTGGCCGCAAATCAATCGCACACACTCAGCCCAGAAGAATTGCGGCCAGATCTGTGGCCGAGCGCATAGCGGAGGAAACCGGGGCAGAACTCGGGGCCGAGATCGGCTACCAGGTGCGCTTTACCGATAAGGCCAGCAAGCAAACCCTGGTCAAGGTCATGACCGATGGCATCCTGCTGAATGCCCTGCAACGCGATCCGGACCTAAAGCAATACGACACGGTAATCATTGACGAGGCTCATGAGCGGAGTCTCAACATCGACTTCCTCATCGGCTACCTAAAACAGATCCTGCCTCGAAGGCCAGACCTCAAGGTCATCATCACCTCGGCCACCATCGACCCCGAGTCGTTTTCGAAACATTTCGATGGTGCGCCGATTGTTGAGGTCTCTGGCCGAAGCTTTCCAATCGAAATTCGCTATCGACCGGTTCGATCGGCTCGCGAGGGCGATAGCGATATCGATGTCTCAATTGCCAGCGACGACTATGTCGACGGTCTGGTTGATGCCCTCCGGGAGCTGGAATCGGAGCCAGATGGTGACGTGCTGGTTTTTCTCTCGGGAGAGAGTGAAATTCGGGACGCTCAGGACGCGGTCCCACGATTGACATATCACCTTTAATTACATTCCAGAAC
>JAPOHQ010000095.1 GCA_029979375.1 Microbacteriaceae bacterium
CTGCTAATGGAGCGCGGACTGATTCTTCTAGCCTCTGGTGAGCTGCTGCAAATCGTATTTGGACTAGCAATCCTGGTTTTTCCGGTCTTTGCCGTCTGGTCGATCATCGCCGAGCTCAGATTTGGATCCGACTCTGCCAAGCTAGCGAATGCCTTGGCTCTCTCGGAGCTGAAATTGCCAGAGTACGAGCTGAAGCCAAGCGGCAGAGCAACCGAAGAATCGGGGGCTAGGGCATTTGCGCAGATTGAGCAAATGCTGCAGCAAGATCAGAACAACCATCTGCTCTGGATTGCGCTAGCGGACAGCTATGACAAGCTCGGAGATCGCCGTCGGGCCAGATCAAGCGCTCGCCGGGCGATCACCCTTGCCAAACAGTCCGGCGCGCTTTAGCAGCAGGTAAACCTGGCAACCCAGGCAAAAGTCAAAGACTGAGTTCAGCCAGGCCGCCAGGAAGATAAAGGCGGATGCGACCACCAGCACGAGCTGCATATCAAGTGCGAAGCCGGCCAGGCCCAGTAGTGCAAAGCCGAGCCCAACCTGTTGAGCAAAGCGCGGTGGTCTTGGATCTTCTAGCTCCTTGGGAGCTCCCAGGCGCGGTCTGATGACGCCCTTGAAGAACAAGGCATACGGATGAGTTGCGGGGGATAGGACATTCCAGGCAAATAGCAGTGCCAGAAGCGCCGTGAGCAGCGCTGCTAGCTGTTTCTCGCCGGAGTAGCCAAGGGCAAAGCTCGTGAGCGCAAGGATGCTGGTAATGGCGGCCCCAAACCTTGGGCCCCTCGGGTCGATCTTGTTCACTTCACTCCCAATCTCTGAAGTTCCTGGGTCAGCCGCTGCAGGTTGGGAAGCCCACCGAAGCGAAAGACGATTTCACCATGGTTATTCAGCAGCAGCACGGTTGGGGTTTGGGAGATCTTGAAGTGGGCGGCGATGTCCAAGCGCTCGGTAATGTCCACCTCGAGGTGGCTCAGGCCACCTAGTCGATAGGCAAGCCTGGCAAGCTGCCTGCGCACCCCTGGGCACTGGCCGCAGTACTCCGTCGAGAACTGCAGGAGGGTCGCCTTCGCCCCGAGCTGGGCGTTTGGCAGGCCGTTTTGGGTTGCTGGAAGGCGCCGAAGGTCCACCACCTCATGGTTAGCGACCTTGTGCCCTTTGCCCTGCAGAAACTTGATACTGAGGCCGGTGAGCGTGCCGAGCACGACAAGCGACAGTGAGGCGATCAGGGTTTCCACGACGATTAGGGTAGGCGAACTTGCGAATCCAGGGCGGAGTGTTACAGCTTCTTACGCCCCGGAGCCATCTAGGCTCTTTTTCGATGAGCGAGATTGAATTTAGAAGCGACGTCACCGTCGAGCTGGTGCGCCACAGCGCCCAGGACGCCGATGTGTTATTTGCTGCGAGAGTCTCCACCCAGGGCGAGCAGACACTGGAAAGCGCCAAGGACGCCTCGGCTGAGGTTCAGAAGCGCGATCAGGGACTGATTAACTACCTGATGCGCGATCGCCACGGCTCACCTTTTGAGCACAACTCGATGACCTTCTATGTTCAGGCCCCAATCTTTGTCTTTCGCGAGTTCATGCGGCACCGCATTGCCAGCTACAACGAGGAGTCTGGTCGCTACCGCGAATTGCGGCCGGTGTTCTATGTCCCGGGACCGGAGCGCAAGCTGGTTCAGGTCGGCAAGCCCGGACACTACGAGTTTGAGGATGGCACGGCCGAACAGACCGCGCTGGTCGAGCAGGAGACCATGGCCGTCACCCGGGCTGCCTACGAGGCCTACCAGCGGATGCTCGAGGCGGGCGTGGCCAGAGAAGTGGCGAGAATCGTGCTGCCGCTGAATATCTACTCGAGCATGTACGTAACCATGAATGCGCGCTCGCTGATGAACTTCCTATCGCTTCGCACCAAGCGCGAGGGCACCCACTTCCCATCCTTCCCGCAGCGCGAGATTGAGATGGTCGCGGAAAAAATGGAAGACTTCTGGGCCGAGCTGATGCCGATGAGCTACGCATCATTTAACGAAAACGGACGGGTAGCCCCCTAATAGGCCCCTTCGCTAGGCTTAGCGGATGGTTACTCAGCAAAAAGATCTTTTTGGTCAGGTGCTTGTCGCGCTCGTGACCCCAATGACTGCGGACGGCGAGGTCGATTGGGATGCCACCGAAAAGCACATTGACTATGTGATTTCCGCTGGTGCCGACGGTGTCGTGGTCACCGGCACAACCGGAGAGACCTCGACCCTCACCGATGCTGAAAAGATCAAGCTGGTACAGGTTGGCAAGTCCGTGTCGAACGGCCGTGCCAAGATCATCACCGGAGGTGGTTCCAACGAGACTGCCCACGCAATCCAGCTTTACAAGGCCAGCGAGAAGGCCGGTGCCGATGGCGTGATGGTGGTGACCCCCTATTACAACAAGCCAACTCAGGCCGGGATTCTCACGCACTTCAGATTGATTGCCGATGCCACCGACTTGCCTGTAATTCTCTATGACATCCCAGGTAGGACCGGAGTTGCAATCTCCTATGACACTTTCCACCGCGCCGCGAAGCACCCAAACATTGTTGCCATCAAGGACGCCAAGGGCGACTTAGCGCAGACCTCCAGGCTGCTTTTGGAGACGGGGCTGATGTATTTCTCGGGAGATGATTCAAACGTCCTGCCTCGTGGTCATACAAATCGATGTGCAGCAAATCCACTTGACTGACTTCTGTCGAGGCTCTCACCCACGTGTCCGCGTTGGCCAGCGTCACGTTGATGGCCTCGCTG
>JAPOHQ010000096.1 GCA_029979375.1 Microbacteriaceae bacterium
GGCGCTGCCAAAAAAACTGAGCCAGTGGGGGCATCTCTGGGTTGCCGGCTTCTTCATGTCGGCGTTCCCATTCACGATGTATGCCTTTGCTCAGCAATACACCACAAGCATCTTGGCCGCGATTCTCAATGCCACGACCCCCATCTTTACCCTGCTCGCGATCCTGACCATCTTCCGAGGTCAAAGGCAGGGTCCGGGAGCAATCGTGGGTCTACTCATTGGGCTCGCCGGGGTTGGCCTGACCCTCGGCATCTGGCAGGGCTTTGGTGACAATGAGCCGATTGCGATCGTGGCACTGGTGCTAGCGAGCGCGTCCTATGGAATCGGAACCCCATACATCCGCAAGTTCATAACGCCGATGGGGCTTCCGCCAACGGCAACCGCAAGCGTTCAGGTGTTGACCAGCGCCATCACGCTGCTACCGATCTATGTTCTTACCGGCCCACTCTTTGTTGGTCCTGCGAGCGCCGCAAACGTGACCGCGCTGGTTCTTCTCGGAGTGCTAGGAAGCGGTGTCGCCTACTGGCTGTTCCACCAGGTGGTGGCGCAGGCGGGAAGTCAGGTTGCCGCAATGGTCACCTACACCAACCCCGTAATCGCCACGATTTGGGGAATAGCTCTGCTGGGTGAGGGCCTGCACTGGTATGAGCCGGTGGGAGCGCTGCTGGTTATTCTCGGTGCCTACCTGACCCAATCAGGCCGGCTCCGAATCGGAAAACGCTAGCCAGACGTTCGCCGGGCGAAACCCGGCCTTCTCATAAAGTGCAACCGCTCCGGTCTCATTGCCCGTGTCGACAGCCAAAGCAACGTCCTTGAAGCCCCTGGAGCTGCTGTAGGCGCAGCCCCACCTAAGCAAAAGCTCCCCATATCCCTTGCCGCGGTGAGAATCAAGAACGCCGATCTTGTCGACGAAGCCGCCGGCAATCTCTGCCCGGTGGTCCGTGCAGACCAATAGCCCAACAGGGGTGCCCTGCTCCTCCAAAAAGAACACCCCCGACCGGTCCTGCAGCGACATCTCCCGCTGCTTGGCGTCCCATTCGGCAAAGCTCTTCTGTTTGAAGCCGTAGTGGCCTGAGAAGCTCGACATCAAAAGCCCGTGCCAGATCTCGCGCTCAGCATCGAAATCGGCTCCGCGAATCACAACGCCACCCGGAAGCTTGGGGAAAGACCTATCCGGCTGGTAGTTCCGCATTGTCCAGTACTTGCGAACCAGGTGCATTCCGGTTGCCTCGATTGCCTTCTTCAGTCCGAGGTCCTTGTCGTTACACATCGCCCTAAGCTCGAAACCCGGGTGGTGCTCCCTGCTCCAGCTGAGGGCATGCTCGAAGCTTCGGTCGTAGTCGTGGCGCTCGGGGAGGCCGAAGACATCAATCTCAACGCGCTCTCTGGCGAGGTCCACCTGTGCGGTCACCAGATCGGTGATGACTCCGTCTTCCTCAAAGACCTCCGCGAAGACTTCCTCATAGAAGCCGCGCAACTCATCGCGAATCTCTTCCTCGCTCGAGTCCTCAAACTCGCTGTCAATCGCGCTGTCGTGAGCGTTGCAGAGCTTGACCAGCTCCGGGACATCCTGTTCCCGCCAGGGCCTAAACGGCATCGGGTTTCCTAAAGTCCGGCAGCTTCCAGGGCTGCGAGATCACCATGAGGGCAACAAACGAACTTCCATACAGAATGGCAATCAAGACACCTAGGTCCCCCGTCACCTCGCTGTCCATCAGGAAGTAGATGGCAGATAGCAGCGATGCAAAGGCAAAGTTGAAGACACCGAGCAGCGAGGAGGCAGTGCCGGCCTCGCTGCCATGGTTATAGAGCGCGATGGTCGGGATTACGGTGAGGCTTGCGCCAAAGATAAAGAGTTGGATAAAGAACAGGGTCTCTGCAATGGCAAAGCTCGTTCCCGAGCTGAGTACCAACCCGACCCCTAGCCCCAGCCCGGTGAGTCCGAAGGCCGCAAGCAGCCAGTGGCCTTTTATCCAGCGCGAAAGCAGGGCACCAACCTGGACGCCGATATAAGAGGCAACGCCATTGATGGCCATCCAGAAGCCAAACTCCGTCGGGCTGATGCCAAAGCCGTCCTGATAGATAAAAGGCACGAAATTCAGATAGCTGAAGAGCGAACTGAGTTGGAATGCGGCATAGAGCATCAGGCCAATGAAGACCCTGTCTCGCAGCACATTGACATAGCCCCTGGCCAAACCAATAGGAGTGCTGCTTCGGCGCTTGGCAACCGGGAGGGTCTCAACCAGCAAGAAGCCGGTTGCCAGCAGGAGCAGGAGCGAGACGAACCCAAACACCAGGAAGACACCCTGCCAAGGGATGAACTCGGTCAGCTGGGAGCCGATGATGGGCCCTGCGACCGGAGCAATTGATTGCACCAAGAACACCCTGGCAAGCATCTGGGCCATAGGCTGCCCGCGATATAGATCGCGGATGATCGCCCTCGCCACGACATCTCCACCGGCCGCGAAGAAGCCCATGAAGAATCTCAGCAGGATGAACATTTCGATGTTCGGCGCAAAGAAGGCCAGCCCGGCAGAAATCACATAGCCAGCGATGGTGAAAAGCAACAGCGGCCTGCGGCCGAAGGCATCGGAGAGTGGACCAATTAGAAGCTGCCCGAGTGCTATACCAACCGTTACACCAGTGAACGAGGCCTGCACCACGCCATTTGGAACCCCAAAAAACTCACCGATTGCCGGAAAGGCGGGGAGGTAGGGG
>JAPOHQ010000097.1 GCA_029979375.1 Microbacteriaceae bacterium
GCCGCCGCCGAGAAGGCCGCCGCCGAGAAGGCCGCCGCCGAGAAGGCCGCCGCCGAGAAGGCCGCCGCCGAGAAGGCTGCCGCCGAGGCTGCCGCGAAGATCGTGGACGTATCGCCACTGAAGTCTGGTCGTCCAGACAGCATGCTGACCTACGACCTTGACCGCGACACCACCGAGTCCGGCGTATACCCTGTGGTCCTCATCTCCTACCTACAGGGCTGCATGGACTACGCGGATGACGCAAAGGCCGAGCTTGTCAAGGCCTACGCCTCCTACATGCTCTCAGCCGAGGGCCAGGAGTACGCATCTGCTGCAGCAGGTAACGCACCGATCTCCGAGGAGCTCAGGCAGAAGGCTCTGGCGATCATCGACCAGGTGAAGTAAACATCTGGAAAACTAATTAGATTGGCCCGGGCTCGGCCACCCGAGCTCGGGCTAATCTATTTTCTAACTCAAGGTACAGGCTGGGAGTCCGAGTGAGCACACAAAGCGCCTCTGCGAAGAGCAAGGTCCGACTGGGCGACCTGGTCTTTTCGAGAGCCGCAACATTTGCGGGGGCCGGGATTCTTGCGATCCTTGCAGCCGTTGCCCTCTTTCTCTTCCTTCAAGCCCTCCCCGCCCTGGATCCCAACGCAGACTTTGATGGCAAAGCTAAAAACCCAATCAGCTTCGTAACCCCATATCTCTTTGGAACCCTTTACGGTTCACTTATCGCCCTGGCCATTGCCACTCCTTTGGCGGTGGGGATTGCGCTTTACATTTCACACTTCGCAAGTCGTCGGTTCTCACAGCTGCTCGGCTACGTCATGGACCTGCTTGCAGCGATTCCCTCCGTTGTTTACGGGCTCTGGGGAATCCTGGTGTTGGCGCCCTTTCTCAACCCGACCTATGTATGGCTTAACGAAAATCTTGGCTGGATTCCACTCTTTGGCGGTCAGGTATCGGCGACCGGGCGAACCATGCTTACCGTTGGCATCGTTCTGGCAATCATGGTCTTGCCGATCATGGCCGCGCTGATCCGTGAGGTCTTCCTTCAGACCCCAAGGCTTCATGAGGAAGCGGCCTTGGCGCTCGGTGCCACGCGCTGGGAAATGATCAAGATGGCCGTTATTCCATTCGGTAGGCCTGGAATCATCTCCGCGATGATGCTCGGCCTTGGACGGGCGCTCGGGGAAACGATGGCGGTTGCACTTGTGCTTTCCCCTGCTTCCATCATCAACTTCGCGCTGCTGACTTCCCAAAACTCAAACACGATCGCCGCAAACATCGCGCTCGACTTCCCAGAGTCTGGCGGCGACTTCCGCTCGCTCCTTATCGCGACAGGTCTGATGCTCTTCTTCATAACGATGGCGATCAACCTTTTGGCCCGCTACGTGATTAGCCGCCGTGCAGAATTCTCAGGGGCAAACTAATGACGGCGACCACATCCAACCTTCAGGCCGCGGCATCTTTGCCAAGGTGGTACTCGCCAGCGGCACTCCTAATCGCCTTTTCAGTTTCACTTTCAGCATTCACCCTCTCGGGATATACGAGCGAGGACGGGACACCGAACCTAGTGGGAGTGGGTGTTCTGGGTTTCGCTCTTTACATGGTCGTTACTTACTTAGTCTCAAGAAGCATTGAGGGCCGGCGTAAGGCAACGGATCGGATGGTGACTGGCTGGGTAACCGCTGCCTTTTCGTTGGCCGTTATTCCGCTTGTCTCGCTCACCTGGACGGTAGTTGAAAAGGGACTCAACAGACTCGATGCTGACTTCTTTACCAATTCCATGAGAAACATAGTGGGTGCAGGTGGTGGCGCCCTACATGCCATTGTGGGGACGCTTGAGCTCACTGGCATTGCGACACTGATATCCGTTCCGCTTGGAATCATGACTGCGATTTATCTCGTTGAGTATGGTCGTGGGAAGCTAGCCAGGGCGGTCACATTCTTCGTTGACGTGATGACGGGTATTCCCTCGATCGTTGCCGGCCTTTTCGCCTTTTCACTCTTCCTAATCCTCCTGGGGCCCGCCAATGCCATCAACGGGTTTGCGGGTGCGATCTCCCTTGCCGTGCTGATGACTCCAGTTGTCGTCAGGGCAACCGAGGAAATGCTCAAGATTGTTCCAAATGAACTTCGCGAGGCTTCCTACGCGCTCGGGGTTCCCAAGTGGTTGACCATCGTAAAGGTCGTCATACCGACAGCCCTTGCAGGAATCGCAACCGGTGTGATCATCGCCATAGCCCGCATCATTGGCGAAACGGCGCCCCTGCTACTCGCTGCCGGATTCACCACCTCAATGAACTACAACCCGTTCGCCGAGAAGATGATGACGCTTCCGGTGTTTGTTTACACCTCATACGCGATTCAGGGAACCGACTTCCAGTCCTACATCGACAGAGCATGGGCTGGTGCACTGACGCTGATGATCATCGTCATGGTTTTGAACCTCATCGCCCGAATCATTTCCAAGATTTTTTCACCGAAGGGATAACCGTTGTCTAAGCGCATAGAACTCAAGGCATTGGATGTCTACTACGGCAGCTTCAAAGCCGTAGAGGACGTCAACATGATCATCGAGCCCAGGGCCATCACAGCCTTCATCGGCCCCTCTGGTTGCGGTAAGTCGACGGTGCTCCGTGCCCTCAACCGGATGAACGATTTGATCG
>JAPOHQ010000098.1 GCA_029979375.1 Microbacteriaceae bacterium
TTTAATACTTGGAGAGAAATGACAGAAGAGCGATCAGAGCGCCCAAGGCGCTCAAGGCCCACCTCTGGTGGAGCTCGCCCGCAGCGCCAAGATGGGCGCCGCTCGGACGCCCCAAAGCGTAAATTCGATCCAAATCGAAAGCCAGGAGAGAAGAAGTTCGATCCCGATCGAAAGCCACGGGATGGCAAGAGGTGGGGTAAGGACTCGACGGATCGTCGACCTAAGCGCGACGGCGATAGGCGCTGGGAACGCGATGGGGAAGCAAAGCGCGACTTCAAACCAAGGCGACGAGACGAATCTGGCCGCGATGGCGAGGACAGGCGCGGTTTCAAGCCGCGCGGGAACGACTCACGAGGCCGCGGAGGCAAGCCATTTGCGAGCCGGGATCCTCGGCGCGACGAGCGCCCAGCCCGCGATCCCAATGAGATTGTCATTGAGCGCGCACCGCGCGAAAAGGTAATCTTCCCACCACTTCCCGATAACGTTTTGTCCGAAGACCTTCACATCTCTGTGCGGGCTCAGCTGAAGACGCTGAGTCAGGACAACCAGGAATTTGTCGCACGTCACCTACAGATGGTGGCGCTCATGATCGACCAGGATCCGGAGCTAGCTCACCGGCATGCTCTAGCCGCCTCGAAGAAGGCTGGCCGCATCGCTGTGGTGCGGGAGACCCTAGGCGTAACAGCATACGCAATTGGAGACTTTGCGCTTGCCCTTCGCGAGCTCTTGACTGATCGCAGAATCTCTGGATCGAACGACCAGTTGCCGCTCATCGTTGACTGCGAGCGCGGGCTAGGAAGACCCGAACGTGCCATCGAGGCCGCCACCGGGGTGGACCGCAGCAAGCTTGAGGTCGGGGTGAGAATCAATCTGGCCATCGCGCTCAGTGGAGCCAGGTTAGACATGGGACAACCGAAGCTGGCTCAACAGGAGCTGGAAATCAAGGAGCTAAGTCCAAAGGCTGTTTATGAGCAGTCGCCACTGCTTTTCCGTAGTTACGCAGAGGTACTGCGCGAACTTGGCAAGGATGGCAGCGAGTGGGACGACCTCGCGAATCGAGCTGAGAAGGCGCTTGCTGAGCGCGATGGCGAGACTTTCTCGCTGATTGAGGAACTGGAGCTTCCAAAGGGTAAGAATGCTGATCGATAATTTCGATTCACTTTTTCTAGACCTAGATGGCGTGGTCTACCGAGGTGCCGAAGCAATTGATGGCGCCGTGGAGGCCATCAATCGAGCCGCTTCGTTGGGCAAGAAGATTGCCTACATAACCAATAACGCTTCAAGAACACCGCAGGCAATCGCCGAGCAGCTCAATGGCTACGGCCTCACGGTTCAGCCTGAGCAAATTATCGGCTCCGCAGCCGCTGGAGTTCGACTTTTGGCAACCAAGGTGCCAGCTGGAGCGAAGGTGTTGGTCGTTGGTGGCGAGGGTCTGCGACGAGAGGTTTCCGATTCGGGTTTTGAACTTGTCGAAGACGCTAGTTCGCAACCAGATGCGGTTATTCAGGGTTTTAGCAAGGACATCGGTTGGCAGCAGCTGGCGGAAGCAGCCTTTGCCATTCAGGCCGGCGCCGTTTGGGTGGCAACCAATCAGGACTGGACCCTACCGCTCGAGCGGGGCATCGCTCCGGGCAATGGAACCCTAGTTGGTGCCGTCCACACCGCCGTGGGGATTCTGCCTGAGTTCGCCGGTAAGCCATTTAGACCAATTTTCGACGCTGCGCTGCAGCAGATGCAGGTTCAGCGGCCGCTGATGATTGGAGACCGGCTAGACACCGACATCAAAGGCGCCATAACAGCCGGCATCCAGTCAGCAACTGTCATGACTGGTGTGGTTGGCAACAAGGAGTTGCTGGGCGCCAAAACCGATGAGCGGCCTAATTTCGTGCTGACTGGTATGAATGACCTGTTTGCCGATTATCCAGAGGCTAAGCCGACTAAGCACGGAGTCCGAGTTGGCAAGAGCGAGGTTGAGCTACTGGGTGACCGGGTTTTGCTCACCGCTGGACACCCCGCAACCATTGACACGCTTCGTGCCGCCACCAACCTAATCTGGACTAGTGGCCGGCCGATTTACGGCCTCCAGGTTGATGCCGAGCTTTTGGGAGTTAGTAATGTCTGAGGATTTGACTGAGCGCCTGAGTCAGCTTGATGACCTTGAGCTAGAACAGCAATTGCAGGAGCTCGACAAAATTGTTTCCGAGCTTGAGGAGCTGCTCAGCCGTTGAGACTCGATGTGGCGCTGGTCGCTCGTGGCATGGCGCGATCTCGAAATCAAGCGGCGGCACTTATCGCCTCTGGCCAGGTTGCGGTAAAGGGACTAGAAATCCCCAAGGCATCGAGTGAAGTCTCCGAGTCCACAGAAATTAGAGTCTCCGGAGATCTCTACGTTGCCCGTTCGGCTGGAAAGCTGGCGGCCGCTCTAGATGCCTTTGAAATTTCGGTGCCGCAGCTTTGCTTGGACATTGGTGCGTCGACCGGCGGATTCACTCAGGTGCTGCTGGAGCGCGGTGCAGCCAAGGTGTTGGCGGTTGATGTTGGGCACGATCAACTGGCCAGTGAGCTTCGAGAAGATTCCAGGGTCGTAAACCTGGAGGG
>JAPOHQ010000099.1 GCA_029979375.1 Microbacteriaceae bacterium
GCGCGGCCAGCTCCGACTCCGTTGTCTTCGTGCCGGCCCTGACGGGACTGGGTGCTCCCTTCTGGAACTCGGAGGTCAGGGGCAGTCTGCTCGGCATTACCCGTGGAACCTCAGATGCCAACATTGCGTTCGCAACCTTGGAGGCCATCGCCTTTCAGGTGACAGCCGTAGTCAAGGCCATGGCCGAAGATGCCGGCAAGGAGGTGACTGAGCTAAGGGTTGATGGCGGAGCTGCAGCGAACAACCTGATGATGCAGATTCAGGCCGACCTCATCGGTGCAGAAGTGATTCGGGCAAAGAACCTTGAGTCAACCGGTTTGGGAGCGGGCCTGCTGGCAGGCCTGGGCTTTGGAATCTGGAGCTCGCTGGATGAGCTAAGAGACCTGAACCCAACCGACAAGAGGTTTGAGCCAAGCGCCGACCGCTCGGAGGACTACGCGCGATGGCTCAAAGCGGTGGAGGTCACCTCCAAGTTCTAAGCTTTAGAGCATGTATGACGCAGGCAGCACGCTCGCAGCGCAGGCGCTGAGCGCCGGCTACTCTGCCGACGAGGTCATCAAGGGTCTTGATCTGGATCTTCCAGCTGGTTCAATTACCGCGGTCGTCGGGCCAAATGGGGCGGGCAAGAGCTCGCTGCTCAAGGCGCTGGCCAGAAAGATTAAGGCCTCATCCGGAGCGGTGCTGCTAGATGGTGTTTCAATAACCTCGCTAACCAAGACCCAGCTTGAGGGTCAGATCGGTTTCCTTGGAACCATTCCGGCCGCGAGAAACAATGAGAGCGTCTATGACCTGATCGCTCGCAGCGCGATGCTCGCCAATCAGATTTCCAGAGTCAGCCCGAGAGTAAAGGGGGAGATTGACCAGATCCTCGCACGAACCTCGCTGACTCCTCTCAAGAACAAGAAGTTAGGCGAACTTTCTTCCGGGTGGCGCCAGGTCGCGGTTATTGCGGCAGCCCTGGTGAAAAACCCCAAGGTCTTGCTGCTTGACGAGCCGACCAATTCGCTCGACTACTCGCATCAGCTGCAGGTAATTAACCTGCTCTCCTCTCTCAAGCGCGAGCGGGGTATGACCATAGTTGCGGTGATTCACGACTTGAACCTAGCCGCACGTTTTGCCGACCAGGTGGTGGTGCTCAAGGACGGAAAGATCATCGCGCGCGGCGATGCTGGAGAGGTGATCAACCCAAACAATCTGGCCGCAGCGTTTGACATTTTGGCCCGAGTCATCGAAGACCCGGTTGCCCACACCCCCGTCGTAATCCCAATCAGACAGCTCGGGGAGTAGGCAAAAGCCGGCTTTCAGGTGATAATAAGAAGGTAGTTCACCTGATGAAGGCGCAGTTACTAGCAGTGACGCCAAAGAGGCTTGCGCCTATCGGTGAGTGAGGGCAAGGACTGGGCCCGTCAAAAATCGGTCAAACCGTTTGGTTGTGAAAACTAATGCGTATCTTGCTCATAGGAGCAGGCGGTGTTGGCGATGCAATTGTCAAAATCGCTGCTGAACGTAATTTCTTCGAAAAAATCATTGTCTCCGACTACGCCCTCGAGAGGGCGCAGCGGACCGTCGACTGGGTGGCTCAGTGGCACCCAGCCGAAGTGGCAGCCAAGTTTGAGGCTGCTCAAATTGATGCGAGCGACTCGGCCAAGGTTTCGGCCCTGGCCAGCGAGCACTCAGTTACCCACATAGTCAATGCCGTTGAGCCAAAGTTTGTCCAAAGCATCTTCCAGGGTGCTTTGGATTCTGGTGCCAACTACATGGACATGGCCATGAGCCTCTCTCACCCAGACGAGGACGATCCCTTCAACACCCCCGGGGAGAAGCTGGGCGACTGGCAGTATTCCAAGCACGACGAGTTCAAAAAGGCCGGCAAACTTGCGCTGGTTGGTACCGGCGCCGAGCCGGGCATCTCGAACATCTTCGCCAAGTACGCGGCCGACAAGCTGTTCAGCGAGATCGACGAGATTTCGATTTTGGATGGTGGAAACCTAGTTGTTACCAATGACGAGGGCGAGGAGATCTTTGCTCCCTCGTTCTCGATTTGGACAGTTATCGAGGAGTGCCTCAATCCGCCGCTGATCTGGGAAAAGGAGCGTGGCTGGTTTACCACCAAGCCATTCAGCGAGCCCGAGCTATTCGAGTTCCCAGAGGACATCGGCCCCATTAAGTGCGTCAACGTGGAGCATGAGGAAGTAAACATGCTCCCGAGAACCATGAATGCCAAGCGCGTTACCTTCAAATACGGGCTCGGCAGCGAATTCATCAACGTTCTCAAGATGCTCCACGCTCTTGGACTGGACAGGGTGAACCCGGTATGGGTGCGCTCGAAGTCCGGTCGCGCCCAGATCGCTCCGAGAGACCTAGTTGCCGCGGTGCTTCCCGACCCAGCCTCGCTGGTTGGGTCGATGACGGGTAAGACCTGCGCGGGGACCCTGGTTACCGGAAAGGGCAAGGACGGCGAGCCAAAGGCCACCTACCTCTACCACGTTGCCGACACCGAGTGGACCGCAAGCGAATACGACGCTCAGGCCGTGGTCTGGCAAACCGCTCTGGTCCCGGTCATCGCACTGGAACTGCTCTCCACGGGGCAGTGGA
>JAPOHQ010000009.1 GCA_029979375.1 Microbacteriaceae bacterium
GTTACCGAAATTGGCGAGTTAGTTCCCAGCTTTGTAGCTGAGGGCATTCTGGTCTTCTTCGGTGAGAGTGCACCAGAGGAACTGCGCACCTTCTGCATCATCCACAAGGTTGAGCACCAGGAGGGCCAGGTAAAGGAAGGCGACACCGTCACAATCGACGGTCAGGGATTCGAAGTTCTCGCCGTCGGATCGGTCGCTAACGACAACCTTTACAACCTCGGTCACCTCAACCTGAAGGCCAATGGCAACACCGTTGCCGATCTCCCGGGGGATGTCTGCATTGCGCAGGTCGAGCTACCAGAGATCAAAATCGGTAGCCAACTGGAGATCACTAGGAGCAACTAATGCAGTACCGTCAAAAACTTGCCGAGCTAGCCAAGAAAAACGGCAGGCCCTTCCGAATAGCTTTGGTTGGTGCGGGCCAGATGGGGCGAGGCTTCGCCTCTCAGTATCACAGGCTCGGGCTCCAGGTTGCGGTGGTTGCCGACATTGCTCCAGAGCGGATTACTCAGGCTTTTACTGATCTGGGGCTCGGCGAGCCCGTCATCTCTGACGATGCGGCCGAACTGAATGCCGCAATCACGGCAGGCAGGCCAGCGGGAACCACCAACGCATCGGTGGCATCGAGCCTCGATGTAGACGTGGTGGTAGAGGCGACGGGAGTTGCGGCGATCGGTGCGGATGTGATGTACAACGCGCTGAAGGCAAAGAAGCACGTTGCTACCTTGAACGTTGAGGCCGATGTCACCGTCGGCCCCATGCTGCACAGGATCGCTAAGGAAAACGGTGTGCTCTACAGCGTCTGCAATGGCGATGAGCCTGCAGAGGCCAAGGAGCTCGTCGATTTTGCCAAGGATCTTTCTTTTGAGGTGATCATGGCCGGCAAGGGAAAAAACAACCCCTTTGAGCCTCACTCAAACCCAGAGACGGTTGCCGATCGTGCTGCCAAGAAGCACATGAATCCCAAGATGCTGGCCTCATTCACGGACGGTTCCAAGACCATGATCGAGATGTCGGCGCTCGCGAATGCGACCGGCTTGAAGCTAACCAAGCGTGGCATGGTTGGACCTCAGGCGAGCCGCACGACCCTGCAGGATGTTTTCAAGCCCGTCAGCGAGGGCGGTGTTCTTGAGGAGACCGGCGTCGTTGACTACTGCACCGGAGATGTTGCTCCCGGTGTCTTCGTGGTGATCAAGACCGACAGCCCATATGTCTCCGAGGAGATGAGCTACCTCTCGATGGGACCTGGACCATACTTTGCTCTCTACCGCCCATATCACCTGGCTTCGGTAGAGGCCCCAATGACCGTGGCGAAGATGCTGGTCGATGGTTACGAGACTCTAACTTGCGACTCCCTGATGACCGAGGTTGTTGCCTCCACCAAGAAGGAGCACAAGGCCGGAGAGAAGTTCGATGGCATCGGAGGCTTCTCGGCGAGGGGAGTGGCCGATCGCGTTGAGGACGCAAGGGCCGACAATCTTGTACCGATCGGACTGCTGCAAAATGCCGTCGCCAAGCGCGATCTACCGATTGACCACCTGGTGACTTACGATGATGTTGAGCTCGACGAGAGCGCCACAATCTACAAGCTTCGCAAAGAGCAGGAAGCTCTAGGCATCTAGGAGACAGATGGCAGACAAGCCGGAAATCTGCGGGTTCTGCCATTCGGACAAGGGCCGCGAGACCATCTACGTCGGCAAAATCGAGTATGCGTCCAAGTGTGTAACCTGCGGGGGTGTGCAGCAGGTTTCGCAGCGGGATATGAAGAAGTCGGTTCGCGAGGTGACTCAGGTCGGTTTTGAGAACTCTCCGGTTGGCATTGTTTCCAGAATGCTCCAAGATCCCTATCGGTTCTTCACGGGCAAAAAGCAAAAGCCAAAGGACTAGGACTGGAAATCTTTGCCGTCTTCGCCCTGTTGGGTAATAGTCGAGGAGACAAATGCTAGAGATTGAATTTGGTTTAGACACCTTCGGCGATATGTCCCTAGATGACTCCGGCAAGCCAAAGTCTGCAGGACAGGTGATTCGAGATGTTGTCGAACAGGCAAAGCTCGCTGATGAGCTGGGATTATCGGGTTTCAATATCGGCGAGCACCACCGAGACGACTATGCCATCAGTGCGCCTGACACCGTTCTCGCTGGGATTGCGACCGTAACCAAAAACATCCGCGTCGGAACCGGTGTCACCGTACTCTCCTCCGAAGATCCGGTCCGGGTCTATCAGCGCTTTGCGACTATCGACGCGATGTCTAACGGCAGGGCTGAGATAACGGCCGGCCGCGGATCCTTTATCGAGTCGTTCCCACTCTTTGGCTATGAGCTGGCCGACTACAACATCCTGTTTGAGGAGAAGCTTGAGCTGCTTGTGAAGCTTTTGGAAGAGGGTCCTGTTACCTGGCAGGGACAGACCCGAGCAGGGCTAACAAACCAAGAGGTATACCCGAAGACTGAAAGCGGCAGGATTCCGCTTCGGGTCGGTGTTGGGGGGTCTCCTGAGTCTGTGGTGCGGGCTGCAAGGCAAGCCATCCCGATGGCACTTGCCATCATCGGTGGAGACCCAGCTCGCTTTGCGCCCTATGCCGGCCTCTATCGAGAGCAGCTAGAAAAGTTCGGTCACCAGCAACTACCAATCTCCATTCACTCTCCGGGCTTCATCGCGGAGACCGACGAGGAGGCAATCGAGCTGCAGTGGCCGCATTACGAGACTGCCTTTGGCCGCATCGGCAAAGAGCGTGGCTGGGGTCCGACGACAAAGATGCACTTCATCTCCGAGGTAAATGATGGCTCGCTTTATGTTGGATCGCCAGAGACGGTGGCAAAGAAGATTGCCTATGCAATCAGCTCCCTCGGTGCCAATCGGTTCGATCTCAAGTACGCCAATGGCCCGATGCCACACAGCAAACTGATGCGTGCAATCGAGCTCTATGCGACCGAGGTAGTGCCCATGGTTAGGGACATTCTGGCCTCTGAAAAACAGGCAGTCTGAGCCCCTTCGGCGCTTTTCAGTTTTTTCAAAAATGTTCGAGCTTGAACACAATTGTTCGTTTGTGATTATTTTGTTATGAAATGAGCGGGCTTCGGCTCGGAGGCGGGATTACGCTGTAACTAAGAGTCCAATTAGGAGGTTCAATGCTGAACAAAATCTCGAACCACGAGGTTGACAGGCGTCTTGTTCTTAAGGGTGCTGCAGCCGGTGGTCTCGGAATTGCTGGTGCCACAATGCTTGCCGGATGTGCAGGCAGCACTGGCCCAATCTCGTTCGGTGCCCGCACCGTTGACGAGTCCCCAACCATCCAGCTGAAAGGTCTAGTTGACGCATACGTTGCAAAGACGGGTAACGAGGTTACCTATAACGCAACCGAGTCAAACGCCTTCCAGAACAACCTGTCGCAGTACCTCCAGGGAACCCCTGACGACTGCTTCCAGTGGATGGCTGGATACCGCATGCAGTTCTTCGCTGCTCAGGGTCTACTGGTAGACATCTCGGACGTTTGGGACGAGATTGGCGACCAGTACAACGAGAGCTACAAGATTGCTTCAACCGGTCTAGACGGAAAGCAGTACTTCGTTCCACAGAGCTGGTACCCATGGGGTCTGCACTTCCGTAAGTCAATGATGGCTGAGATCGGAATGAATCCAGAAGACATCTACAACTGGGATGACTTCATGTCAGCCCTTGGTGAGCTCAAGGCTCAGGGTCTCATTGGTCTAGCATCCGCCGACAAGGGTGGTTGGGAAGCAATGGGTACCTTCGACATCCTGAACGCTCGTATCAACGGATACCAGTTCCACGTCGACCTACTCGGTGGCCGTGAGAAGTGGACCGACGACAGGGTCAAGGAAGTATTCCGCCACTGGGAGATGCTGCTTCCATACATGAACACCAACGTGCTCGACCTCGAGTGGGATGGTGCCATGCAGCTTCTGCTCCAGAGGCAGTCTGGATTCTTCTTCAACGGTTCATGGTTCGGTGGAAACTTCCTCGAGCAGAGCCAGGAAGACTACGACGACCTCTGGATCGTTCCGTTCCCAGAGATCAACCCAGACCACGCTCGCGACACCATTGATGCTCCTATCGATGGCTTCTGCGTTGCTAAGAATGGTGCAAACAATGACGGTGGTAAGGACCTGATCAAGTTTGCTGGTGACATGGAGGGTGTCCAGGCAATGCTTGACACCGGTATCCCAATGACCTCAGCTAACAACGGCCAGGACCGCTCAAGCTACGACGCCTTCCAGACTCAGCAGCTCGCTGTTATGAACGAGGCTAAGTACATCACCCAGTTCCTAGACCGCGACACTCGTCCAGACTTCGCCGGACCGGTTGTTGGCCCAGCTCTTCAGAGCTGGTTCAAGGACCCATCAAGCACCGACGAAATTCTCGAGTCGCTGCAGTCACAGTGGGACGCACTACCTCCGCTATAAGCCGAGGCTAAACAGCAACAAAGGGTATGACAACAGAAACGGCGGCGCTGAGAGAGAAAGTTTCTCCTCGGCGCCGCCGATTCTTTTCTCGCCAAGACAAAATCACTCTCGGATTCTTCATTGGAATCCCAACCTTCCTTCACCTCGCCCTGGTCTGGCTTCCCGCCATCGGCACAATCCTTCTTTCCTTCACCTACTGGACCGGAATTAGAGTCGAGGACATCAAGTTCGCAGGAGTGGCGAACTACGAAAACATCTTCTTCAACACCCCTATCTTTTGGGACGCCCTGCGCGTCAACGTAGTTTGGATCCTTTGGTTCTTCTTCATAGCAACGCCATTGGGTGTCCTGCTGGCCTATCAGATAGACCGAGAGATTCGCGGCCACAAGTTTTATCAGTCCGCCTACTTCCTGCCGGTGGTTCTCTCCCTGGCCGTCACAGGTATTATCTGGAACTTCCTGCTTCGCCCGGATGGCTTTGTGAACGGCCTCTTGGGGCTTCCAATATCTGAGGCCGTATCGTTCTTTGGGGATGATCGCTACAACATATGGGTGATCATGATCATGGCGTCCTGGCGCCATATCGGCTACATAATGCTGCTTTATTTGGCGGGCCTGAAGGCCATCGATGCGTCGCTTCGCGAGGCCGCAACTATTGATGGCGCTACCGAGTGGCAGACCTTCCGCAAAGTCGTGTTCCCTGCCATGCGGCCAGTCAACATCATCGTCATCGTGATCACGATCATCGAGAGCCTAAGAGCGTTCGACATGGTTTACATCATCTACGGTGGTCGCGGCGGCCTGCCAATTCTCGGTGTTCTCGTCTTCGAAAACATCGCCGGTGAGGGAGCGTCGATGAAGGGTGCGGCATACGCCGTGATCCTGTTTGTGCTTTCGATCGTGCCGATCATCACCTACCTCCAGCAACAGTTCAGGGAGGATGTGAGTTGACGACCAACATCAAGGTTCCAGAGTTCCCAAAGCGCAAGAAGAAGCTTTACGCGCAGGACATCAAGGATCGTTTCATCTCGGCGTTCATTGCCATTTTCGCAATTGTCTGGGTCTTCCCAATTGTTTGGACTCTCTGGTCGAGCCTGCGCCCTTACAAAGAAATTCGCGCCGGTGGTGTCTTCTCGCCACCCCAAGAGCTGGGATTCTTTAACTATGAGGACGCCATCGGCCGGATGGAGCTGCCGACCTACTTCGCCAATACCGCGCTGATTACCTTGCCTGCGGTATTCCTGACGCTGCTATTTGGCTCGCTGATGGCCTTCGTTGTTACTAGGTATTCGTTCAAGCTGAATGTGGCGATGTTGCTGCTGTTTACGGCCGGCAACATGCTTCCTCCCCAGCTGGTATTCATTCCGGTGTTCAAGCTGTATCTGATCCTGGGTGACCTGGTTGGTGACCGTAGGTTCCTCTACGACAACCACTGGGGAGTGGTGCTGATCCACGTCGCCTTCCAGATGGGATTTGCGACCTTTGTGCTCTCCTCATACATGAAGACGATTCCAAAGGAAATCTCGGAGTCGGCCATGGTCGATGGTGCAAGCGTCTTCACTCACTACTGGCGAGTGATGCTTCCGCTGCTGAGGCCACCACTGGCTTCGCTGGCGGTGTTGATGACCACCTGGATCTACAACGACTTCTTCTGGGCCCTGGTGTTGATGTCGACAGACAGCAAGCGTCCTATCACCTCCGCACTGGGAAGGTTGCAGGGTGAGTTTGTCACCGACTACAACCTGCTCGCTGCCGGCGCTATGATCGCAGCCATACCGACACTGATTGTGTTCTTCGTGATGCGTAAACAGTTTGTTGGAGGTCTAACCCTTGGTTCGACCAAGGGCTAGCTCGTTACCTTCACGCTTTCGTAACCCCGCAACACAAAAGTTGGCCTCCGCACGGGCTCTCCAACCAATGTCAGGTTGGGGTGTGAGGTAATGAGCAGTGGTAGAGCCGTTGTCATCTCCATGCGGGCAAGTGGTGCACCGATGCAGAAGTGAATCCCAGCTCCAAAACCGATATGGGGATTCGGGCTCCTGGTCAGGTCCATCTCATCGGGGTTCTCAAAGATATCCGCGTCTCGGTTGGCGCTGCCGAGTAGCGCGGCAATCTTCTTACCCTCTGGAACCACTACCCCACCAATCTCGGTGTCCTCGGTGGCGGTGCGCTCGAACAGGTGGAGCGGGGCATCAAAGCGAAGAAACTCGTCTACTGCTGTCCCGGCTAGTCCGAGGGGATCGGAGTTCAACATGGCTAGTTGTTCGGGTCTCTCAAGGGCTGCAACCATGCCGTTTCCAAATCCGTTCACACTGGCCTCATGACCGGCATTGAGGAGCAGCACACAGGTTGCAATCAACTCGGTGGCGCTGAGCTTTTCTCCCTGCTCCTCGACCAGCGCAAGCTCCGATATGAGATCGCTGCCAGGGTTCTTTTGGCGCTCCACCATGAGCTGATGAACATAGGATGCGAACTCGTTGCTTGCCTGTCTGGCTTCGGCTTTTTCTTGATCTGTTGGGCTTGGCTCATACATCTTCACGATCGCCTGCGACCAGGGTCTGAGCAGGTATTCGTCTGATTTCGGAAAGCCAAGAAGCTCGGAAATGACCATTACCGGAAGCGGCTCTGCGAAGTCGGCAATCAAGTCAAAGTGTCCCTGGCCTGCGCTTTTCTGGGCAATCTGGTCGAGCAACTCTTCGGTGATTCGCTCGACGTTGGGTCTGAGCTCCTCGATCCGCTTTGGGTTGAATGCCTTGGTGACAAGAGATCTGAGCCTGGTGTGCTTTGGAGGCTCTGAGTCAAGGATCGAGTCGCTGTGGAGGTAATTAAACGTTTCCCAGTCAGCACTTGGAGTTCTCGGGCTGAAGATTCTCCCCAGAGTTCTGGTCCTGAGAACCTGATTAGCATCTTTGTACTTGGCCGCTAGGAAGAGCTGACTCTCCTCATGCCACACCGGGCCGCTTTCGGCTCTGAGTTCTGCTAGCTGTGGGTAGGGGTTGCGAACGAATTCTGGATCGGTGAAGCTAAACATCTCTCAGCTTTATCTCCGCAATCGGGAGCCTCTCGGCCTGAAAGCCATTTACCTTGTGGTCGGAGGGATAACCAAGGGCGATACCGCAAAGGAGCTTGTAGCCCTTGGGAACATTGAATTCTTTTCTGATCGGTGGCGCCCACAGCGCTACGGCTCCCTGGGCACAGGTTCCAAGACCGCGGGCATGGGCTCCAAGCATCAGGTTCTGCATGAAAAGGCCGGCGTCCGATACCGAATACTCGCCAAGACCCTTGTGGGTAAATATGAATAGGGCTACCGGCGCACCAAAAAACTCGTAGTTCCTAGCCCACTGAGCTTGGCGCGCAACGTGATCATCGCGTTTGATGCTCAGCAGGCCATACAGCTCAGCGCCGACGCGCTGCTGCCTAGGCACCAGCTCCTTGGGATAAGGGCGAAAAACGCGGTAGTCACTCTGTGGGAGGCCGTAGCGGGTGAAGAGCAGCTTGACCCTGCCCCACCAACCGCCACGAAGGGCTCGTCCAGCCGCTTCCCACCTCGATAGCAGCTCGGCGCTGATGCGGTCGCGCTTTTCACCGCTGGCAATGCCAACCAGGTATGGACGGGTGTTTGACCAGCTCGGGGCGGTCATGGCGTCCTCGAGCAGTTCGTCAATCAGAGACTGGGGGACGGGTTTGTCTAGGAAGTCTCGGGTGGTGCGGCGGGATGCAGCGAAGTGCTTCCAGCTATCCGCATCGATTTTCTTCACCACCCAAGAAGACTAGCGATAGGTAGCGAAGAAGCTTGGGAAAATGGCGCCGATCACGATCATGAGGGGAACCATCAGTGTTAGCGCGAGGATCTGAATCAGATCCCAGTCAATCTTTCGTCTCATTTTTCTCCTTGAGTTAAGAGAAGGCGCCGAGTTGCCCCGGCGCCTTCCGAACTAAGTGCTTAGTCCTTGAACTCGCTCTTTGCGAATTCCTTGTCGTCCTCGGCGCTCTTGATGCGAGCGATAGAGAAGATGACCAGACCAAACAGACACTTCGCCAGAATGTCGGCGACGCTGTAGCCAACCTCGCGGAGAACGAAGCCTGACTCGTCAAAGCCGGTTGCATTCATGTTTGCGATGAAGGCGATTGGGTAAACACCCCAGGTTGCGAGAAGCAGAAGACGAAGCTCCTTGATTCTGCGCACAACAGCCTCGCTCTGACGTTCGAGGCTCTTGCCGAGCTCAACGAACAGAACGTAGAGGATGTATAGGAATGGGATGGTGGATAGCAGACCCCAAACAGATGGCTGAAGACCCATGGTCATGCCAGAGTCTCCTGGGTAACCCAGGGCGATCATGAGGGCTGCTGCTGGTACTAGGCGAACCAGCATTGAACGCTGGGCTTCGCGGGCCAGGGCGAGAACTGCAACGGTCTCGACCAGAAGCAGTGGCACAGTCAGGAACCAGTCAACGTAGCGGTAGCCAACGTTGTAGGTAGCTCCTGGAATTGCGTCAGGTCCGAATGCGTGAACAAAGCTGTCAAACATACGGAAGTAGTGGTAAGCGGCGATCGCAGTCACTGTCGCGGAGACCATTACAGCCATGCGGTAGCGAGGGAGAACGCGCTCACGTCCTACGAGAAGAAAGGTGGTAGTGAACAACATGCTGGCAATACCAAGCGAAAGCATGTTGAAGACTACGTTGTAACCTTCTGCACTCATTTGTTTTATTTTCCTTTCGGCCTAATTAGGCGTAGACCGATGGAGCTTTGAGGTCTTCGTAGCTCCATTGCTCGACCTACGTATATCCCAACCTCAGCCAACCTTAAAGAATCCTGAGAATGGTAACGTTTTGGTAACGACTAGAAGCCCAAGAACAGCTTGTTTTCTGTCAACTCGACAGCGGTTCCAGTGAAGAAGAACTCGATGAATTGGGGCCCCTTGCTGCTGAGGCTCATGAGACCCCTGAGCGATTCAATCCTCTCTCCGGCCGGGCTTCTCAGCTCGGCCCAAACCTCTCGATCCCCTTGCAAGAGTGCCTGGTTCACCACCTGGATCTTGAACCTAACCCCAAACTCGGTTTCGGTCACAGCCAGCAGCTCTGGCAGTACTTCGATGCTCAGCGGGGAGACCACCCCGCACTGGGCTAGCTCGCAGTAGCTGACCTGCCCGGGTATCAGCTGCTGAACCTCAGCACGAGATTGCTCTTGGGAAATGACCCAAGACGCCGGCAGCACCAGGGCCAGAGAGATTAGGAAACCTGCCCACAACAGGGTCTTTTGTCCTTTAGGGGTGAGTGGCCAAGGTCTCGACATTTAGTTCCTAACAGGACAATCATTGTCCATTATGGTGAGCTCCTTCGCTACCCTTTACCCGTGGCCGACAGTTCTCTAAATATCTCGCCAAAGGTGGCCGATGCTCTTTTGCATAAGAGGCCAGTGGTAGCACTCGAGTCGACAATCATCTCTCACGGCCTACCAAGACCTCGAAATTTGGCTGCCGCAAGGGACTTCGAGGAGCTGCTCGAGTCTCAGGGCGTGGTGCCGGCAACCATAGCCGTCATCCGCGGAACTCCAACGGTGGGTCTAAGCCCAGAGGAGCTAGAGCTCATTGCATCCCAAGACATTGCCAAAGCGTCTGTTCGGGATCTTCCAATACTCCAGGCGAAGGGGCTCTCGGGGGCAACAACCGTTGCAGCAACAGCACACCTCGCAGCTCGAGCAGGAATTCAGGTTTTTGCAACCGGCGGGCTTGGTGGCGTCCATCGCGGTGCGAGCGAGACCTTTGACGAGTCCGCGGATCTTTCAACCCTTGCAACCTCTCCAGTGGCGGTTGTTAGCGCAGGAGTGAAGAGCGTCCTTGATATCGGCGCGACCCTGGAACGGTTAGAAACCCTGAGCATCCCTGTCGTCGGCTATCAAACATCGACCTTCCCAAGTTTTTGGCTTCCCGATTCCGAGTTTGAGCTCGACTGGAGGGCAGAGGATTCAGGAGAGGTTGCGGCAATCATCAAAGCACAGCGGAGTTCGGGCTCTCAGTCAGCACTGGTGGTGGCGAACCCCGTTCCGCTTGATCAGGCCTGGCAACGCGAGGAACACGACCAGGTTCTCGCAAAGGCCTTTGCCGCAGCCAAGGCGCAGGGGGTTCGAGGCAAAGAGGTGACCCCGTTCCTGTTGCAATTCATTGTCGATGCATCGGGGGGAAGGTCGCTTGAGGTGAATCTGAACCTAGCCAAGAACAACGTCAGGGTTGCTGCGGAAATTGCGAAGGCCCTGAGTTGAAGCGAATTGTGGTTCTAGGTGATGTCATCGAAGACATCATCGTTATCTCTGACTCGCATCGCAGCAGCAACACCGACAATCCAGCCGAGATCCATGCCACTCCAGGCGGCTCCGGGGCGAACTTTGCAGTTTGGCTGGCCTCGCTTGGCCACGAGGTTGAGCTGGTCTCAAGGGTGGCAGAAAAGGATCGCGCTCGGCTGACGGCGTATTTCGAATCTAAGTTTGTGATTTCCAAATTAGAGCCAGACAGTGAACACGAGACTGGTCGGATCGTCGTCCTCGTGGAAGGAAACAACAGAACTTTCTTTACAGATCGGGCGGCAAACCAATACCTAACCGCCAAGAATGCTGATCTCAACAAGACCGACGTGCTCTACCTCTCTGGCTACTCAGTGGTGACCCTCGGCATTGAGCGAACCCAGCAGATAATCGATCGGGCCAGCTCTGCCGGAGTTCTCGTAGCCGTTGATCCAGGCAGCAGCTCGTTTCTTTCGGAGTTTGGTGTGTCCGAGTTTCTCGAGGCCATCACCGGTTGCGATTTCATCTTCCCGAATGAGGCAGAGTATGAGCTTCTCGCCAAGTCCGTCGATCTGGAGAGCCAGTTCCCAGAGGTCATTATCACGCGCGGCGAAAAAGGGGCCGAGGTCCCCGGCTACGGCAGCGTTCCGGCTCGAGAGGTCGATGTTGTCGACCCAACCGGAGCGGGCGATGCCTTTGCGGCCAAATACCTATCCGAGCGATTGGATGGTGCAGAGGTGCTGGATGCCCTTGCCGCGGCCAATGACTTTGCGGCCGTGGCTGTTACTAAACCAGGGGGTCAGCCCTAGTGCCCCTTGGGGTGCCAGACGGTCTTCAGCTCCATCAGTTCAAGAATGTGCTGCAGCGATCCCGAACTTCCGAGTCTTTCGTAGCTTCCCTTGCGAAGTACTCGCTTCACGGTGTCCGCTGCCATCAGCTCTAGCTCTGCCGGCTTACTCGCACCCTCGAGATCCACGGCATTGACGTCCATGTGACCTACCAGCCAACCGCTTAGCTCGGACTCCTTGCCCGAGAGGATGTTTACAACACCACCGGGAACGTCGCTGGTTGCCAACACCTCGCCAAAGCTGAGAGCCGGGAGCGAGAGTTTTTCACTGGTCACCACAACAATCGTGTTCCCCGAGACGATCGCCGGGGCGATGGTGTTCACAAAGCCGACCAGTGCCGAGTCTTGCGGCGCAAAGGCGCCTACCACGCCCGTCGGTTGGTTTGTGGAGATGTTGAAAAACGGTCCAGCGACAGGGTTCATGCTGCCGGCAACGGTGTCTATCTTGTCGGTCCAACCGGCATGCCAGACCCAGGAGTCAATCGCCGCATCGAGCTCGGCATTTGCTTGCTTCGCGGTCTTTCCCGTCAGGGCCTGAATCTCTGCGACAAACTGATCGCGCCTGCCCTCGAGCATTTCTGCGATGCGGTAAAGCACCTGGCCTCGGTTATATGCGCTCGCACCTGCCCATCCCGGCTGGGCGGATCGCGCAGCAGACACGGCGTCTCTGACATCTTTCCTGGAGGCAAGGGAAACATTTGCGAGGTGCTTGCCCTTGCTGTCGGAGACCTGGTAGCTGCGACCGGACTCACTTCGGGGAAACTTGCCCCCGATAAATAGCTTGTAGGTCTTCTTCACATCTAAACGCATGGTTAGTTACCTCCCTTGAGGTATGCGGCAAGGCCGGCTCGGCCGCCCTCTCGCCCATAGCCCGACTCTTTGAAGCCACCGAATGGGCTGGTTGGGTCGAACTGATTGAAGGTGTTGCTCCAGATGACTCCGGCGTTGAGCTGGTCGGCAAGCTTGAGCATCTTCGAACCCTTCTCGGTCCAGATTCCAGCGCTCAGGCCATACTCGGTGTTGTTGGCCTTGGTGATGGCCTCGGTAGGGGTTCGGAAGGTAATCACGCTGAGAACCGGGCCGAATATCTCTTCTCTGGCAACTGTGTTCGCCGGGCTAACTCCGTCGATGATCGCGGGGGCATACCAGAAACCGTTTCTTGGGATCTTGCAGGCTGGTTGCCAGAGGTCTCCGCCCTCCTTGACTCCCTTTGCCACAAGACCTTTGATCTTCTGCAACTGAGCCTTCGAGTTGATGGCTCCAACATCGGTGTTCTTATCCATCGGGTCACCAAGGCGCAGGGTCTCCATCCGACGCTTGAGCTTCTTTATGAACTCGTCGTGGATGCTCTCTTGAACCAGCAGCCTTGAGCCTGCGCAGCAGACGTGTCCCTGGTTGAAGAAGATGCCGTTCACGACCCCTTCAATTGCCTGGTCAATTGGCGCATCGTCGAAGACGATGTTGGCCGCCTTGCCGCCGAGCTCTAAGGTCACCTTCTTGTTGGTGCCGGCAACCTGTCGGGCGATGATCTTGCCGACCTCGGTTGAGCCCGTGAAGGCAACCTTGTTCACGTCCTTGTGTCCGACTACCGCTGCTCCAGTGTCGCCGAATCCGGTGACGATATTGACAACGCCATCTGGCAGCTCCGCCTGCTGGCAGATCTCAGCAAAAAGCAGTGCTGTTAGTGGCGTGGTCTCTGCGGGCTTCAGCACCACCGTGTTGCCCGCAGCCAATGCGGGAGCCACCTTCCACGCGAGCATCATCAGCGGGAAGTTCCAGGGGATTACCTGGCCGGCAACTCCGTGGGCCTTTGGGCTTGCTCCCATACCGGCATAGTCCAGCTTGTCCGCCCAACCGGCGTAGTAGAAGAACCAGGCAACCGAGGTTGGAACATCGAAGTCTCTGGTCTCCTTGATCGGCTTTCCGTTGTTCAGGGTCTCCGCCACGGCCAGCTCCCTGGCCCGCTCCTGCATGATGCGGGCGATTCGGAACAGATACTTGCCGCGTTGGGCTCCCGAGAGTTTGCTCCAGGTCTTCTCGTAGGCGTTTCTGGCAGCCTTGACCGCGAGGTCGACATCCTTGGCGGATCCGTGGCTGATCTGGCTAAGCACCTCTTCGGTTGCGGGATTGATGGTTTCAAAGGTCTTCTGGGGCTTGGTGAATTTGCCGCCAATGAAGTGGCCATAGGAACTTGCAAAGCTGGCCAGCTTTGCTTCCGGTGCGGGGGAATAATCGAACATGTCTCTCCTAGTCCACGCTCACATAGTCGCTACCGAGGTAGGTCTTGGTCTTCAGCTTCTTGCGCTGCATCAGCACGTCGTTAAGCAGGCTTGAAGCTCCGAAGCGGAAGTAGTCGGGATCGAGCCAGAGGTCACCGGCGGTCTCCTTAACGGTCACCAGATACCGGATGGCATCTTTTGAGGTTCTTATGCCTCCGGCTGGCTTTACTCCGATCTGAATCCCGTATTCGTCATACCAGTCTCTTACCGCCTGAAGCATTAGGAGTGTGATCGGCAGGGTCGCATTGACACCAACCTTGCCCGTTGAGGTCTTGATGAAATCTGCCCCAGCAAGCATCGCGAGGTAACTTGCCCTGCGGATGTTGTCATAGGTCTGCAGCTCGCCGGTCTCCAAGATCACCTTGAGATGGGCGGCTTTGCCGCTCGGCCTCTGGCAGGCCTGCTTGATGGCCTGAATTTGCTTGAAAACCTCGAGGTAGTTGCCGCTCAGAAATGCGCCGCGGTCTATGACCATGTCGATCTCATTGGCACCCGCCGCGACTGCGTCCTTGGTGTCCTGCAGCTTTACCCTGAGGCTGGCTCTGCCAGAGGGGAATGCCGTTGCCACGGCAGCGACGTATATCTTTCGCTTCCCAATTGCCGCTTTGGCGTGCTGAACCATGTCTCCGTAGACGCACACTGCGGCCGGGCTCGGGGTATCCAGATCGTCTTCATCCGGAGTGATTGCCTTGTTGCAAAGTGACCTAACTCGCGCGGGAGTGTCAGCCCCCTCCAGCGTTGTCAGGTCCATCATGGAGATTATTAGGTCGAGCGCCCAGGCCTTGGAGTCGGTCTTGATTGATCTGGTGGCCAGTGAGGCTGCACGCTGTTCTAGGCCAACCTTGTCGACACCGGGCAGGGAGTGTAGCCAACGCCTTAGTGATTGGTTCGTAAGTCTCGAACCGACAATAGTTTCGGCATCCATGGCGTTATCTTTCGGCTTCCAAGCCTACCTCTAGGGCAGGAACTTGGCTCCAGTGAGCTCTTCGCTTATCTCCCATAGCCGCTTCATGAGATCCAGGTCACGAGACCTTTTGCTACCTGTCAGTTCCTTTGGATTGCCCCACGCTTCAAACCTAGGCCCAATGAACTCGCCGCCAGCTAGTCCCGGCTTGTTTGCCGCTAGCAGCTGAGAGCGCGCACCGGTTTTCGCATCCTGCGCAAGGAAGTCGAAGCGATTCGGGTAGTTGGTTTGCAGCCCGGTTAGAGCCCAGCCGGGGTGGGCAGCAATGGAAAGGACCTTGGAACCTGCTTGCTTGGCTCTCAAATCTAGTTCCCGCGCGAAGAGCAGGCAGGCCAACTTGGTGTCCGCGTAGCGTTGCCAGCGGTCGTAGCTCCCCTTCTTTGCACCGCGAATCTCCTCGACCGATTCGGCCTTGAGCTTGCCGCGGCGGTGGACCACGGAGCTCAGCGAAATCACCCGAGGTTTGGTAGCTTCCTCGAGCCGCTCCCAGAGCAGAGAGGTGAGCAGGAAGTGGCCAATGTGGTTGGTCGCCATCTGGGATTCGATGCCCTCGATGGAGAGCGCGAAGTCGGGACCCATCAGCCCCGCGTTGTTCATCAGAAGATCGACCGGGCCAGATATCTCCTTGGCAAAGGTCCGAACCTCGTCGAGGTTTGAGACATCCAGCACCCGTTCCGTAATTCGAGCATCCGGGTAGCGGTTCCTGAGCTGTTGCGATGCTTCAACGAGACGCTCCGCCCCTCTGGCAACCAGGGTGATGTCTGCGCCTTGGCTAGCAAGTTCCTCGGCGCTCGCAAGCCCAAGCCCGGAGCTGCCGCCGGTAATGATCACTCTGCGCAAATGGGGCTCCTAGATTCTCAGCAGTCTTTCGGTGTCACCGAAGACTTCCATTGCCCCGCAGGTTGCCACTGAATCCAGCAGCACCTTAGAACCCTTGGTGTGACGAATCTCTATCCTGCCATCCATGGTCTCCTCAACCCGCTGATGCATCGCTTCCCTTAGGGGTGCGTGCAGCAGACCTCCCCGCTTCCGCTCGGCTCTGAGCTCGAGGACCCCATCAGGTCCAGCCACTCGCCAGGTGACGTGGCTGTCATCTAGCGAGAGTAGCTCCTCCTGCGATCCGTTATAGGTAGTCCAGCGGTGCAAGGTGCCCAAGTGGTGCAGGCCCATGATGAAGCCGCGAAACGGACGCCTCAGCCACGGGATAATGGCAGCCGACGCAACGAGAGAGGCCTCCGGGTCGCTCTCCACGTGGTTACTGTGCAGCCAGATGTAGCCACTGGGAAAGTTCTTACCCCAGTCCTTTTCGATGTAGCCCTTGCCACCATCGAAACTCACCGTGCTGCCCTCCACCTCTAGTTGTCCTTTGAGATCGTGGCCAAAAGAGACGATGCCGTGAAAACACTCCATAAATGGGACCAGCCCATACCAACCCATGATTCCCGGCGAGCTGAGAGTCACCGGCCAAGGTTTCAAAGCTGTGGTGATTTCGAGGTGGCCTCTCAGTTGTGGGAGGTCAAGCTCTGCACCGCGCTCGTGAAAGTGGTTGCCGCCGACCCTCACGTCGAACCTGTTGGGGCTTGCGCTGAATTCGCTCACCTCGAAGCGGTGATACCAGCTCCTACCGCTCGAACCATCAAGCACCTGGACGAAAGCCTCGTCCCTGCTCTCGCCACCTAATCCCCGAAAGATTCCTGGAATCACCGCCCAGCGCTGTGATTGGTCAGCGGAGACGACCTTGAAATACCAACCCTCGAAGAAGTTCTTGGTTATGCCTTGGCCGTGAAATCCCTCGGGATGCCTGATCCCGGTTAGGTAGCTGCCCAGTGAGCGCATGGGTTCGAGGGTAATGCCCAAGAGTAGACTTTTGCCAGTTTCCAAAAGAGGTGATAGTTGCAACCAGGCACCCGCCTCACCATACGCCTCGGTCTCACCCAGATTCTCGGCTGGGGTTCGAGCTTTTACCTCCCCGCAATCCTGGCGGTTCCGATCAGCCAGGCTCTCGGTATTTCTACAGAGCTTTTCTTTTGGGCGTTTACCGTCTCCTTGCTTGTCTCTGGTCTGCTCGGGCCTCGGATTGGGAAGGCGATTGACCGGCTAGGTGGTCGAAAGGTTCTTCCCTACGGCTCGGTTGCCTTTGCCTTCGGCTTGACCCTCCTGGCGACCGCAACGGAACCGGTTCAGCTCTTCTTGGCTTGGATATTCATGGGCGTCGGTGGCTCGATGGGTAACTATGACGCCGCATTCGCAACGGCGGTTAACTTCTTCGGGGATAAGTCCAATCGGGTGATCGCCGGCATAACCGTTTTCGCCGGCTTCTCCTCGTCGATTTCCTGGCCGCTCACCACCCTGTTGCTGCAGAGCTTTGGTTGGCAGCAGGCAGTCTGGTTCTGGGTTGCTGCACATCTAGCAATTGGCTTGCCGCTCCACCTGACCATCCCCAGGGTTGAGCGCCGCGAGATACCGGATATGACCGGTCCGATTAGAAAGATGGTTCGCAACCGCTTTCGATTTGATCCGCTGCTGGTCGTTTTTGCAATCATGTTTGCGCTCGAGGGCTTCATTGTTTCCTCGGTGAACACCACCCTTCCCTTCATGCTCGGCGAGCTTGGGGCGAGCATCGAGCTGGCACTCGTAGCGTCGGTGGTGCTGGGACCCAGCCAGGTTCTCGCGAGGGTCTTACTGCTAGCTCTGGGCAATTGGGCAACGCCAATCCGGGTTGCCGCAATCTCGATCCTTGCCCATCCTTTGGGGGTAATTGCCATCTGGCTCTTTGGAACCAATGGCCTCATGGCCTTTGTAATCCTGCATGGCATCGGTGTTGGTCTGAACCCATTCATTCGCGGGTCTCTGCCGCTGCTGTTCTTTGGATCCGATCGTTTTGGCCAGCGCCAGGGTTACATCATGATGCTCAGCAAGATTGTCTCCGCGCTTTCGCCAACCCTGCTGACGCTGCTGCTGCTATTCAATCCGCAGCTGGCGATTGTCGTCACCTTCGGGATGGGTGCTGTTGCGAGCCTTCTGCTGGTGTGGATCTACCTGCTCTTCAAGGCTAGAAACCCAAAGCATCCCGAGACGGGGGAGATCAGGGAGATCAGCTAGCGACGCAGCAGGTCCTGGTCGTTAGCGGTGTCCACCCAATCGACTAGGCCTGGCCAGGGCCCCCAGCCATCGTCGAGGCTGAAGTGGCCGGCACCAGGAAAAACAATTGGATCAATGCCGAGCGCAGGCTGATAGATCCCAACCCCTCGTGGCAGCCAACGATCGTTGTCGCCTGCGATTGCGGTTAGGGACTTGGCCCACCTGTGTGCCTGGGGAGCGAGGTTTGGATTGCTCAAATCCAGCGGGTCGCCTTCGATCCCTGAGGTCTCAGAGGTCATCTCTGGGTCTGGGGGTGCAACGAGTAAGACCCTGTCGAAGGGCTTGGAGAAGATGTCGAAGAGGGCTCCGTAAAGCCAGTTAGTGGTGCCAAGGGAATGAGCAATGCAAATCTTTTCCTCTGCTGCAACCTCGTCCATCATGTCGCTCTCTTGACGAAGCAGGTCTTGCCACTCGGCGGGCTTTGGGGTGTCAGGCGATGGGAATTGGGGATACCAGACCCGGTGTGCCTCAGCCCGAAGCGCTGCGGCAGTTAGCCGCATCCAGTGTCCCTCTGGGCGTCTATTGGTCCAGCCATGGAGCATCAGGATGTTCTTCACGGCCTCAGGATACCCATGGGGCAAAGGGACTTTTCCACAGCCCGTGGTTCCCCGTTGCTTAGCTAAACATAGCTAAGTTATGCTTCCACCATGACATACGTGTTCAACATGCACGAGGCCAAGACAAAGCTCTCTCAGTTAGTGGAGCTCGTTGAGTCTGGGCAAGAAGTGCTGATTGCCAGAAGCGGAAGGGTTGCCGCCCGATTAGTCCCCGCCGAGGCACCTGCTCGCCCACTCTTTGGGGAGTTTGAACCACTGGACGGCTGGATCAGCGATGACTTTGACCAGACACCTCAGGAGTGGAAAGCCGCGATGGACAAGGACCTGCTTATTTCGGGCCGGGAGGCTGGGTAGATGGGAAAGCTCCTGCTCGACTCGAGCGCGCTGTTCCTGTATCTGACGCAGTCAAAGCGGATAGGCAAGAAGACCATTCGGCTTTTGAACAACTCCCAGCTCTACTATTCGCCGATCAGCCTGATCGAGTTCAAGATCAAGGAGTTGAAGGGGAAGCTAAGAATCGGTCCACTGAGCACCGATCGGCTGCGATCCATTGGACTTGTTTCCTACCCTCTGTCCGACGCTGCGGCTGAGCGGTTCACACCTGTCGCGAACGACGACCCTTTCGACAACATTTTGCTAGCGCAGACCCTCGATCTCGGAGGCCGCTTTCTAACCTCAGACCTCGAGATCTTGAGGCTCAATCTTGATTACGTTGTTGATCTGACGGATTAGGCGGTCGGGTCCGCAATCCCAACGTAGACAGTCTCGAGATACTCCTCGATGCCCTCGAGCGATCCTTCCCTGCCGAGTCCAGACTGCTTCACACCACCAAAAGGTCCTGCGGGGTTGGAAACGAGGCCGGTGTTCAAACCAAACATGCCCGTCTCAAGCCGCTCGGCCAACCTAAGCCCTCTGTTCAGATCCTTCGTGAAGGCGTAGGCGACGAGCCCGTATTCGGTGTTGTTGGCCATTGCGACTGCTTCGTCCTCGGTCTTGAACGTGCAGATCGGGGCAACCGGGCCGAATATCTCATTGCTTAGGATCTCGCAGCTCTCGGGAACCGAAGCCAAGACGGTTGGTGGGTAGAAGTAGCCCGGACCATCGGGAACCTCGCCTCCCAGCAAGACCTTCGCACCCTTTGCCTTGGCATCTTCCACGAGGGCATGCACGGCCTGCCGAGACTTCTGATCGATTAGCGGTCCGATGTTGGCTCCATCAGCAACACCTCTTGAGACTTTCAGGGCCCCGAATCGTTCTGCAAGCTTGGTTGAGAATTCTTCCGCCACACTCTCGTGGACAATGAAGCGGTTGGCGGCTGTGCAGGCCTCACCCATGTTTCTGAGCTTTGCGAGCATCGCACCATCCACCGCCTTGTCGACATCGGCATCCTCGAAGACCAGGAACGGGGCGTTTCCACCAAGCTCCATTGAGGTCCTGAGAACCTGTTCGCTGGCGTCCCTTAGAAGCATCTTGCCAACGGGGGTGGAGCCCGTGAAGGAAAGTTTGCGCAGCCTCGAGTCTTTAATGATTGGTGAGGTAACTTCTCCGGCGCTGGTGGTTGGAATCACGTTCACGACTCCAGCTGGAACCCCCACGTCTTCCAGCACCTTTGCAAAAAGCAGGGAGGTTAGCGGTGTCAGAGCAGCTGGTTTCAAAATCGATGTGCAGCCAGCGGCAATTGCCGGCCCAATCTTTCGAGTGGCCATGGCCAGCGGAAAGTTCCAGGGTGTGATCAGCAGCGCTGGGCCAACCGGGCGCTTGAGAACCATGAGCCTGTTTTTGCCATCTGGTGCTGTTTGGTAGCGACCATTGATGCGGACAGCCTCCTCAGAGAACCAACGCAGGAACTCTGCTCCGTATGCGAGCTCACCCTTTGCCTCTGCAAATGGCTTTCCCATCTCAAGCGACATCAGGATTGCGAACTCATCGGAGAGTTCCAGGAGCTTTTCAAATGCTCGCCTCAGCATCTCTGCGCGCTCGCGGGGAGCGGTCTTTGACCAAGAGTCTTGAGCCTCGGCCGCTGCCGCTAGGGCCTTCTGGCCATCGGCATAGCTGGCATCGGCAACCTCGAGAAGAGTCTCCGAGGTAGCGGGGTCTTGAACGGCGAACTTCTTGCCACCCTCTGCGTCCTGCCATTTACCAGCGATGTAAAGCTGCGTGGGGACTAGGTCCAGGACTCTTTTTTCATCGGCAGAGCTAATCACTTGCCACTCCTTTGTGTTCGCTCTAATAATGCCACTTCATTCGGAGTGAGTTTGCCACCACCGAGACCGAGCTAAAGGCCATGGCAATTCCTGCGAACATCGGATTGAGCATGCCCAGAGCAGCGACCGGAATCAATAGGGTGTTGTAGCCAAAGGCCCAACCAAGGTTCTGACAGATGTTTCGATAGGTTCTTTGACCCAGTTCGATCGCAAGCGGAACCTTGCGTGGGTCATCGTCGAGAATCGTGATTGCACTTGCCGCCTGAGCCGCCTGAGCTCCGGAACCCATTGCGATACCGATGTCTGCTGTGGCAAGGGCGGCAACGTCGTTGATGCCATCACCAACCATGGCAACCGGGACACTCTGGCTGGCAAGGTAATCGAGCTTGCCCTCAGGGCTCCTACCGCCGACCGCTTCGTCGAGACCGAGCTGAGTGGCAACCTCATCGACCCTGCGCTGGTTGTCGCCCGAAAGAATGGCCCCGCTGAGTCGGTGCTGGTGAATAAGTTCGATAGCTTCTCTAGCACCTTGGCGAAGCCCGTCGCTCAGTTCGATCAGCCCATGGGCCCAATCCTCCCAGGCAACCACCACCAAAGTATTTGGTCCAGCCTTCCCGATTGCCTCGTCTAGCTCGGCCTGGTTGTGGTAGTTGCCGGGTTTTTCAACGCTCACTCGCAGGCCATCGACCAGGCCACTGACTCCACTGCCTGCCAGTTCTGCAATCTCGGTTGCCGGCGTGACATCGCGTCTGAGGGCAAGCGCGATCGGATGCTTGCTCCCGGCCTCGACCGCAGCAGCCCTGTCCAGGGCAGTTTCGGTGCTGACTCCTCCCAGACCCACTGCACTGACAATTTGGAGTCTGCCGTCTGTGAGGGTGCCGGTTTTGTCAAACACAACCTTCTTGATCTTTGCCAGAACTCTCAGTGAGTCGGGGTTTCTGATCACTACCGAGCGCTTTGTTCCGATGCTGGTTGCCACCACCAGGCTCATGGGAACCGCGATGCCCAGGGCACAGGGGCAAGCAATCACCAGAACCGCTACCGCCGACTCGAAGGCCCTGGTCCAGTCACCGAGGGCGAGACCCCAAACGAGGTATGTGGCGATGGATATCGCAATCACGCTCGGAACGAAGATACTGGAGATCTTGTCGGTGAGCGAGGCGAGCTGAGTCTTGTTGGCAGTTGCCTCTCGGACCAGGTCTGCAATCCGAGAAAGCCGCGAGGTCGCGGCGCTCGATGAAAGCTCAATCTCTACTTCTCCGGAGAGAATCGTCGCCCCGGCACTCACCGATCCACCGGTGGTCAGCTCGACTGGAAGCGATTCGCCGGTGAGGGTGGAGTTGTCCACCGAGGCAAAGTCGCTAATGAGCCTGCCGTCGGCCGGAACTCGCTCACCAGCAACAACGATTACTCGATCGCCTGCTCTGAGGGTGTGGGTCGGGACACTGCTGCGGACCCCATCCTGAATCTTCAAAGCATTGTCTGGGATTGCGCTCAAGAGTGCTCGCACCGAGTCCGTTGCGCTCCTTCTGGCCCGAACCTCGATGGTTCGGCCGAGCAGCACGACCGATGGGACAACCGCGCTCACCTCGAAGTAGTGGTGGTCCGAACCGCTAAGGACGAGGTAGCTGCTGTAGAGGTACGCCACCGTTGAGCCGAGCGAAACAAGCGTGTCCATGGTTGTGTCGCCGTGGCGAAGATTCTTGATTGCTGCCGAGTGAAACGGGTATGCAACATAAGTGATTACCGGCGTTGCCAGGGCCCAGACCAGCAGGTGCTTGCCGGCGAATTCGATACCCGGGACCATCGAGAAAATTACTGCCAGACCGGAGAGAAGCAAACCGAGATAAAGCCTTGGCCTGAGGGTTCTGAGCTCCTCTTTGCCTTCCCCGACTCGGTAGCCCGCCTGTTCGACCGCGGCCCGAAGAGCCGGCAGTTCGATTGCTCCGGCCAGCTGCAGGTGGGCCTTTTCGCGGGCGAAGTCGACGTAGGCGGAAACGCCTTCGAGCTTGTTCAGGCTCTTTTCTACCCGGCGCGCACACGCCGTGCAGGTCATGCCCTCGATGTCTAGCTCGAGGAGGTTGTTAGCCATTTACGGTTGCAAACCCCGTTGCCTGGTAGCCAGCCTCCTCGACTGCCGCCGAGAGCTGGTCCTGGGAAACTCCCTCGGACTCAACCGTTGCCTTGCCGCTCTGATGGTCAACAGTGACACTGCTGACTCCCGCCAGGGTTGCCAGCTCATTGGTCACACTCATCGCGCAGTGCCCGCAGGTCATCCCTTCAATGCTGATCTCGATCTTTTCCATTGCTACCTTCTTTCTGGCTCGTACTGGCAGACATCGCCCGAACAGAGCTGTGGTTTTTCTTTGGCGAATCTTTGGTGGAGCCAGCAGCCAGCACAAAAGCCAACCGCCGCCTCGGCGAAAAGGAAGCTCATGCATACCCCGCAAAGCGAGAGAACAAGCTCATCTCTTAGGCCCAGCCAGCCCATCATGAAGCAGGCCAGCAGCACCATCCCGAACCCGATGCCCCATGCCGTCTGCTTGGGTTTCGCATCCACCCACTCGGGCCTTTGGTTTCTGACCAGGAAGTCGGCTATGACGAGGGTTGGGGTGAAGCGCTGCCCAAAGAAGAGCCTCAGGAACATCTCGAGCATGAAGAAAGCACCGAAGGCTCTGAGCAGCGAAAAGTCGCTAGTGAGTGCGGCTGTCATCCATCCTGCAAACCCAAACACGAAGAGCAGTCCGGCAGAGGCCCGCACTGCTCGCTCGTTGAAAACCGGCTGGTCGTGTTCGGGAGTCAACACGCCAAACGAGGTGTGGGTGATGCTCATTCGAAGAGGCTCGCAATCTGGCTCCAGGCCTCGCGGTCAATCTTGTAGTGCACCCAGGTCCCCTTGCGCTCGGCCGTGAGGATGCCGACCTCGGTGAGTTTTTTCATGTGGTGCGAAATGGTGGGCTGGCTAAGGCCGAGCGGCCCGGTCAGATCGCAGGTGCAGGCCTGGCCATTTTCGCCCTGGTTTATCAGCGCGAGAATCTGCAGCCTGGTCGGGTCGGCGACCGCCTTTAGCAGGGCTGCTATCGAGCTTGCCTTGCCTCTGGCCATGGGCTCGAGGCCAGGGGCTGGCGCACACTGCGCGATGTCCAGCCCGATCTTGGTAACCATTTGTTCACCTTATACATAGATGCTTATCTATAAACTACCGCTAGCCTAACTCACGGAGTTCACTATGGAAACTGGTTCGCGCTCGGCATACCTGGCCGAATTACTGGGCACGCTCTCGATCGTTGCGGCGGTAACGGGTGCTGGATTCATGGTGCGTGATTTGGGTGCGCAGGGCGCTCTGGGTCTTTGGATGATTGCTGGGACCGTGGCGGCTGTGCTGTTTGTCTCGATCTCAGCACTGGCTTCTTTTTCTGGTGCCCACTTCAACC